>NZ_JBAWFH010000550.1:0-5003 GCF_049591685.1 Rhodococcus sp. (in: high G+C Gram-positive bacteria) | reverse complement strand
GAAGATCGCGGTGAGCACGAGGGCGACGGTGAAGCCGGAGACCATGCCTGCGACCGCACCGTTGCCGTTGCCGCCGCGCCAGAAGACGCCGAGGAACAGCGGGATGGCGAGCTGCACGACGCCCTGGTACGAGATCTGGGCGAGGAGTTGCAGGCGCGTCATGTTGAACGTGGCGTAGGCGACGACGGCTGCGGCGGCCATGAAGCCGAGTATGCTGATCTTCGCGACCTTGGTGAGCTGGCTGTCGGTGAGCTTGCGCTTGTCGGAGTTGACGAGGTCGTTGGCGATCTGCAGGCCGCAGACCTGGACGCTTCCGTCGATGTGGCCCATGGATGCGGCGAACACCATGGTGGCGGCGAGTCCGAGCAACCACGTTCCGCCGTAGCTTTCCGCGATGGTGAACCAGCCGGTCTGGGGCGATGCGACGACGTCGGGCATGACCGTGCTGGCGATACCGACGAGCATGAGCAGGGAGTAGAAGACGCCGGAGATCAGGACCGTGCGGATGGTGCCGGACTTGACGGCCCGCACGCTCGACGCGGTGTAGATGCGCTGGAAGCTCGTCGGCCAGCAGAGCGAGCCGACGACGCCGGTGAAGATGAGGGCGAAGAGGTAGAACGGGCCGTAGGCGTCGCCGTCGCCGGGGACGCGGAGGTACTCGTCGGCGACGTCACCGAGGGCGGCGAAGCTGATCGGGCCGCCGGCGACACCGGAGAGCAGGATCAAGCACAGTGCGGCGGAGAAGACGTAGGCGACGAGGCCCTGGAACATGTCGGTCATGATCAGGCCGCGCATGCCCATCTTGACGGTCCAGTACTGGCGGATGACGATGACGGCGAGGCCGATGAAGAGGCACGTGGTGACGGACCAGGCTCCGGCGCTGGCGATCTGGAAGACCTCACCGAGTGCCTGCATGCCGAGCACGACCCACGGGAAGAGCGAGACGATACCGATTAGGCTGGCGACGACCTTGGTGCCGCGCGAGTTGAAGCGCAGGCCGAGCAGGTCGGGTTGTGAGCGAAGGTTGTACTTCGCGCCCCAGCGCCAGGCGCGGGTGGCCATGAAGTACATCATTGCGACGCCGAGGCTGGAGTAGGCGAGGCCATAGAGGCCGAACACACCGGCGCCGCTGGCGATTCTGAAGAACGCGATGAACACCGATCCGGGCCACCACGAGTTGACGTAGCTCATTGCGACGTACCAGGGGCCGTAGGAGCGGCCGCCGACGGAGTACTCGTCGAACGTCGGCGACGACTTCTGTTGGGTGGTGTAGAGAATGAAGATGACGATGGCGTAGAAGACGCCGAGCATTCCCAGCATGATCAACATGTCATTCTCCAGTGAGGGGTGCGGTGGCGGGGAGGAGGTCCTCGTCGAGTTCGCCGCGGATGTCCTCGACGATGTAGAGGCCCCAGAGGGTCAGACCGAGAACGACTCCGTTGATCAGCCAGTACATGATGGCGAACGGAATGCCGAGGATTTCGAACCGAATTCCGCTGCTCCACCTGTAGAGCGGAGGGAACAGAGCGAAGAGCAGAGCGAGAGCGTAGATGCTGCCGAAGAACGTCATGATGCTCTTCCGGCTCAGGCCGCGAATGTACTCTTTCATGTGCGTCATCCTTGGTTGACTATTTTGACAACCGAGTCGTGCACGGCGCCGTTGGAGGCGATGCCGTTGCCGCCGTTGAAGTCTCGCGCTCCGTCGAGCGAGGTGAACATGCCGCCGGCCTCTTCGATGATGACCGGCATGGGGGCGAGATCGTATGCCTGCGTGGTGTAGTCGACGATCGCTTCGGCCTGGCCGCTCGCGACCATCATGTAGCCGTAGGCGTCGCCCCAGGTTCGGATGACGGCGCCCGCAGACTGGAGATCGACGATGGAATCGGAATGCCAGTCTTCGAGCCAGGTGGCCATGACGTAGGCGCCGTCGAGTTCAGTCTTGTCCGAAACATGAACTTGCTTGCCGTTCTTCCAGCATCCCTTGCCGCGTTCGGCGTGCATGAGGACATCCGCGCTGGGCAGGTTGATCACGCCCGCGACGATGGTGCCGTCTTCTTCGAGGGCGATCAGGTTGGCGTACAGCGGAACCCCGTGGACGAAGGACTTGGTGCCGTCGATCGGGTCGACGATCCAGCGGTACTGCGAGGTTCCGGTGGTTTCGCCGAACTCCTCGCCGAGGAAGCTATCGTCGGGGTAGTGCTCGGCGACCTGGGCCCTGATGTACTGCTCGATCTCGCGATCCGCCTGCGTAACAGGGGAACCGTCCTGTTTCGACTCGACCGCGAGGGCCGAGGTGTCGAACCAGCGGCGGGCGATCTCACCCGCCGAGCGGGCGAGCTCCACGCCGAGTGCGGCGCGGGCCGACCGGGAATCTTCCACAGTGGTTCACCCTTCTGTTGTGCGCCTTCGGCGCCGGTGTGTGCGAAGTGATAGTTGGGCATCACTTTCCGCACACGGGTAAAGATGCGCGTAGACCATTTCTGGTTTTGTTCGTCGTGTGTGAACTGCGTGTAACGCCTCGCGGGAGCGGAGCCCTATAGGACACCCGCGGTGTTAATCGTGCGTAAATCAGCAGGTAGGGCGGTAGTTCGAGGGCGTCATCAGGGCTAGATTGATTGAACAATGAACTTGGAGGTGCGCCCGTGCTGATGATGGAGCAAACCCATGCCGCCCTGCTTCGCTTGGTAGGCGAGCTCGAGCAACGATCGGTGCCGCGCCTACCACCCGAGCGCGAACTCGCCGAGCGGCTCGGAACCTCGCGGACAACGGTGCGCAAAGCAATGGACCTGCTCGAACGCGACGGCGTGATTCGCCGGATGAAGGGCAGAGCCGGTGGTGCGTACCTAACCGCGGTGTCACCGGGCTCGCCGTCACCGGAGAGCGCGCTGTCGGTCTGTCAGAGTCGACGGCTACTGCGCAGCCTGAACACCGTCAAGGGTGTTCCACAGATGTTGCACGAGCAGGGTTTTCGCGACGGCACGAAAGTCATCTCGGCCAGAATGGCCACGCCGTCGCCCGACGCTGCCCGCGTTCTCGGTGACGGACCCGTGGTCTCGCTTCTGCGTTTGCGGTTCGCCGACGGCGACACCCTGTCGCTCGAACAGATGTACCTCAGCGGCAGCATCTGCGGGCGAGTGTTGGAGACACCACTGAACTCCGTCTACGAAGCGCTACGCACCCGGCTGGGAATTTCAGTCTGCATGGCCGACGAATCGATCGAACTGGCGACGCTCTCTGCTCCCGCCGGCGCGCTGCTCCGGCAACCCGAAGGCACTGCCGTCCTCAAGCTCGAACGCACCGGCTACGACCAACTCGGCAGGCCCGTGGAGTACTCCGTGGACTTGTTCCGCGCCGACCGCACGCGGTTGAACGTGCGAACCTCGTCGTTGGTGAGTGCGTCGGCCATGTGAACGCAAGTCCAGCACTTTCCGCATTACGTCGACCGGATCCGCGGACTGGCAGTCAATAGCGGCAGAGCGCGGCCCGAGAGTGAAACAGCCGTTCGGCCGAGAGGCGTCGCTGTCATGTTGTCGAGCAACGGATTCAGTTCGAGCGACGGATTCAGTCGTAGACGAACCGCGGTTCCGTCGCTGAATGGATCTCCACACGTCCCCAGTCGCCCTCCGCGACATACACGCCTTGATCGAAGGAGAGAAAATCGATGTTGCCCAAGTCCACGTCGCCCGCTGCGTCCGTGTACTGCTGGGTCGACCTGTATACCCACGTGCTCGCGGTTACCTGAGCGAACACAAGCCTCCCCAGGGCGTAGCAGTACTGCTCGTCCGGCTTCGGAGGCTGATAGCGCGGGCTCTCTGGCGTCAGCACGGCATCTAGTGCGAAAGCAAGCTCACCGGGAGCCTCCAATATGGACAGCACGTAGCTGTCCTCCAGATACACGTCGGCCAGCCCCTTCAGCTGCGAGTAGTCATTGTTCATGGCATGTCCCATTCGATCGGAGTGTGATTACCTGGGCTTCTGCGCGTCACTTCGTTGCCGAACGGGTCGACTCGTTGACCATCGGCGTTCCTGATCTCGACGTGGGGGCCTCCGCTTCCGGGTGCTCGGTCCGTGCCGCTCTTGATCGTTAAACGTGTCACACCATTCTCGTCGATGTACTTGGGTGGCCCGTTGGCGGTCTGTATTTTGGTCCATCCTTCGGACTGCGCGTACCTCTCCAAGTCGGACGCCTTCGGCTTGTTACCGTTGGCGAACAGCTCGTCTATGTTCCGCTTCGGCGGTGTCCGACGAACGACATCGACAATGTTCTGGCCGATCGCCCTCAGCCGCAGTAGCACCCGCTGAACCACACCGAGGTCGGCTCCGACCCGAACGCCTCGGCTGATGTTCTTCGACGCGGACCACGCTGCGATGCCGTTGCGAATCAGTTTTCCGTATTTATTGATCGACGCAGCTGATTTCGCGGTGCCGACGGCCGCCGATGCTCCGAAGCTGATGAACGCCGCTGCAATCGAAACCGCCGCGGTGATGGCAAGCTCTTCTGCGAGGTCCTCCAACATCCCGGACAACTGTGCTCGGAGCTCGACTATATTCGCGGCATAGTCTTCACAGGAATCGGCTAGCTCACCACAGGCGAATTGAATGGCCTGAAAGGTCGTGCGTAAATCGTCTATGTCGTCGAGAATCAGATCGGTCTCAGCCGACTGAATGTCGAAGAACAGATCCCCCGCCGATGTGAGATGGCCGACGACATTGCCTAGTTGCGTGTCGGTACTCAGGTCCCGCCACACCGCACCGGCTCGCCGAAGGTTGTCGGTGTCGCCGTCGGGTATGGGAATTCCTACTGCGTCCGCGATACCGAACGCATAGTCCTGCAGTCCTATACCGGTCCCGCCGGCTGAGTGATGCAGCGTAACAGTGCAACCTGGCGCAAAGGAAGGATGAGGTGGTGGTTGGGGCGTCGTCGTTGCCGACCGGTTTGCGGCGCTCTCTGCCATAGCATGGTTGTGGCCGACTTGGTTTAGCACGACGCAGTAGTTTTCCAG
>NZ_JBAWFH010000549.1:0-13943 GCF_049591685.1 Rhodococcus sp. (in: high G+C Gram-positive bacteria) | reverse complement strand
GCGTAGCCCGTCAATCCGTCGTAGGCATCCAGGCCTTCGTCACGAGTGGAATTCGCCAGCTTCTCGCGGAGCTCCGCGAGCGCCGCGGGCGGAATGCTGCCAGCGTCCTTGTCTGCAACGGCGGTGTGCCCGGCGACAATCGACGGGAGTGGCGCGTTCCCCCGAGCAATGGCCGCTCCCATCTGCGCGAGGCCGAACGGTGTGACGGCCACCTGGGACGTCTCGTTCCCCACGGTGCGTATGCGGTCGATCGCAGCGTTCGCCGACGGAAGCTGACCGGTGAACGCGTCGAGTCCGGGCATGGAGTAGTTGATGCCCAGTCCCAGGTTGGCTGCGTCCAAGCCATCTACGGCCAGCAGATCGGCTGCCGAACCGGCCGGATACATTCCGGAGAACGCGATCTGTCCCTGCTCGTTGGCGTAACTGTTCTGCGCCGCCGCGACGATGGCGCCGGTGGACGGGGCGATGGCCACGATCGACGCGGACGTACCGACGCTGACGACGGCTTCCTCGGCTGCGAGCTGCACTCGCGGATCGAGCGTCGCCTGCAGGTCGGGGCCTCCCGGACCCTGGAATCCGGCCTGCCGCGTCAGAGCCCCGTCCGGTCCGATGACGTCGACGGCCCATCCCGAGGTGGCGTCGCGGTTTGCCTGCCAGGCATTGCGCAGTGAGTCGAGCAGCGGCGAGGTGATCCGTCGGTCCCCTGCGATCAGCTTCGGTGTCTGGGTGACGACCACGCCGGGGATGGCCCGCAGGTCGTCTTCGAGTACCGCGAAATCGTCGTCGCGGAGGTTGACGGCGAGCACCGAGCTGCCGGGCGATGCGGCCAGATCGGATAGCAACGTGTCGGCCGTGATGAGCGGTGCGACGACGTCGATGACGTCCGCGAGCTGGGCCGCGGATGCTGCTGGGTCGGGCATCTGCGCGGGATCGAGCAGAATCGCGTTGATGGTGCGCTCGTTCATCAGCACGTTGTGCGCCGAGTCGAACACGAGCGGCGGCGGTGCATCGGTGCGTACGTAGCGCACAGCGCCTCCCGGCGGCATGTCGGGCGCGAGGACGTCGGGCTCCCACGCGATGCGCCACCCCACACTCAGCTTCTTCGCGGTGCCGCGGGTCTCGTACTGCCAGTCCTTGCCCTCGCCGAAGTTCCAGCCGGATTCGAGATTGAAGAAACCGGAGTCGGCTGACAGGTCGATGAACTGGGCGACCTCGAAGTCCCCGGTGGACGCGCCGTCGGCCGCCAAACCGTCGAACATCTGCGACAGGCTCGCGGCCGCAGCGTTGGGGTAGGTCGTCAGGGCGGCGGCGGCCTGCACGTCGTGGTCGTTGAGTGCTGCGACGAACGTCTCGACCGCTTGTTCCGCCTCACTGGGCGGAGCGTCGAGCGTCCACAGTGCCGCGGTCGTCGTCACGACCAGGCTTGCTCCCACGGCGACCACGACGTAGCGGCCACGGACCCGGCCCACCACCGGGATTCTCACAGAACTCATGAGTCACAATATTCCCTGCAGTCACACAAGTAACAAGCACGGTATTCACACGCTACGGTCACGATTGCGCCACGGTGCACGGCGCCGAACTAGCGCAGGAAGCGTCCCGCTGCCTCGAGGGCGGGCGCAGAACTCTGGCCGCCTGCGACGAACACGGCGAAGGCGAGGTCTCCCTCGATGCCGACGAACCAACCGTGAGCCCCCTCGTTCTGCTGCCCGAACTCGGCGGTACCGGTCTTACCCAGTAGCCCGGGAATGTCCTGCAGCTGGGTGGCGGTTCCGGCCGTCACCGTCTCGCGCATCATCGTTTCGAGCTGCGCGGTCACCTGCGGGTTCAGCGGCTGCGTCGACACGTCGGCGGTGCCGGGTTGCCCGCTGATCAGCGTCGGCGCCTTCAGCGACCCACTCGCGATCGACGACGCCACCAGCGCCATCCCGAACGGGGACGCCGTCACCTGCCCCTGGCCGATGGCCCACTCGACGCGCTGCGCCGGGGTGTCCGCGACGGGCACGTTGCCGGTGACGGTGGTCAGCCCGGGCGTCACGTAGTCCACGCCGAGGCCGTACCGCAACGCGTTCTGCTGCAGTGCATCCGCCGGCAGCCCTGCGCCCAGTCGTCCCATCGTGGTGTTGCAGCTGCGCGCGAACGCGGTGTGCAGCGGGACGGCGCCGAGGTCGAAGTTGTCGTCGTTGGGAATTTGACGACCCTCGATGTTCTCGGTGCCGGGGCACGGAAGGATCGTGTCGGGTGTCGCGATGCCCGCTTCGAGCGCTGCCGAGGTGGTGACGGTCTTGAACGTCGAGCCCGGTGGGTAGAGCCCGGTCAGCGCGATGGGGCCTTCGGCGTCGGCGACGGCGTTCTGGGCGACCGCCAACACCTCACCCGTCGACGGTTGTAGCGCGACGATGGCCGCCTGTTGCGGCAGCGAAGCCAGCGCGTTCTCGGCTTTGATCTGCAGCGCGGAGTCGAGGGTGGTGGCGATGTCGGGGGCGCGGTTCGCGTCGACTCCTTCCAGCTGACCGATTGCACCGTCGACGCCGACTGATTGGATCGCCCACCCCTTGCTGTCGTCGAGTTGCTGCTGCCAGAGTTCGGAGACGCCGGCCAGCGCGGGCGAGCCGAGCGCGCGATCGGTCGTCAGCAAGCGCGTCTGCGGAGCCAGGGTGACGCCCGGGAGAGCAGCGAGCGGCGCCGCGATCAGATCGAGGTCCGATTGCCGAAGGGTGACAACCGTCGTCGAGTTACCCTGCGCTGCAGCCTGATTGGCGGCGATAGACTCGGCCGTGATACCCGGAACGATCGGCGTGATGTAGGACGCGACGGCGGCGGCGTCGGCGGTGGAATCCACGTTCACCAGGGTGACGATTTGTTGCGACATCAGCTCGGCCCCTGCCCGGTCGAACACCTTGGGAGTGACGAGCGCATCGGTGGCGGTGTAGCGAACGGTGCCGTCGACGGTCAGGCCGGGAGCGAGCACCTCGGGGTTCCACTCGATGCGCCAACCCTGATCGGTCTCGATGGCGGTGGCGTTCGTGTCGTACTGCCACTGTTTCGGCTCGCCGTCCGGCTCCTCGGTGCCGTCCTTGGTCGTCGAGAACCGCCAGGTGGCGTCGAGCGTCACCGCGCCGCCCTCGTCCGACGCGGACTCCACGGTGTAGTCGGGAGTTGCGGTGACGCTTCCTCCTGCGCTCAGTCCGTCGTAGAGCTTCGTCAATGCTGCCGACGCCGCCACCGGGTCGGTGGTGAGCGCTGCAGCGGCGTCTGCCGCTCCGCTGTTGATCGCGTCGACGAACTGCTGGGCCGTGGTCTCGGGCTGCGGCGGGCCGTCGTCCGCGCATCCCGCGAGCACGAGGGCTGTCACTGCGAGCAGGGCCGTGACTGCGACAGGGGCAGAAGCCGTCTTCTTCGATGTGCGCACGCACCGATCATGCCTGACCCTGTGGAGAAGCTCGGGGTTGCACCACGCTCGATGCCGGTCTAAATTTACTGTTGCCTTGTTGCCAACAGATTCGGAGAGGCCGTTGCTCCTGTAGAAGTTCGTTCCGCTCGCGTCACGCATTCTGCGTGATCGCACTCAGCGCGCACACAACTTCTGGAGCAATCATGTCTACTTCGTCATCTCTGCGTCTGTCCGACGTTCTCTTCTTCTGGCCCGACGGTGACGTCGTGTTCGACAAGCTCGACGCCGTATTCCCCTTGGGCACAACGGGTTTGGTGGGCAACAACGGAGCAGGCAAGTCCACGCTGCTGAAACTGATCACCGGTGAGCTGACGCCGCAGCGAGGGTCCATCGGCACTTCCGGCGTCATCGGATACCTCCCCCAGGACATCGCGCTACGGCCCGGTCGGCGGGTCGACGAGATTCTCCGGTTGCGCGAGTTGCGAGAATCGTTGCAACGCATCGAAATCGGTGAGGGGTCCGAAGATGACTTTGCCCTCGCCGGAACGGGATGGGACGCCGAGGAACGTGCCGTCGCACTGTTGGACAAGCTGGGGCTGGGGCATATCGTGTCCCGCACCGAAGACTTCGACAACATCGTCGGCACCCTGTCCGGTGGCGAGTCGATGCTTCTCGCGCTCACCGCGGAACTCGTCGCGGAACCCGATGTCCTTCTCCTCGACGAGCCGACCAACAACCTGGATCTGCAGGCACGCCGCCGGCTCCATCAGGCAATCGCGGGCTTCACCGGGGTCGCAATCGTGGTCAGTCATGATCTCGATCTGCTCGATGCCATGGACCACACCGCCGAACTGCGCGCCGAACGCGTCGGTCCCACGCGACTGCGAATGTTCGGCGGCAACTACGCCCACTACCGCGGCGTCGTCGATGCCGAGCAGGAGGCTGCTCTCGCCGCAGTGCACGACGCGAAGAACGACGTGCGCAAACAGGAACGGGAATTGGCCGACACCAGAACCAAACTGGACCGAAGGCTTCGGTACGGCAAAAAGATGGAGGACCAGAAGCGCGAGCCGAAAATCGTCATGGGGATGCGCAAACGGTCCGCGCAGGTGTCGGCGGGGAAGTTGCGCAACAACCACCTCGACAAGGTGGACGACGCGCAGGCCGTTCTCGCAGCCGCCGAGGAGCGTCTTCGCGACGACCGGGAGATACGCGTCGATCTGCCGGCGACGGAGGTTTATGCAGGACAGCGGATCGTCGTCACGGACGACATCGAGATCGTGGGGCCCGAGCGGATCGCTCTGATCGGGCCGAACGGCAGCGGAAAAACCACCCTGCTTCGCACAATCGACGCAGCGCAACCGGTCGTGCCGTGGCGTTACCTACCGCAGCGTCTCGACGTGTTCGACGAGTCACGCACCGTCGCGCAGAATGTGGCCGATGTTGCCGAGCACGCGACGAACGAACGAATCAGGGCGCAGCTCGCCAGGTTTCTGTTCCGGGGCGCCGACGCCGACGCCGTGGTGTCGACACTGTCCGGGGGTGAACGGCTTCGAGCTGCGCTGGCGCGAATTCTGCTCGCCGAGCCGTCGCCCCGATTGCTGTTGCTCGACGAGCCGACCAACAACCTCGACCTGGCAAGCAAGAAGCACCTGACCGGGGCGTTGTCGAGTTACCGAGGTGCCCTCGTCGTCGTCAGCCACGACCTGCCCTTCCTGCGCGATCTCGACCCGACGCGGTGGGTCGACCTCGGTGCGGAACCGGATGCACCATGATGGAAGCGTGGACTTGGCAACCAACCCCTCCGACGGCGTCCGGATCGCGTACCAGGTCGTGGGTTCGGGACCGCCGCTGCTGCTCGTGCACGGCAGTCTCCTGACGCACACGATCTGGCGAACGTTCGGGTATCTGAAGGCGTTGCGTTCGTCGCGGCAACTCGTTCTGGTGGACATGCGCGGTCACGGCCGCAGCGACAAGCCGCACGATGTCGCCTCCTACGCCATGGGCACCATGGTCGAAGATCTGATCGCGGTGCTGGACGCCGTGGGGGTCGAGCGAGCCGACTACTGGGGATACTCGTTCGGGGGACGCGCAGGACTGACGCTGGCAGCGAGCACCACATCCCGCGTGTCGAGCCTCGTCGTCGGCGGCGGCTCCCACGGTTCGCAGAAGGGCGCGTTCGATCGACTGTTCTTTCCCGGATGCGCGGACGTGTTGGCCGAACGCGGCATGAACGGTTTCCTCGACGAGTGGAACAGCCACCGACTGTTCCCGGTGGACGCGGCAACGCGAGCGGTGTTCGCCGCCAACGACTCCGACGCAATGGCCGCGTACCTCCGGGCGTCCGACATCGAGCCCGGCTTGTCCGACGACGATCTTCGTGACATCGATGTGCCCAGCCTGTTCTACGTCGGGTCCGAGGACCGCACCCGGTTGGCAGACGGCCGAGCTGCTGCAGCGTTGGTACCGGGCGCGGAATTTCACCTCATCGACGGGTTCGACCACTCGACGACCCCCGCGGCGAGTACCGAGATTCTCGCGGTCGTGTCTCCGTTCCTGGATCGGCACTCACCCGCCGAAAGAGCTACTTGAGGTTCGCGAACTGGTCGTCGCGCCACTCCCCCGACAACACTTCGCCGGAGTCCTCGCGGGCACGCAGTTCGACTCGGCGGATCTTGCCGGAGATCGTCTTGGGTAGTTCGAAGAACTCGATGCGGCGGATTCGCAGGTACGGCGCCAAGTGTTCGCGCGCGTACTTCAGGATCTCGAATGCCGTGTCCTCATTGGGTTCCCAGCCCGCCGCCAACGCAACGTACGCTTTGGGAACCGCGAGGCGCGTCGCGTCGGGTGCGGGGACGA
This sequence comes from Rhodococcus sp. (in: high G+C Gram-positive bacteria), assembly GCF_049591685.1. Classification (GTDB taxonomy): domain Bacteria; phylum Actinomycetota; class Actinomycetes; order Mycobacteriales; family Mycobacteriaceae; genus Rhodococcoides. The sequence goes on along the minus strand of NZ_JBAWFH010000549.1, from coordinate 7,690 downwards.
CTGCCGCCTCGGCCACCGCGGGATGCTCGATCAGGACGCTCTCGAGCTCGAACGGCGAAACCTTGTAGTCGGATGCCTTGAACACGTCGTCGGTGCGGCCGACGTAGGTGATGTAGCCGTTCTCGTCGCGCGATGCGACGTCACCGGTGTGGTAGTAGCCGCCCGACATGACCTCGTCGTTGCGCGCCGGGTTGTCGAGGTATCCGGTCATCAAGTTGTACGGGCGCGTGGTCAGGTCGAGGCAGATTTCGCCCTCGTCGGCCTCCTCGCCCGTCACCGGGTCGACGATGACCACCGGCACGCCGGGCAGGGGACGCCCCATCGAGCCGAACTTCAGCTTTGCACCCGGCGTATTGGCAACCAGCGCAGTGGTTTCGGTCTGGCCGAACCCGTCGCGAATGTTGAGACCCCACTGCTTCTGAACGTGAGAGATCACCTCGGGGTTCAGGGGCTCCCCCGCGCCGATCGCTTCCCGCAGCGCACCCTTGCCGCCGGTGATGTCGGCCTGAATGAGCATGCGCCACACCGTCGGAGGTGCACAGAAGGTCGTCACCTCGGCCCGCCGGATTTGCTCGAGCAGCGCTGTGGCGTCGAACCGCGTGTAGTTGTAGATGAAGATCGTCGCCTCGGCGATCCACGGCGCGAAGAAGCAACTCCATGCGTGCTTCGCCCAACCGGGCGAGCTGATGTTGAGGTGGATGTCGCCGGGCCGAAGGCCGAGAAAGTACATGGTGGTGAGGTGCCCGACGGGGTACGACACCTGCGTGTGTTCGACGAGTTTCGGCTTGCTCGTGGTTCCCGAGGTGAAGTAGAGGAGCAGTCGGTCGTCCGGGGCGGTCACCGTCTCGAACGGCTGCGGATTGCGCACCTCGTACGCCCCGGAGAAGTCGACCCAGCCCGAGACATCGCCGACGGCGATCTTCAGGTAATCGCCGGGAACCTCGTCGAACTTCGGTGCATCCACCGGATTGACGATGACGGCCTTCGCCTGGCCGCGATCAAGCCGGTCGGCGAGGTCCACGGACCCGATCGCCGTGGTGGTCGGCATCAGCACAGCGCCGAGCTTCATCACCGCGAGCATCGACTCCCACAACTCGACCTGGTTTCCCAGCATCAGAATCACCGAGTCGCCCCGACCGATGCCCTGCTGCTCGAGCCAGCGAGCGACCTGATCGGATCGAGAGGTCATGTCGTCGAAGCTGTACTTGCCTTCGGAGCCGTCTTCTTCGACGATCCACAGCGCGGTCGCCTCGTTGCCTCGAGCGAACTCATCGAACCAGTCGATCGCCCAGTTGAACTTTTCGCCGAGCGTCGGCCACCGAAACGTGTCGAGGGCAGTGTCGTACTCGCCGTAGGCATCGAGCAATACATCACGTGCAGCCCTGAATGCCGTGTGCGCGGTCCCGGCCATGTGCCCTCCTGAAAGCTCGAATCGTTCCGTCCGTGGGCGTACAGCGCCGTGTGATACCCATCACTGCCGACGGTAGGGCACTGCGCAAACTCCTCGCTACCCCCGATCGAGGGTGCAGGCAAGGAAGTGCGGACCCATACTGATCGCGTCGATACCGCACCCCGCTGCGAGAGGCTTGATGACATGTCCGCTGGAACGACCGGGTCGCCTGCAACGATCGGGTCTCGCAGAGCTACCCGCTGTTTCGTCGCCGCCTGCGTCGTCGGCGTCGTGCACGCCGCGTTCTCCGGATACTGGGCAGCCGGCGGACGATGGCTGTTGGGAACAGTCGGCGCCTGGGCTACCGACTGGGTCGACGCCGAACCCGCCACGGCACGCTCGGTCCTGCTCGGCCTCACTGCCTTCAAGTTGGCTGCGGCCGTACTGCCGTTGCTGGCCCACCTCGGTCGCGTGCCGCTGCGCAGGACCATCTTGGCCGTCTCCTGGGCAGGCGCGGCCCTACTTCTCGTGTGGGGTGGGCTGTCGTTCGTCGGCGCCGTCATCGGACTGATCGCGTCCTCGGAGGGACGTGAGGTAAAAATCGGGCATCTGTTCTTCGACGGGCTGTTCGTGCTCTGGGGAGCAGCGCTATTGCTGGGCCTGCTCGCCAGGCGAAAGCACGAATGAGCCACAAGCGCTAGATTCGGTCGCCCGATTCGGGGTGGAACAGGTGCACCGAACCGTCGAGCTTGGCGAGGCTGATGCTTTCGCCGATGCGGGCGGGTGCGCGTACGGCCGACTTGGCGACGAGGGCGACGGGTCCGCCGTCGAGACCCTTGACCTTCGGGTCGTCGAGGTGGGCGTACACGTACGATTCGCTGCCGAGTTCTTCGATGAGGTCGACCTGTGCGGCGAACCCCTCACCGTGCCCGATGCCCAGCTGCTCGGGGCGCAGTCCGACGGTGACGGTGTCGAGCCCCGCGCTCGCAAGCTTGGTCAGTGCGTCGCGTTCGAGCGGGAGCAGTGTGTTGCCGATCTGCACCCCGCCGGATCCGATCGGAACCGTCATCAGATTCATTGCGGGAGAACCGATGAAGCCGGCGACGAACGCATTGACGGGGTTGTCGTACAGGTCTGTCGGCGAGGCGAACTGTTGCAGTTTGCCGCCGCGCAGAACTGCGACGCGATCGCCCATGGTCATCGCCTCGACCTGGTCGTGGGTGACGTAGACGGTCGTCGTACCGAGTCTGCGCTGCAACGCCGCAATCTGCGTACGCGTCTGAACCCGGAGTTTGGCGTCGAGGTTGGACAGCGGCTCGTCCATACAGAACACCTGCGGTTCACGGACGATGGCCCGTCCCATGGCAACTCGCTGCCGTTGACCGCCCGAGAGCTTGCCGGGTTTGCGATCGAGGTATTCGGTGAGGTCGAGGATCTTCGCGGCCTCGGCGACCTTCTGTTTGCGCTCCTCGAGCGGGACGCCGCGCATCTTGAGCGCGAAGCCCATGTTCTCCCCAACGGTCTTGTTGGGGTACAGCGCGTAGTTCTGGAAGACCATCGCGATGTCGCGGTCCTTCGACGGAACCCCGACCATGTTCTTGCCACCGATTTCGATGGCGCCGCCGTCGATCTCCTCCAGACCGGCCAGCATGCGCAGCGCAGTGGACTTGCCGGATCCGGAGGGTCCGACGAGAACGACGAACTCGCCGTCCGCGATGTCGAGGTCGAGTGAATCGACGGCGAGCTTGTCGGCACCTTCGTAGACGCAGGATGCCTTCTTGTACGTGATTGCAGCCATTTCGAGCTCCTGAATTCTATTTGATGGCGCCGAAGGACAGACCGCGCACGAGCTTGTTCTGCGCGAACCATCCGGCAAGGACGACGGGGAGTGCTGCGAACGTCGCAGCGGCGGAGAGCTGGGCCCAGTACAGGCCCTGACCGGTGATGAAGCCGACCAGATACACCGGAATCGTCTGTGCCTGAACGGCTGTCAGGTTGACGGCGAAGAAGAATTCGTTCCACGAGAAGATCACACAGATGAGCGACGTCGCGGCAATGCCCGGGGACACCAGCGGCAGGATCACCTCACGCACCGAAGTCCACAGCGAAGCCCCGTCCATGCTGGCCGCCTCGAGCAGCTCGCTCGGTACCTCGAGAAAGAACGAACGCATCATCCATACTGCGATCGGCAGGTTCATCGCGGTGTACAGGATCACCAGTGTCCAGATGTTGTCCAGCATGCCGATGTCGCCGACGATGACGTACAGCGGAACGATCGCTGCCACAACGGGGAGCATCTTGGTGCTGATGAAGAAGAACAGCACGTCTTTCGTCTTCTTCACCGGCCGCAGCGACAGCGCGAATGCCGCCGGAATACCCAGCAGCAGAACCAGAAGAGTCGACACGACCGTGGCGAATGCAGAATTGAGCAGCGTGGTGCCGATACCGCTTTCGAGTACACCACGATATTGATCGAGCGTCGGGGTGAAGAAGAGTTTCGGTGGGTCGGAATAGGCGTCGGCTTCCTGCTTGAAACCGGTGAGCACCATCCAGAGCACCGGGAAAAAGAACGCGAGGCCGGCGACCCAGGCCACGAAGGACCAGATCGAACCGGCACCCCACTTGCCCCTGCGCTTGATGGTCACGCCGTCCGACGTCTGCGGTACTGCTCTTTTCTTCTTCTTGTTCGTGGTTGCGGTACTCATCACGCAGCCTCCTCGTTTCCACTGAAGCTCTTGAAGATCAGTCTCAGCGCCAGGGTGCTGACGATGATGGTGGCGACGACGGTGACGACGCCCATTGCCGCGGCCTGCCCGATGTCGAACCCGAGGAACGCGCGCTGGTAGATGTAATAGGGCAGGTTCGACGATGCGACGCCAGGGCCACCCGAGGTCATCATGTAGACGGCGTCGAAGGTGTTGACGAGGTAGATGGCCCCGAGGACGGCTCCGAGTTCGATGAATCGGCGCAGGTGCGGAAGTGTGAGCTCACGGAAAAGCTTGAACGGTCCGGCGCCGTCGACGCGAGCTGCCTCCGAAATGTCCTTGGGCATCGACTGAAGCCCGGCCAGGATGAGCAGCATCATGAACGGCGTCCACTGCCAGATCAGGTTGGCCATGACCGCGGCGAGGGGAAAGCGAGAGACCCAGTCGATCTGGTCGACGCCGAACGGGCTGAGCACGAAATTGATCAGCCCGAACACCGGGTCGAACATCGTGGTCTTCCAGATGAGCGCACCCGCCACCGGCGTGATCAAAAACGGCGTGATCAGCAGCGTTCGAATGAGGCTGCGGCCGATGAACTTACGATCGAGCAGCAAGGCGAGGAACAACCCGAGGATCACCGAGATGATGACGGTGCCCACGATCATGATCACCGTGTTGAGCGCGACCTCGCGGAACTGGCTGTCGCGAAAGACGTCGACGTAGTTGTTGAGCCAGTTGAACTCGCGGGATCCCGGCCGAACGAGGTTCCACGACTGCGTCGAGTAGTACAGCGTGAACAGGAACGGAACCTGGGTGACGATGATTGCGAACACCATCGCCGGCAGGAGCGGTCCGCGGCGACGCCAACCTTCGGCTCGCGAGATCGTGCGCGGTCTGGGTACGAATTCTTCGGAATCGGTTTCCGTCGATCGCACATCGGTGGTGGTCATCCCTGGCCCTCCTGGTACGTCTTGCCGACCACTTCGGCGTACTGCTGCGCTTGCTCGAGCGCGTCCGGGACGCTGATTCGTCCTGCAATTGCTGCGCTGATCTGCTGGCTGACGCGAGTTCCCAGGTCCTGAAACTCCGGGATGGTCAGAAACTGCACTCCGGTGTACGGGACCGGATCGACCGTCGGGTTGTTGGGATCTGCACCGTTGATGGAATCGAGCGTCACCTGACCGTAGGCCGCCGACGCTTCCTTGTACTCGGGAATCTCGTAGGTGGAGAGTCGACTACCGGGAGGCACACGCTCCCAACCGAGTTCGTTGCCGACCTTGTTCAGGTACTCCTTGCTCGTCATCCACGACACGAACTTCCACGCCTCGTCCGGCGCTTCGCTTGTCGTCGGGATACCGAGGGCCCAGGAGTAGAGCCACCCGTTGTCGCTCTTGGCCTCGCTCGGCGCCTTGGCGTAGCCGATCTTGCCGACGACGTTGCTCGACGTTGGATCCTCGAGTACCGATACGGCGGAGGTGGCGTCGTACCACATCGCGGTGTTTCCCTGCGAGAGTTGCGTACCGCACTCACTGAAACCGCTTGTCGCAGCGCCGGCTTGCCCGTGCTCACGCACCGTGTCTACGTAAAACTGCACAGCTGCTTCGGTTTCCGGGCTGGTGAGTTGCGCGTTCCAGTCTTCGTCGTACCAGCGGCCACCAAAGGAATTGATGACGGTGTTCAGCGGGGCGAGGACTTCACCCCAGCCGGGCTTGCCGCGCAGACAGATGCCGGAGACATCGGGGCTGTCGAGTTTCGCTGCGGCGTCGGCAACCTGCTGCCAGGTCGGCTCCTCGGGCATGTCGATGCCCGCTGCCTCGACGAGGTCCTTGCGGTACATCAGGAACGACGACTCGCCGTAGAACGGCACCGAGTACATGCTGCCCTCGTACGACAGCGACTCCTTCAGCGTGGGAATGAAGTCGTCCTCGTCGTACCCGGGGGTGGCGTCGGCGTACTCCGAGAGGTTGGTCAGCCAGCCGTTCTCGGCCCACTGCGGTGTTTCGAAATTACTGATCATCACCACGTCGAATTCGCCACCACCGGTGGCGACGGAGGCCGTGATCTTCGCGCGCGCCTCGTTCTCCGACAGCGACACGAACTTCAGATTGATCCCGGGATTTTCGGCTTCGAACGCCGGCGCAAGCGAGATAGCGTCGGACATCTGCGAATTCGAGACGATCGCGACGGTGATGGTGGTGCCGTCACCGCCGCCGCCGAACGAGCCTGCGCCGGCGCATCCGGACAGCACCAGGGTTGTCGCCATCGAAGCCGCGACAACCACCTTCCGTTTAACCTTCACTTGCTACCTTCCTGTTCTTGCGCGAGAAGCCAACGCGCGCTCTCGATATCGGTCACCAGGATCGATGCGAAACCGCCACGCAGTGCGCCGAGAATCGCTTCGTGCTTCCTTCTGCCACCGGAAATCAGTAATGCCCTATCGCACGCTGCGATCGCGTCGAGGCTCACCGACACCGTTCGTGGGGGCAGTGAGCCGCCTGTTTCGCGGCCGGCGATGTCGTAGAACCGTCCACCGATCTCCCCGACGGCGCCCAGGCCGCGCAGCTCGTCGAGGACGGATGCGTCGATGAAGCTGCCCTCGAACAGCGTCGTCGACGTGGAAACGGGGCCGATGCCGTACATCATCACCTCGGCATCGGCCCCGGTCTGGAGGGCGCGCGAAATCACGGAGTCCTGTTGCAGCGCTGTCACTGTCGCGGGGTCGGCATACAGTGGAGCGTTGAGTCGGACCGGCTTGGCCTGCAGGTGCTGGGCACACCGGCCGAGCGTGAATTCGACGCCGGTCTGGTAGTCGGCAGAGCTCATCGATCCGTCGAGCTGAACGACCTGGGCGCATTTGACGCCTCGTGACTTGAGCGATTGCGCCACGGCCACGGTTTCGGGACCCCAGGTGAAGCCCAGGGTGTCCGGCGGTTCGAGGCGGCGCGCGAGGATGGCCGCGGCGGCGCGTCCGAGGGAGCCGTAACTGCCTTCGCTGCCGTCCACCACGTCGGACACGACGAGCACTTCGGTGAGCGCGAAGAGCTTCTCGAGTTGGCGTTCGATGTCGGCGTGGACCGTGCCCTGCAGTTCGTCCGGTACGTGAATGTCGATGGACACGAGCCCCTGAGTGCGGGCCCGGGCGATGAGCCGTCCGGCAGTCGGGCGTGAGACGCCGAGCTTCGCGGCTATCTGGGCCTGGGTCGAACCTTCGAGGTGGTACATCGTCGCGGCGCGGAGGGCAAGCCGCAGATCGTCCGTCGCCTTCGACGAACGTTGCGGATCCGGCACCTCGGGAACCCGTGTGGGCACGACCACTCCTCGATCGGTATGAGCAAATGCTCATGGTGTGTTCTTCTGCTCATTAAGCTAACATTCAGGTGTGATCTACACAACACCCACCCCCGATGTCTCGCCGGTGCCACAGACGATGCAGGTCAGCGTGCTGAGCGGCCCGCAGGAAATCCGACTCGAAGAACGCCCCGTTCCCGTACCCGCCGCCGACGAGGTACTCGTACGCATTACGGCAGTGGGCGTCTGCGGATCCGACGCTCACTACTACCGCGAAGGCCGCATCGGCGACCACGTGGTGCGCGGC
>NZ_JBAWFH010000548.1:0-6922 GCF_049591685.1 Rhodococcus sp. (in: high G+C Gram-positive bacteria) | reverse complement strand
GGTCGGCGTCGGTGATCGGTGCCCCTATTTCCGGGCTCGGGGTCTATGTTCTGGATTCGAGGTTGGCGCCCGTTCCGGTGGGTGTGGCAGGTGAGCTGTATGTCTCGGGCGGTCAGTTGGCGCGTGGATATCTCGGCCGCGCCGATCTGTCGGCGGTGCGGTTCGTGGCGAATCCGTTCGGTGCGGGGAGGCTTTATCGCACCGGCGACGTCGCTCGCTGGGTCGAAAGCGGTTCGGCCGCAGGCGGTTCGGATGCTGGGGAATTGGTGTATCTCGGTCGTGCCGACGATCAGGTCAAGGTTCGCGGTTTCCGCATCGAGCTCGGGGAGATCGAGGCCGCTGTGTCCGCGCAGAACGGCGTCACCGCGGCTGCGGTGATCGTGCGTGAGGATTCACCCGGCGCTCAGCGTTTGGTGGCGTATGTGGTGGTGGGTGCGTCGGATGTGGACGCGGTCCGAGCCGGGGTGGCCGAGTTGGTGCCCGAGTACATGGTCCCGTCGGCGTTCGTGCCGATGGACGAGATCCCGTTGACGATCAACGGCAAGCTGGACCGAAAGGCGTTGCCCGAGCCGGCAACTGCGGCCGTGGAATTCCGTGCACCGACGACCCCGATCGAGGAGATCGTCGCCGGGGTCTTCGCCGACGTCCTCGGGGTCGCCCGAATCGGTGTGGACGACGACTTCTTCGCGCTCGGCGGCAACTCGCTGATCGCCACCCAGGTGGTGTCGAGGTTGGGCAGTGCGCTCGACGCATCGGTACCCGTCCGCCTGCTGTTCGAGGCATCGACCGTGGGAGACCTGGCTGCGCGGGTCGAATCCGCGGTCGGCGCCGGCCGGAAGGAACTCGTTGCCCGGGAGCGGCCGCGGAACGTGCCGCTGTCCCTCGCTCAGCAGCGCATGTGGTTCCTCAACAGGTTCGACAGCGCGTCGACGGCGTACAACATTCCGATGGCGCTGCGGCTGACCGGCCGCTTGGACGAGGACGCCTTCGCTTCGGCCATCGGCGACCTCGTCGCACGGCACGAGACGCTGCGGACGGTGTACCCGGATACCGAATCGGGTCCGGTGCAGCAGGTCCTTTCGTCCGAGCGTGCAGGTGTGCGCTTGGTTGTGGAGGACACCGACGCCGATTCCGTCACCGAGCGGGTGATGGCGCTCGCCGCGACCCGCTTCGACGTCACCGCCGAGGTGCCTGTACGGGTGGCCCTGTATCGGGTGAGTGCCGGCGAGTACGTGGTCGCGATGGTGGTTCACCACATATCGGCCGATGGTTCGTCGATGGTGCCGATGACGACCGATCTCATGACGGCCTACGCGGCCCGAGTCGCGGGTACCCAGCCGGGGTGGGTCCCACTGCCCGTGCAGTACGCCGACTACGCGCTGTGGCAGCGCGACGTTCTCGGACGTGAGGACGATCCGACATCGGTCGGCGCGAAGCAGCTCGACTACTGGAAGTCCGCTCTGGCAGACCTTCCGGATCAGTTGGCGTTGCCCATCGACAAGCCACGGCCCGCCGACCAGAGTTTCCGCGGAGACCGAGTTCAGTTCGCGGTGTCGGCGCAAACCCATGCCGCACTTCAGGAATTGGCTCGCACTCACAACGCCACCGTGTTCATGGCGGTGCACGCCGCGTTCTCGGTTCTGCTCGCGCGTCTGTCCGGCACGACGGACATCGCTCTGGGAACCCCGATCGCCGGTCGCGGCGAGGCAGTGCTCGACAACCTCGTCGGCATGTTCGTCAACACACTCGTGTTCCGCCTCGACGTGGACGGTGGACAGAGCTTCACCGACCTGCTGGGTCGTACCCGCGAGACCGACCTGCAGGCGTTCGCCAATGCGGACGTGCCGTTCGAACGACTCGTCGAGGTCCTCAACCCTGCTCGCTCGACGGCGCGGCACCCGCTGTTCCAGGTCGGGTTCTCGTTCCAAAACGTTGCACGGTCGTCGCTCGAACTCGGAGATCTGACGGTCTCGGCAGTCGACGCGGATTCGGGTACCTCGCAGTTCGATCTGCACCTCATCCTCGCCGACCACTACGACGACACCGGAGCGCCGGCAGGGTTCGAAGCTCTCATGACATTTGCGACGGACCTTTTCGAGAGGTCCACCGTGGAAGCCATCGTCGAGCGCTTCGTTCGGGTCCTCGAATCGGTCGTTGTGAATCCGGCGGTCGCGGTCGGTGACATCGAGATTCTCGACGCCGTCGAACGTGGTGAGCTGATCACCGGCTGGAACGACACGAAACACGAGACCGACGGATCGCTCACGCTCGTCGACCTGTTCGACGAGCAGGTACGGACGGGTCCCGACAGAACTGCGCTCGTGTACGAGGGTGACTCGATCTCTTACGCGAAGTTCGACGCTCGGGTCAACCGCGTCGCCCGGTCGCTCATCGACCGCGGGGTCGGACCGGAGTCCCTGGTGGGTCTCGCGATCCGACGGTCCGTCGATCTACTCGTCGGCATGTACGCCATTGCCAAGGCCGGCGGCGCCTACGTGCCGATCGACCCGGACCAGCCCGCCGATCGCACCGAGTACATCCTTGCGATCGCCGAGCCGGTCTGCGTCGTCACCACAGCCGCCGACGGTGTCGACGTCCCGGGATCGGTCGATCTCGCCGATCTGGAACGCGCAAACGACAACGCGGCGCCGATCGAGCAGGACGAGCGACGCTCGCCGCTGCGCAGCACCGACACCGCCTACGTCATCTTCACCTCGGGGTCGACGGGCAAGCCGAAGGGTGTCGCCGTGCCGCACGGCGCCATCGTCAACCAATTGCTGTGGAAGCACGCAGCATTCGGTATGGACTCGTCGGATTCGGTTCTGCTGAAGACCGTTGCCACGTTCGATCTGTCGGTGTGGGAGTTCTGGTCCGCGTTGACCGTCGGAGCATCCGTCGTCATCGCCACCCCGGACGGACACCGTGATCCCGACTACCTGCTGGGGCTTTTGCGAGATCAGCGGGTAACGACGCTGCACGTCGTTCCGTCGATGCTGTCGATGTTGACCACGGTCTCGGGCGGCTCGTTGCCGCAATCGCTTCGCCGAGTGCTCGCCATCGGCGAGGCGCTCCCGGCTGCCACGGCACAGTCGTTCCTCGAGAACAACACAGCAGAGTTGTTCAACCTGTACGGGCCAACGGAAGCCGCCGTGTCCATCACCTCCCACAGGGTGGTGCCAGAAGATGCCTCGGTGGTTCCGATCGGTCGACCCGAGTGGAACAGCACGGTCTTGGTCCTCGACTCGCGGCTGCAGCCGGTTCCGGTCGGAGTCAGCGGTGAGCTCTATCTCGCGGGCGCCCAGTTGGCTCGCGGTTACCACGGCCGTCCGGACCTGAGCGCGGACCGTTTCGTGGCCGATGTGTTCGGTGTCGGCACCCGCATGTACCGCACCGGTGACATCGTTCGGTGGACGTCGTCCGGTGAGCTCGAGTACGTCGAGCGCGCCGACTTCCAGGTCAAGGTCCGCGGCTACCGCATCGAACTCGGCGAGATCGAGTCGGCGCTGCGAGCTCAGGGATCGGTGCGCGACGCCGCCGTCACCGTGCACAACGACGGCCGCACCGGCGACCGGCTCGTGGCATACGTCGTGCCGTCCGTAGCGCCCAGCGAGGTCATGAACACGGTGGCGATCGAGGCCGCCCTGGCACAGACGCTGCCGTCGTACATGGTTCCGTCTGTGTTCGTCGTGCTCGATGCTCTGCCGCTGAACACCAACGGCAAGCTCGATCGCAAGGCGCTGCCCGAGCCGGAAACGGTCGTCGGCGAATTCCGTGCCCCGACGAACCCGGTCGAGGAAGTCGTTGCGAGAACACTGGCGGAGGTGCTCGGTCTCGATCGCGTCGGATTGGACGACGACTTCTTCTCGCTCGGCGGTAACTCGCTGATCGCGACGCAGGTGGTTGCGCGGTTGGGGGCTGCTCTGGACACGCGCATTCCGGTGCGGACAATCTTCGAGGCGTCGACGGTGTCCACACTGGCAGCGCGGGTCGGACCGCTCGTCGGCGGCGGCGCTCAGGTGCCCCTCGTTGCACGAGAACGCCCTGCCTCTGTGCCCCTGTCCCTCGCACAGCAGCGGATGTGGACCATCAACCAGGTGGATCCGACGTCGGCGGCCTACAACATCCCGGCCGCGGTGCGGTTCACGGGTGCCCTCGACGTCGCCGCGTTCGCCGCAGCGATGGCCGATGTGATCGACCGCCACGAGGTGCTGCGTACCAAGTACCCCGACAGCCAGGAAGGCCCCGTTCAGGTCATCGGTTCGGTGGCCGACGCCATGCCTGATCTCGCGCCGATCACAGTGACCGAAGAAGAGGTGTTCGGCCACGTCGGAGAGCTGTTCGGACACGGGTTCGACGTGACAACGGACGTTCCGGTTCGCGCGGCGTTGTTCGCGCTGGGCGAGAACGATCACGTGTTCGCCCTAGTTGCGCACCACATCACGGCCGACGGCTTCTCCATGCGGCCGCTGATCCGTGACGTCATGCTGGCCTACACCTCACGGGCAGCAGGTGACGCCCCGCAGTGGAAGCCGCTGCCGGTCCAGTACGCGGACTTCACGCTCTGGCAGCGCGAAGTTCTCGGCAGCGAGGACGATTCGAACAGTGCCTTGGCGTCACAGTTGGCGTACTGGAACCGCGAACTGGCCGGTCTTCCCGACCTGTTGCCCCTGCCGACGGACCATCCACGGCCACCGCGCCAGTCGACGATCGGCGAGGCGTACGAGTTCGAATTCGGCTCGGAGCTCGCGCAACGGATAGAGAAGACAGCGCGCGAGCACAACGCGACCGTCTTCATGGTCGTGCACAGTGCGCTCGCAATTCTGCTCGCTCGGCTCAGCGGTACCGACGACATCGCCATCGGTACGCCCACCGCGGGCCGCGGCGAGCAAGCGCTCGACGATCTGGTCGGAATGTTCGTCAACACCCTCGTGTTGCGCACCCGCGTCGAAGGCGGCATCACGTACGCCGACCTGCTGGCGCGGACCAAGGACACCGACCTCGGCGCCTTCGGTCACGCGGACGTGCCGTTCGAACGTCTCGTGGAACAGATGGGTCGTACTCGGTCGAGTGCGTACTCGCCGCTGTTCCAGGTCATGTTGACGTTCCAGAACGCGGTCAGCGGCACCTTCGCGTTGCCCGGCCTCGAGGTGTCGACGCTGGCAGCCGACGAGGATCAGGCGAAGTTCGATCTGCAGCTCACGGCAATCGAGCAGTTCGACGAGTCCGGGGCTCTGCAGGATGTCAAAGCGCTGTTCAACTACGCCACGTCGATTTTCACGCGGTCGACCGTGGAGAAATTCGCCGATCGACTGCTCCGCATCCTCGATGCGATCACCCAGGATCCGTCCGTGACACTGCGCTCGATCGACATCCTGTCCGAAGCCGAGCGAGCTGCGTTCGCGCCGAAGCGCAGGGCGAAGACGGTCGACGATCTGCCCTCGCTGGTGTCGCATGCGGCGTCGGTGGCGCCGTCGGTGGTTGTGCTGAGCCACGATGGCACCGACATCACCTTCGAACAGTTGGGCGCGAAACTCGATGCGGTGTCGAAGGCCATGGGCGCCACGCTCAAGCCCGAAGCGTTGATCACCGTGGCGCTGTCGCAGCTCGTTCCGGGCATCTTGCCTGCGCTGGGTGCGCAAGGGTACGCGGCCGCGGTGGCCTCGATGATCGAGGTGGCCGACAAGGTCACCGGGGACCGATCCGAAGCAGGGTGACGTCTCGGGTGTCGGTGACGGCAGGGATAATCGAACGAGCAGCAATTTTCGGTGCGGTGAGCGGGAGGAAGAGTAGATGAGCTTTGGTGGGTCCGGTTCGCATTCGACAGCGATCGACGATCTACCGGGGCTCGTCGCCCGAGTCAGCAACACCGATGCCGACAGGACAGCTCTCATCTTCGGTGACGCAGCGGTGTCCTACGGAGACATCCACCGAGAGTTGACCAATCTGGACACCGCGATGGGCGGGGTTCTCGGAGCCGACGCTCTGGTGCCGCTCGCGCTGTCCACGCTCGTACCGGGCGCCGCCGAGTCGGCCGAGGGCGGGCTCGAGTCGATCGTCGCCGAAGTGGTGGCAGACGCCCGCGAACTTCTGGGTGAAGCCGCGGTGCCGACGCCTGTTTCCTCGTTCGACACTTTGCCCGCGCGTTTTCGGGCGCAGGTGGAGCGCAGCCCCGAGGCGGTCGCACTGCGATACGAAGAGCACACGCTGACCTACGCCGAGTTCGACGCCCGGGTCAACCGGCTGGCGCGTCGACTGATCGAGTCGGGTGTCGGTCCCGAGGTTCGCGTCGGGTTGTCGATGTCCCGCTCGGTCGAGATGCTGGTGGCGATGTATGCCATCGCCGCGGCGGGCGGCGCATACGTGCCACTGGACCCCGATCATCCCGCCGATCGCATCTCGTACGTGCTGGACATCGCGAGGCCGTTGCTCGTCCTCACCACCGAGGCGGAGAAGACACCGCTGCCGAGCGGCACCCAGGTTCTTCACGTCGACTCCGAGGATGTGTCCGGGTACTCGTCGGAGCCCATCGCTGTCGACGAGCATGCGCATCTCTTGCGGCCGGCGAACACCGCCTACGTGATCTTCACCTCCGGATCCACCGGTCGGCCCAAAGGTGTTGCGGTGTCGCACGAGGCCATCGTCGCCAATCTCGACTGGCGTCAACGCGACTACCCGCTCACCGCGGAAGATGTCGTGCTGCAGAAAACCCCCTTCACGTTCGACGTGTCGGTATGGGAGTTCTTCTGGCCGTTGCAGGCCGGAGCAACGCTGGCCATCGCCGCACCCGACGGTCATCGTGATCCGGCGTACATCGCCGATGCTGTGGTGTCTCATGGAGTCACCACAGCGCACTTCGTGCCGTCCATGCTCGCGGTGTTCCTCGGTCAGTTCGATTCGGCTGTTGCCATGGTCATTCCGAGCC
>NZ_JBAWFH010000547.1:0-4920 GCF_049591685.1 Rhodococcus sp. (in: high G+C Gram-positive bacteria) | reverse complement strand
CTCGAGGACCTCGAGACGGTGATCGTCGTGGACGCAACTGACGCTCCGACCGCCGCGAGCGGTTCGGGCGACGCGGATGACTCGGACGGCGTGAACGTGGTTCCGAGCTCGGTACCGTTCGGCACGGTCTGAACGCGGCTACCCGCCGGTAACGTGACCAGGACTCCGGTCGATATGTTCGGTGGTGTTCGTATGACCGTGCGGTGACTCACCCATCGGGTCGGCCGATCGCATCGAATACTGTCGTACGGGCTCGACTGACCGGTCGAGCAGGCACAACCGCTAGCTCGGCCGCGGGGTCGATCACGAGAAGCAGAAGGGCAACTGACCACGTGTGGACGACGTCGGGGAAACTGGCAGGTATGCACTACGAGATTCGGCAAGCATGAGTCGCGATCGCAATTTAGACGGCACTCCTCCTCGCCCGGAAGCCGTAGCGACGAACCGCAAACCACGTTCCCGCCGACCTCGTCGCGCACGGAACGCCACCCCGCTGCTGCCTCAGCTGTTGACAGCGGCAGTGGAGATCGGTCCGGAACGCGACGCGCTGATCTTCGGCGATCGCCGACTTACGTATGCCGCGCTGGATCGGCGTTCCTCGCGGATAGCCCGTCTGCTTATCGAACGTGGGGCCGGTCCCGAAGACGTCGTCGCCATCGCCATCACCCGCTCGATTGACTCGGTGGTCGCGCTGTGGGCGGTCGCCAAGACGGGCGCCGCCTTTGTTCCAGTCGACCCGACATATCCCGCCGACCGCGTCCAACACATGTTGTCCGATTCGGGCGCGCGCATCGGAGTAACTACCAACGAGTTCGTGGGTCGACTTCCGCAGGATTGCCGGTGGTCGGTGCTCGACGACGCCGAGTTCGCGGCATCACTGGCAGCGCTGTCTGACGAGAAGATCTCTCTGTCGGACCGCCGTGCGCTGCTACGTGTAGACAACCCTGCCTACATCATCTATACGTCGGGATCGACCGGACGTCCGAAGGGCGTAGTTGTCACACACACCGGGTTGGCTGGGCTGGCGAGTGAACAGCTCGTGCACTATGGGGTTTCATCGAATTCTCGGACACTTCACTTCGCATCGCCGAGTTTCGATATGTCGATATTCGAATTGTTGTTAACGGTGACCGCCGGAGCAGCCATGGTGATTGCGCCTACCGACGTCTACGGGGGGCCGGAACTCGCTAGCTTCATTCGGCGCGAGGGCGTCACGCATGCAGTCGCGACACCTGCCGCCTTAGCGACAATGGATGACGTGGACCTTCCCGAACTGGAGGTCGTGGTCGTGGGCGGGGAGACTTGCGCGCCCGAACTTGTCGAGCGGTGGGGGCGCGGTAGGGCGTTCTTCAATGCGTACGGGCCGACTGAAACCACCATTATCAGTACAACTTCCTCAGCGCTGGGCCCAGGCGATCCAGTAACCATCGGCGGTCCGATACCGGGCACGGTCGCATATGTCCTGGACCAACGATTGAGGGTGGTTCCCACCGGCGCAGCGGGTGAGCTTTACCTGTCAGGTGCGGGTGTTGCCCGTGGATACCGTTCGAGGCCCGGGCTCTCAGCAGCGAGGTTCGTCGCGAACCCATTTGCAGACAATAACTCAAGAATGTACCGAACTGGCGACCTCGTGCGTCGAACGCCTGACGGGTCGTTGTTGTTCATCGGTCGGAACGATTCACAAGTCAAAATCCGAGGGTTCCGGATCGAACTTGGCGAGATCGACACAGCTCTTACCGCACATCCGTCGGTGCGATTCGCCGCTTCTGTCACGCGTCGGGGTCCGGACGGAGCGAGCACCGTAGTCGCCTACGTACAACCTGTCTCAGGTGAGCCGCTCGATACGGCGGGCCTTACCGCTTACGTCCGACGCTCACTGCCCAAACACATGATCCCGTCGTCGATCATGATCATCGACGACGTGCCGCTCACCCCTGCGGGCAAGTTGGATCGCGATCGGTTGCCCGACCCGGCATTCACCGCCAGGGAGTATCGAGCGCCCGAGACGGACACCGAGATCGCCGTCACGGCGGTGTTCGAAGAAATCCTCGGTGTCGAGCAGGTCGGTAAGGACGACGACTTCTTCGAGATGGGCGGCAATTCCCTCTCTGCCACCCGTCTGGCTGCGCGTATCGGGGCGGCGCTCGACATCTCCTTCGGTGCCCGAGAAGTGTTTCAAGACTCCACGGTTGCCGGGCTTGCAGCTGCTGCGGAGAACAAATTCGGAGGTCCACGACGTATCGCGTTGGGTGCGGACCCGCGGCCTGCGCGGATACCGCTGTCCCTCGCACAACAGCGCATGTGGTTCCTCAACCGATTCGATCCGCAGTCCGCGGCGTACAATATTCCGATTGCCATCCGGTTGACCGGCGAGGTCGATGTGCCATCGCTGCTCGCCGCGATCGACGACATTGCTGTCCGGCACGAGCCCCTCCGAACCATCTACCCCTCCGATGCGGAAGGTCCGTATCAGCGGATCCTGCCGACCACCGAGTCGGTCGACGTCGAGATCGTCGACATGCCTACGAATCGCGTCGTCGTTGCCGTTCAGGAACTTGCGGCATCGTCGTTCGACGTCACCTCCGAGGTTCCCATTCGCGTGCGCGTCTATCGGGTGTCGGATTCGGGCACCGTGCCGGAGTACGTGCTGGCGATGGTGGTGCAGCACATCTCGGCCGACGGCGGATCGATGGCGCCGCTGACGCGGGATCTGATGCTCGCGTACGCGGCACGTGCCCAGGGGAACGCTCCGACGTGGGCTCCGCTGTCGGTGCAATACGCAGATTTCGCGCTGTGGCAGCGGAAGGTTCTCGGCCGGGAGGACGACCCGACGTCGATCTCCCATCAACAGCTCGAGTTCTGGAAGTCGGAACTACGCGGCCTGCCGGACCAGATCGATCTACCGACGGATCGCCCCCGTCCGGCGGTCCAGTCGTTCGAGGGCGGCAAGGTCGATTTCGAAGTAGGCGCCGACGTGCAGGCAGCTCTGAGCTCTCTTGCCCGAGGGATGAACGCGACGTTGTTCATGGCGGTCCATGCCGCGTGGGCGGCACTGTTGTCCAGGTTGTCGGGCTCGACGGACATCGCCGTCGGCTCGCCGATCGCGGGCCGCGGAGAGGAGGCGTTGGACGATCTGATCGGAATGTTTGCCAACACCTTGGTTTTCCGTACCGAAGTCGAGCCCTCGTCCTCCTATCGGCAACTGCTCACCGAGGTCCGCGAGGTCGACGTGCGTGCGCTTGCACACGCGGACGTCCCCTTCGAGCGCCTGGTGGAAGTACTCAATCCGGCGAGGTCGACCGCACGTCATCCGTTGTTCCAGGTCGGCTTGTCCTTTCAGAACTTGGAAAAGACGGAGTTCACACTTCCCGGTCTGTCCGTGTCCGGCGTCGAGGCCGATGCCGAAGTCGCGCAATTCGATCTGCATATGATCGTCTCGGACCAGTACGACGAGGACGGCAACCCCACGGGCATCGGCGGCACACTCAAATTTGCGTCGGCGTTGTTCGATGCGTCGACGGCTGCTGCGGTGGCCGATCGGTTCGTGGCCTTTCTCACTGCTGTTGCGGAACGACCGGATGGTGCGATCGGCGACGTCGACATCGTCGGTGCGGTGGAGCGAGACCGCGTCGCGCGGGTGTGGAATGCGACTGACCGTGCGGTCGACCGTGATGCGACCTTGGTGTCGTTGCTGTATGCGAGTGTTGCCGCTGTTCCGGATTCGGTCGCTTTGACGTTCGAGGCCGGGTCGTGGACGTACGCTGATTTCGCGGCGCGTGTGAATCGGCTTGCTCGGCATCTGATTTCGTTGGGTGTGGGTCCGGAATCGAGAGTTGTGGTGGCGATTCGGCGTTCGGAGTCGATGGTGACTGCGATGTACGCGACGGTCGTTGCCGGTGGTGCGTATGTGCCGGTGGATCCCGACCAGCCCGCGGAACGAACCGGATATATTTTCGATTCGGCGCGGCCGGAGGTGGTGCTCGTCGCGGGCAGGGACGGCTCGGTCGATCTACCTGAATCCGGTGCCATCGTTGTCGACGTCGAGTCGTTCGATGCCGAGAGCGTGTCCGGGTCGCCGTTGGCGGACGTCGAGCGGGTTCGGCCGTTGCGCCCGGACAATTGTGCGTACGTGATCTTCACCTCGGGTTCGACGGGTCGCCCGAAGGGCGTGGCGGTCTCGCATCGCGCGGTGGTCAATCAGCTCGAGTGGAAGCGGTCGGAGTACGGCCTCGGTACTTCCGATGTGGCGTTGCTCAAGACGGCGGCGACGTTCGATTTGTCGGTGTGGGAGTTGTGGTCGTGGGCGACGATCGGTGGTCGGCTCGTGATTGCCTCGGTAGACGGTCATCGTGATCCGGCGTATCTCGCCGATGTGATCGAGCGCGAGGGTGTGACGACGTTGCATGTGGTGCCGTCGGTGCTCGCCGCGATCGTTCGGGCATCGAGCAGCGGGTTGCCGTCGTCGCTGCGTCGTGTGTTGGCTATCGGCGAGGCTCTTCCGGCGGCGACCGCGGAGTCGGTGCTTTCTGGTAGCGATGTGCGGCTCGACAACGTTTACGGTCCCACCGAGGCGGCTGTGTCGGTGACCTCGCATCGGGTTGAGCTTCCTGTCGGTTCGGTTGTTCCGATCGGTCGGCCCGAGTGGAATGTGTCCGTCTTCGTGCTCGATACGCGTCTGCAGCCTGTTCCGGTGGGTGTGGTGGGGGAGTTGTATCTGGCGGGTGTTCAGCTGGCGCGTGGGTATCACGGGCGGTCCGATCTGACGGCGGAGCGATTTGTTGCGGACCCGTTCGGAACCGGCGCCCGGTTGTATCGCACGGGTGATGTGGTGCGCTGGAACAGCCTCGGGCAGCTGGAGTTTGTCGGCCGTGTTGATGATCAGGTGAAGATCCGTGGTTTCCGGGTGGAGCCCGGTGAGGT
>NZ_JBAWFH010000546.1:0-5748 GCF_049591685.1 Rhodococcus sp. (in: high G+C Gram-positive bacteria) | reverse complement strand
GTGCTGGACAGACTGCGGTCCCCGGTCCGAGGCGCGCGCGCCGGGCCGTACCCTGGAGGGGTGGAAACGAGTGACCTGAACATGCAGAGGAGCTACGAGGTACGGACGCACGGGTGCCAGATGAACGTGCACGACTCGGAGCGACTCGCCGGGCTGCTCGAGGAGGCCGGGTACGTGCCGGCCGATGCAGGCGACGACGCCGACCTGGTGGTGTTCAACACCTGCGCCGTCCGGGAGAACGCCGACAACAAGTTGTACGGGAACCTCGGCATGCTGCGACCCGCCAAGACTCGCAATCCGCGGATGCAGATCGCGGTCGGCGGATGCCTTGCTCAGAAAGACCGCGACACCGTCGTGAAGAAGGCCCCCTGGGTCGACGTGGTGTTCGGAACGCACAACATCGGTTCTTTGCCGGTCCTTCTCGAACGCGCGCGGCACAACGAGACGGCACAGGTCGAGATCCTGGAGTCTCTCGAAGCATTCCCGTCGACACTGCCCGCGAAGCGTGAGTCGCCGTACGCGGGGTGGGTGTCCATCTCCGTCGGGTGCAACAACACGTGCACCTTCTGCATCGTGCCCGCCCTGCGCGGCAAGGAGATCGACCGTCGCCCGGAAGACATCTTGGCGGAGGTGCAGGCTCTGGTGGACCAGGGAGTTCTCGAGGTCACGCTGCTCGGGCAGAACGTCAACGCTTACGGTGCGTCGTTCGCCGATCCCGCGCTTCCACGCGACCGTGGGGCGTTCGCTTCACTGCTGAAGGCGTGCGGAACGATCGACGGTCTCGAGCGAATCCGGTTCACCTCTCCGCATCCGGCGGAATTCACCGACGACGTCATCGAGGCAATGGCGACGACACCTAATGTGTGTCCGACCCTGCACATGCCGTTGCAATCGGGCTCCGACCGCATCCTCAAGGCGATGCGTCGCTCCTACCGACAGTCCAAGTTCCTCGGCATCATCGACAAGGTCCGCGCCGTGATGCCCGACGCCGCCATCACCACCGACATCATCGTCGGCTTCCCCGGGGAAACGGAAGAAGACTTCGAGCAGACACTCGAGGTCATGCGTCGCGCAAAGTTCGCCAACGCCTACACCTTCCAGTACTCCAAGCGGCCGGGGACTCCAGCGGCGGAGATGGACCAGCAGGTGCCCAAGGAAGTGGTGCAGGAGCGCTACATCCGGCTCATCGCGCTGCAGGAGGAGATCGTCCTCGCTGCCAACCGTGAGCTGATCGGTTCGGAGGTCGAGGTGCTCGTCGCCACGGGTGAGGGCCGCAAGAACGCAGCAACGCATCGCAAGAGCGGACGCGCCCGCGACGGTCGGCTCGTCCACTTCCGGGCCGAAGAGCACCAGGTTGCGGCCATTCGGCCGGGTGACATCGTGCATACCACGATCACCGCGGCTGCGCCCTATCACCTCATCGCCGACGCGGGCGTTGTCGCGCATCGGCGCACCGCGGCCGGCGATGCATACGAGCGCGGAACACTTCCCAAGACGGCTCCCATCGGTGTCGGACTGGGGTTGCCGACCATCGGCGCCCCCGAGCCGGTGCCCGTAGCGACAGGATGCAACGTATGAGCGACAGCACCGGACCCGATCACAGTGCGCCCGACTACAGTGCGCCCGACTACAGTGCGCCCGACTACAGTGCACCCGACTACGACACGGCCGAGAAGCGCATCGACTCGGAGATAGATCCCGGCTCGCGCGCAGTCGTGGTGGCGGTTCTGGTGCTGCTGATTCTGCTGACGTTCGCGCTGCCACACACCGGGGGAGCGAGCGGCTTCGAGGTGTTGACGGGCAGCGACGAGGCACGAGACGAAGCAATCGCATTGCCCTCGCGGGTGTTCCTCGGCCTGGTCGGCGTGTTCGCCGTCGTGATGTCCATCCTCGCCCTCGTCACCCGGGTATGGGCATTGGCGTGGGTGGCGCTGGCCGGCTGCGCTGTCTCGTCGGTCTACGGCATGCTTGCCATCTGGTCTCGGCAGACCCTGCCGGCCGACTCACCGGCAAGCGGGCCCGGCATCGGCCTGGTGCTCGCCTGGATACTCGTTGTCGCGTTGACTTTCCACTGGCTCAAAGCCGTATGGAACAAGACCAACCTGCAGCTCGCAGCGCAGGAGCGCCGGCGCGCCGCGGCAGCCGAGAACGAGCAGAGCTCGCGGTGGGACGGACCGGTCCTCGGCCGCCCCACCGACCGCGAGCGCTGACCAACTCAGCTCGAGAGTCGCAGCGTTCAGAGTTCGCCGACCGCACCCTCGGCAGCTTCGGCCCATTCGCGCCACTGCTGTGCCTGCTCGAGCGCACGCTTGGCGTCCTTTTCCTTGCCGGCCGCCGTTGCCTTGGCCGCCTGCTCCTCGAACTGAGCAACGCGCTCACGAAACTGCGCAGCGCGGGCAACAGCTTCGGGGTCGCTGCGGCGCCACTGAGCATCGACTGCGTCGCGGACGGACTTCTCGATTGCGCGTAGGCGACCCTCGAGATCCTGCATCTTCTCGCGCGGCACCTTCCCCAGTGCGTCCCATTTTTCCTGAAGGTCCCGCAGCGCAGCGCGGGCCGCGTCCAGGTCTCCACTCGGATCGAAGTTTCCGTACTTGGCGAGCAACTCTTCCTTGGCGACGGCGTTGGCGTCGAACTCGGCATCACGCTCGGATGCGGCGGAGTTGCGCGCGGCGAAGAACACGTCCTGTGCTGCCTTGAAGTTCTTCCACAGTGCGTCGTCGGCGTCCCGTGGTGCCCGGCCCGCTGCTTTCCATTCGACAAGGAGGTCACGGAACGCCGCGGCGGTCGGACCCCAATCGGTCGACGACGCCAGGGCCTCGGCCTGCGTGACGAGTTCTTCCTTGCGCGTCTTCGCTGCGCCCCGCTCACGATCGAGGTCCGCGAAGTGGGCTCCACGTCGTCGGTTGAAGTTTTCGCGAGCCTTCGAGTATCGCTTCCACAGTGCGTCGTCGACCTTGCGGTCGACTCCGCGGATCGTCTTCCACTCGTCGAGAATTTCGCGCAGTCGGTCGCCTGCGTGCTTCCACTGAGTCGACTCACTACCTATCTGCTCGGCTTCGGCAGCGAGTTCTTCCTTGCGCGCCGTGTGCGCGGCGCGTTCTCGTTCCTTCTCGTGACGCGCCGCAGCGGCCGCTGTCTCGGAGTGCTCCACAACCTGCTGCAAACGCCGCGACAGTGCGTCCATGTCGCCGATGACCGATGCCGTCGGCAGCGTTTCCGCGAGGGCCTGCGCAGCAGCCTTTGTCTTCTTGGCGTCACCCGACCCCGCAGTGAGGCGGGCCTCGAGAAGTGCGATTTCCGTCGACAGGTCGTCGTAACGGCGACCGAAATGGGCGAGACCTTCCGCGGCATCGCCTGCCTGCCACGAACCGATCTGGCGTTCCCCGTCGGCGGTTTTCACCCATGCAGTGCCGTCGTCGTCGACGCGGCCGAACTTGCTCGGATCGCTGGGCGGGGCAACCGTCGGCGTGACGGTGCCGGCGTGAGACGAGACGGGATGCGGTTTGGCCACACCCGACTGAGCCGGTCGCGGCGCGCCAGGACGGGGTGCACCTGGACTGGGCACACCTGGACGAGGGCCGCCGCCGGGTTTCGGGCCTCCTCCCGGCTTCGGACCGGGTGTGGGGCCGGCGGGTCGGGGACCGGAAGGCTCGTGGGCCGCTGGCTCGGGTGCGCCGGTGCTGTTGCCGCTGGGATCGGTCATTGTTCCTCGTCTCTGCCGCGCGTCACGGCTGCCTTCTCGCGTTGTGATGGTTTTGCCCGTCGGCACCATCGCGCTCGGTGCCTGCATATCCGACCATTCAAACAGGTGCGGACCCGATAGGTGGTCTCGTACGCGGATTCGCATCGACTGTGTCCTCACTCATCACCGTCGGCGCCGCCGCGTCGTATCGGGCGCACGTAGACCGGCTAGCGTTGAGCATCGTGTTGAGTGCCGTGGCCCTGGTGCCGTCCCCGCCCCTCCTTGTTCCCGAGCTGACCGGCCGCGGTGTGCAGGAAGCTGCGGCGTTGCGCACGGCTGCCCTCGCCGCCGCCTCGTCGCTGGCGAAGGTCGCCGACCGATGGGTCGCCGTCGGTGTCGCTGTGTCCGACGGAGTCGTCACCGCCGATGTACGCGGCAGTTTCGCGGGCTACGGCGTCGACGTTCCGGTGTCGCTGTCGCCGACCGCAACCCGATTCGATGCCGAACTCGCGCTACCAGCATTGATAGCCGGATGGCTTCGCGGCAAGACCGCACCACGCAGCGAGGTCGAGGTCGTACTGGTGACCGCCGACGGAACGGCGGACGACCATGCGCGAGTCGGGAGGGATCTGCGAAAGCGATTGGACGAGGACGATCGATCGTGGGGTCTGCTGGTCGTCGGGGATGGTGCGTCGACGCTCACAGCACGCGCGCCCGGGTCTTTCGACGACCGAGCCGGTGAGGTTCAGGAGCGCATCGACAACGCCCTCGCTGCGGCAGATCCGATCGCACTCGCCGCACTCGATGCCGGGTTGTGCGCCGATGTCGGCGTAAGCGGCCTCGCCGCGTGGCAGACCGCGGTGGGAGTCGTCGCGGGCGACCGCGTCGAACCCCGAACCCTGTACCGCGAGGCACCGTTCGGCGTCGGATACTTCGTCGGCACCTGGACAGTTGTCCCCGGTGAAGCGGTGTCCGGTGAAGCGGTGTCCGGTGAAGCGGCTGGGGGAGCGAACCGGTGACCGACGTTCGGCCCATCGCGGTGATTGGACCGACGGCAACCGGCAAATCGGATCTCGGACTGGATCTGGCCGAGGCGCTGGGCGGCGAGATCGTCAACATCGACGCGATGCAGCAGTACCGGGGAATGGATATCGGAACCGCGAAGCTACCAGTCGCCGAACGCCGGGGAATCCCGCACCACAGGCTCGACGTACTCGACGTGACCGAGACGGCAACCGTCGCGCGGTACCAGCAGGCAGCCGCGGTGGACGTCGAGGCCATTGCAGCGCGCGGCAAGGTCCCCATCATCGTTGGGGGCTCGATGATGTACGTGCAGTCGTTGCTCGATCAGTGGGCCTTTCCCGCGACCGACCCGGAGGTACGGGCGCGCTGGGAGCAGGTGCTCGCGGACGGCGGGACCGAGGCCGTCCATCGCGCCCTGGCGGAACGCGATCCCGAGGCCGCCGCGTCGATTCTTCCCACCGACGGTCGACGATTGGTGCGGGCACTGGAAGTCGTGGAGATAACGGGTGAGCCGTTCGCAGCGTCGGCGCCGACCATCGGTGCGCCGAGGTGGGGTACCCGCCTTCTCGGCGTGGATCGAGACACCACCGAACTCGACGAGCGCATCGCGCGCCGAACCGAGCAGATGTTCTCCGGCGGGCTCGTCAACGAAGTGCACGCCCTGATCGGCGCAGGTCTGCGCGACGGCGTGACAGCCTCGCGTGCAATCGGGTACGCCCAGGTTCTGAACCATCTCGACGGAAACTCGAACCTCGATTTCGCCCAGGAACGCACGTTCATCGGCACTCGGCGGTACGTGCGGCGCCAGCGTTCGTGGTTTCGGCGCGATCCCCGCATCCGTTGGCTCGACGGCGCCGACCCGCACCTGCGCTCGAGCGCGCTCAGTGCCGTCGAGGAGCGAAGCTAGAAGTGGTCGTCGAGGAGCGAAGCTAGAAGTGGTCGTCGAGGAGCGAAGCTAGAAGTGGTCGTCGAGGAGCGAAGCTAGAAGTGGTCGTCGAGGAGCGAAGCGAGAAGTGGTCGTCGAGGAGCGAAGCTAGAAG
>NZ_JBAWFH010000545.1:0-4374 GCF_049591685.1 Rhodococcus sp. (in: high G+C Gram-positive bacteria) | reverse complement strand
AACCCCGACGCGTACGTCTACCTCGCCGAATCCATCCGAGCGTGGCCGACGCAGCAGCAGCTCGCCCAGACCATCGCCGACTCCGGGTGGTCGGAAGTGCAGTGGCGCAACCTCACCGGTGGCATCGTCGCCCTGCACCGCGCAGTGCGTTAGGCGCTGCGCGCCCGTGCATCAGGCGCTTCGCGCCCGTGCGCCAAAAGTGTTGTTGGAACCGCATTTTTCAAACACGGGCGCGGAGCGGCATCAACTGAACGGCGGCCGCGAATCGATCTTCAGCGACGCGGTCCCCGACGCTCTCCATGCCCGCGCGACGACGTCCGAGTCCGCTTCGGTGACGAGGTTGCCCATGACCCGAACGGCGACCTTCATCAGTGCGCGAGAACGCATGCCGATCGGGCCGGTGGCGGGCAGGAACCGAGGCACGGTCAGCAGCCCGGAGAGGCGTCGAGCAATGGAGAA
Source organism: Rhodococcus sp. (in: high G+C Gram-positive bacteria) (assembly GCF_049591685.1). Lineage (GTDB taxonomy): Bacteria > Actinomycetota > Actinomycetes > Mycobacteriales > Mycobacteriaceae > Rhodococcoides. The sequence goes on along the minus strand of NZ_JBAWFH010000545.1, from coordinate 3,915 downwards.
CGCCTGCCCGTAGTGCTCGCGGAGTAGTGCGGGCCAGGCCTCGGTGAGGTCGGTTTCCCCGAGCATGTCGGCGATGAACCTTCCGCCCTCGAGGCCGTAGTCGATGCCCTCGCCGTTGAGTGGATTCACACACGCGGCGGCGTCGCCGATGATCGCCCAGTTCTTGCCTGCGACGCCTGACACGGCACCGCCCATCGGTAGCAGTGCCGACGCCACCGCGCGCAGTTCGCCGTCGAGTTGCCAATCGGTGCGTCGCTGCCGGGTGTACAGGTCGAGCAGGGGGCGGAGAGCTCCTGGGCCGGGGCGCTTCGCCGTCGCCAGTGTTCCGACGCCGATGTTCACCTCGCCCGTGCCGAGCGGGAAGACCCACCCGTAGCCGGGCTGCAGGGTGCCGTCGCCGTCGCGCAGTTCGAGGTGTGAGGAAATGTACGGGTCGTCCGAGCGTCCCGAGGTGATGTATGCGCGGGCGGCGACGCCGAAGGTGGTGTCGCGGTGCCACTCCCGGCCGAGTTTCTTGCCGAGCGACGAGCGCACCCCGTCGGCGACGATCAGGGTGGAGCAGCGGACTTCTTCGCCGCCGTCGAACCGCACGGAGGTGATGGCGTTGCCGTCCCGTTCGACGCCGATCGCCTTTGCCCCCTCCATCATCGTCGCGCCGGATTCGATTGCGACACTGCGGATTCGGTCGTCGAGTTCGGTTCGGGGCACGGCGCTGCCGATGGACGGGAGGCTGCCGCCGGGCCAGTCGAGTTGCAACTCTTGGCCGAACCCGGAGAGCCGCAGTCCGCGGTTCTCGGTGCGTCCGCGGATCCAGCTGCCCAGCCCGAGCCGGTCGAGTTCGGCGATCGCCCGCGGGGTGAGGCCGTCGCCGCAGGCCTTGTCTCGGGGGAAGGTGGCCGCGTCGGCGAGCACCACTTCCCGGCCGCCACGCGCTGCCCATGCCGCTGCAGCGGAACCGGCCGGACCGGCGCCTACGACGAGAACATCGGTCGATCGGGAAGCAGTCACGCCCTCCAGTAAAGCAGCGGCGGGGTCTGCGACCGGGGTCACGGCCGCAGGTGCGGGCTATGTCACCGTGGTCTGCGGCACCTTCCGGCCGTGGCCCGTACCCGGTTCACTACGGTAGAGCCGGATACGTCGGGATCACAAAAAGAAGCATTCGCCGAAGACGAAGAGGACGGGACCATCATCGTGAGCACAGACGACGTGGGAGTCGAACCCGCGGAACGACCCGGTCAGACGGCCGGATCTACGGTCGTTGCCGGGGTGGATCTGGTCGACCCAGAGCTTGCACGAACCGTTGCCGCAGGTCTCGAACGCGTCGAAAAACTGATGATCGCCGAGTTGTCGGACGGCGAGGATTTCCTGACCGAGGCCGCATTGCATCTCGCGAAAGCAGGCGGCAAGCGTTTCCGCCCGCTGTTCACCATCCTCACTGCGCAGCTCGGGCCAAACCCGACCGACGAGTCCATCGTCACGGCCGCCACCGTCGTCGAGCTGGTTCACCTTGCGACGCTGTACCACGACGATGTGATGGACGAGGCAACCATGCGACGCGGCGCCGAGAGCGCCAACTCGCGCTGGGGCAACAGCATCGCCATCCTCGCCGGCGACTACCTGTTCGCTCACGCCTCACGCCTGGTGTCGACGCTTGGGCCCGAGGCCGTTCGCATCATCGCCGAAACCTTTGCAGAGCTCGTCACCGGGCAGATGCGCGAAACGATCGGCGTCAAGAAGGACGAGGATCCCGTCGCGCACTACCTGCGCGTGGTGTGGGAGAAGACCGGATCGCTCATCGCAGCGTGCGGGCGCTTCGGAGGAACCTTCTCCGGGGGCGACGCCGACCACATCGCATCGCTCGAGCGTCTCGGCGACGCCGTCGGAACGGCCTTCCAGATTTCCGACGACATCATCGACATCTCGTCCGCGTCGGAGCAGTCGGGTAAGACTCCCGGTACCGACCTCCGGGAGGGCGTGCACACGCTGCCCGTTCTGTACGCGCTCCGCGACGAGGGTGCTGACGGCGACCGCATGCGCGCACTGTTGAGCGGCCCGATCACCGATGACGCCGAGGTGGCGGAGGCGTTGGCGCTTCTCGGGCGTTCGCCGGGCATGGACAAGGCGAAGGCGACGCTCGGCGACTTCGCGGCAAAGGCTCACGCCGAACTGGCCACTCTTCCTCAGGGCGCCGCCAACTACGCGCTCGGGCGGCTCGTCGACTACACGGTCGAACGCGTCGGCTGAAAAGTGCTGTGAGGCCCGGGCTTCCGACAGGGAACCAGTCGGGCGTCGTGCTCGTTCTTCTCACGACAGGCAGGTGTTTGTCGGGAAGAGGCGACCGATGAGTTACGCGAACGGGGCGAAGACGTTCGGGCTGCTGGTGGGGATGTCGGCGCTCATCGTGTTCGTTGGCTCCCTGTTCGACAGTCCGACGATTCTGGTCCTGTCGGTGGTGTTGGCCGTCGGCGCCAACGGCTACGCGTACTGGGGCAGTGCGAGGTTGGCGCTCCGGTCGATGCGCGCCCAGCCCGTCACCGAAGTGGAAGCGCCGGCGATGTACCGAATCGTCCGGGAGCTCGCGACCACCGCGCATCAGCCAATGCCCGCGCTGTACATCAGCCCCACCAACAATCCCAATGCGTTCGCCACCGGACGTAACCCGCGGAACGCAGCGGTGTGTTGCACCACCGGCATCCTGGCGATCCTCGACGAGCGCGAACTACGCGCCGTGCTCGGCCACGAGCTCTCTCACGTCTACAACCGGGACATTCTGATCTCGTCCGTAGCCGGTGCGATGGCCGCGGTCATCTCGGGTCTCGCCAACTTCGCCATGTTCGCGTCGATGTTCGGGGGCCGCGGCAACAACGGTGCCAACCCGTTCGCGCTGCTGCTGGTATCGCTGCTCGGACCGATCGCGGCCACGGTCGTCAGACTGGCCGTGTCGCGTTCGCGTGAATATCAGGCCGATCAGTCCGGAGCCGAACTCACCGGCGACCCGCTCGCGTTGGCGTCGGCGCTACGCAAGCTCGAACTCGGGGTCCAGGCCAAGCCGCTTCCGCCCGAACCGCGCCTCGCCGCCGAATCGCACCTGATGATCGCCAGTCCGTTCCGCGCTGGGGAGAGGGTCGGGAAACTGTTCGCGACCCACCCCCCGATGGCCGAACGAATCGAGAGACTCGAGCGGATGGCCCGCGGCGGGTAGCTGCTACCGGTAGTTGACGAACTGCAATGCGATCCCGAAATCCTCGGACTTGAGCAGTTGCTGCACGGCCTGAAGGTCGTCGCGCTTCTTGCTGCTGACGCGTAGCTCGTCGCCCTGGATCTGGGCCTTGACGCCCTTGGGGCCGTCGTCGCGAATCTTTTTCGTGAGCTTCTTGGCGTTCTCGGTGGTAATGCCCTGCACGAGCTTGCCGGTGACCTTGTAGACCTTGCCCGACGCTGCCGGGTCGTTGGTCTCGAACGCCTTGAGCGAGACGTCCCGACGGATGAGCTTCTCCTTGAACACGTCGAGCGCGGCCTTGACCTTCTCCTCGCTCTCCGAGGTGATGACGATCACTTCGGACTCCCCGCTGCCCGACCACTCGATGACGGTGCCCGATCCGCGGAAGTCGAAGCGCGTCGACAGCTCCTTCGCAGCTTGTCCGAGAGCATTGTCGACCTCTTGACGGTCGACCTTGCTCACCACGTCGAAGGAAGAATCAGCCACTTGTCACTCCTGTGTAGATGGGTGTCTTGCTCGGTTTCGTACTCGACGTTAGCCGGTCCGCACCCCCGCTATCCACCCGGTTTGCGCCGAGGGGGCACGTTCGTTGTATTCTTCTCACCGCGCCGAAGAGCTAAAACTTTTCGGGTGCAAACCTGGCAGATTGCCCGAGCGGCCAATGGGAGCGGACTGTAAATCCGTCGGCTTATGCC
>NZ_JBAWFH010000544.1:0-18727 GCF_049591685.1 Rhodococcus sp. (in: high G+C Gram-positive bacteria) | reverse complement strand
TGTTCCACGGTTCCCTGCGGGCGTTACCTTACCGTGATCTTCCGTTACCCTTTCGTGATGCGGGCGGCCAGTGTGCTGACACTCGGCGTCGACAAACTTGGTTCTACGAGCGCACGATCCGCTGTGCGCAGCAACGCGTTCGAGTCAGAACCACATTCCACGGAGGGACCGACATGGCCGCCATTCTGTTCGGATCGATCAGCACACTCGCCGACACCTCGGAGATGCAGCGTCGCGCGTTCAACGACGCCTTCGCGGCACACAACCTCGACTGGACGTGGTCGCGGCAGGACTACACCGCAATGCTCACCAGCAACGGCGGCGCCTCGCGGATCGCCGACTATGCCGCCTCGAAGGGTCAGGAAGTCGACTCGGCTGCAATCCATTCGACGAAGTCCGACATCTTCCAGAAGCTGCTCGCCACGGAAGGCGTAGAGCCGCGACCGGGCGTACTGGACACCATGGCGAGTGCCCGTGAGCACGGGTTCAAGCTGGGCCTCGTCACCACGACCTCCCCGGAAAACGTGACGGCACTTCTGGATTCGTTCGAGAAGCTCAGTGCGGACGCCTTCGACATCGTCGTCGACAACGGCAAGGTCACGAGCGTCAAGCCGGACCCCGCGCCATATCTCTTCGCCGTCGACGGCCTCGGCGAGCAGGCCGACCAGTGCATCGCGATCGAAGACAACGTCGGTGGCGTGAAGTCCGCCTCGGCCGCCTCCATCCGCTGCGTCGCATTTCCCAACGCGAACACCGCCGGCGGCGACTTCTCGGACGCAGTGGCAACCGTCGACCACCTCGATGCCGACAAGCTCCGCGAGTGGGCCGAAGGACGACCGTGACGACAGCGACGACACCGACGACACCGACGACACCTACGACGGAAGGACAGATCTAGATGAGCAACATGCAGGCGCAGGTCACCGCGACACCGCGTGCGTTCCACGTCGAGGGATACGAGAAGATCGAATACGATCTCTTGTACGTCGACGGAGTTTTCGCAATCGAGAACGTCGAACTGGCCGACAGCTACCGGCCCTACGGCCGAGCACTGATGGTCGTCGACGAGACGGTGTACTCCATCTACGGCGACCGCATCCGAACCTACTTCGGCTATCACGAGATCGCATTGACCGTCGTTCCGGTCAAGATCGCCGAGACGGCCAAGTCGCTCGAGACGTTCGAACGCATCGTGGGGGAGTTCGACCATTTCGGTCTTGTTCGCACCGAACCCGTTCTCGTGGTCGGTGGGGGACTGACGACGGACGTCGCAGGTTATGCGTGTGCTTCCTACCGTCGCAACACCCCCTACATCAGGATTCCGACCACGCTCATCGGTCTCATCGATGCGAGCGTCAGCATCAAGGTCGCCGTCAACTACGGCAAACACAAGAACCGCCTCGGTGCCTATCACGCGTCGCAGAAGGTGTTGCTGGACTTCTCGTTCCTGGAGACGCTGCCCGAGGATCAGGTTCGCAACGGCATGGCCGAGTTGATCAAGATCTCGGTGGTCGGCAATTCCGACATCTTCGACATGCTCGACGACCACGGCGTGGACCTTCTCCGTACCCGCTTCGGGCATCTCGACGGCAACGCCGAACTGCGTGCTGTTGCCGACCGACTGACCTATCAGGCGATCGAGACGATGCTCGAGCTCGAGGCACCGAACCTGCACGAAATCCAACTCGACCGCGTCATCGCATTCGGACACACCTGGAGCCCGACGCTCGAATTGACGCCCCCGGCGCCGTTCTTCCACGGGCACGCCATCAACATCGACATGGCGTTCTCGACCACGCTGGCCGAGCAACGTGGCCTCATCAGCACCGATGACCGCGACCGCGTTCTCGGCGTCATGAGCCGGCTCGGTCTCGCACTCGACAGCGACTACCTGACTCCCGAACTGCTCACCGACGCAACCGCCTCCATCCTCAAGACGCGCGACGGATTACTGCGTGCGGCGGTGCCGGACCCCATCGGATCGTGCAGGTTCCTCAACGACATCACCACCGCCGAACTCACCGATGCGCTCACCTTGCACAAGAAGGTGTGCCTCGACCGCGAGCGTGGTGGCGACGGCGTGGACATGTTCACCGGTCACGGCGCCGATGCCTGAAGCGGCTCGCGCGACGCCGAGACCCGTCACGCCGACGACGATCCTCGCCGCGGAGTTGCGGGCCTTGGCTGAATCGGCGGACGAGGGCGCCGTCGGTGTCGAGTTCGTCGAGCGACTGCGGCGCGCACGGGATCTCGCCGACGGACTCGATCCCTACCTCGATCGGTGTACGACGCCGGAGTCTGCGGCCCTGGCGTCGTTGTCTCGGCGTACGAGGGAGATGGATTGGGCATCGCGGGGGTTGGTGTCCGGGTCGGGACCACTCGAGCAGGAAATGCTGTCGGGACATGTGGAGGGTCAGGTGCTGAAGTTCCTCGTCCACATGACCGGAGCGAGAAGGGTTCTCGAGATCGGGATGTTCACCGGCTACTCTGCACTGGCGATGGCCGAAGCGTTGCCCGAGCGAGGCGAAGTCGTCGCATGTGAGGTCGACGAGTTCGTTGCGCAGTTCGCGCAGGAGTGCTTCGCCGAATCACCGGTCGGTGACCGGATCGTCGTCGAGGTCGGTCCAGCGCTCGACACTCTACGACGATTGAACGGGCATCGTTTGCCGTTCGATCTTGTGTTCATCGACGCCGACAAGACCGGTTACCTCGACTACTACCGGTTGCTCCTGGAGAGCGCTCTGCTCGCCGAGCGTGCCGTGATAGCGGTGGACAACACGCTGCTGCAGGGGACCCCCTACGCCGACGGGAGCGCTAGGACGACCAACGGCGACGCCGTCGACGCCTTCAACCGGTTCGTCGCCGATGATCCTCGGGTCGAGCAGGTGCTGCTGCCGATCCGCGACGGGGTGACCCTCGTTCGACGAGTTCAGGACCGATGACAATGCATATCGGTGCTGCGCATATCGATTCCGCTATGCGGACGCTCGGCGCCCTCGGCGCGTTGATCGTCACGTTGCCCGTCGACCTCGCTGTGGTTGGCGTCGCGCTTGCTCGGCACCGCCCCGTGTCGGTGACGCCGAGCGGCAAAACCGTGATGGTCAGTGGCGGGAAGATGACAAAGTCGCTGAGCCTCGCGAGAGCCTTTCACCTCGCAGGGCATCGCGTCGTATTGGTGGAGTCGGCGAAGTACCGGTTCACCGGCCATCGCTTCTCTCGTGCGGTCGACAGCTTCCACTGCATCCCGGACCCGACCGATTCCGCCTATGCCGACGCTCTGGCGGACATCGCTCGGCGCGAGAACGTCGACGCATTCGTACCCGTGGCGAGCCCGGCGGCCAGTATCCACGACGCAGATGCGCGCCGGTTGTTAAACAAGCAGTGCGAGGTGGTGCACGCGGACTCGGTGACTGTCAGAATGCTCGACGACAAGAGTGCCTTCTCCGAATATGCTGCGTCACTGGGCCTTCCGGTGCCGCACTTCGCTCGCATCACCGATATCGACGACATCACGTCGTTCCCGTTTCGTCCGGGACGCGAATACGTCCTGAAACGAATTGCCTACAATCCCGTCGGTCGAATGGACCTGACTCGGCTTTCGGGTCGTACGCCGGAGCGCAATCTCGCGTTCGCGCGAACGCTGTCCATTTCACCCAGCGATCCGTGGATCCTGCAAGAATTCATCGCGGGGAAGGAGTACTGCACCCATGGGACGGTGCGCGACGGCGTCCTGCAGGTCTACGCATGCTGCGAGTCGTCGGCCTTCCAGGTGAACTACGCGATGGTCGACAAGCCTCGAATCCGTTCGTGGGTAGACACATTCGTGGGTGCGCTGGGAGCCACCGGGCAGATGTCGTTCGATTTCATCGAGGCCGACGACGGCACGGTCTACGCAATCGAGTGCAATCCCCGCACGCACTCCGCCATCACGATGTTCTACGACAACGACACTCTCGCGAACGCGTATCTCGGGCCCGTCCACGAGGTCGTCGTTCCGACCGACGCGTCCAAACCGACATACTGGATCTATCACGAGATGTGGCGACTTCTCACCGAACCGAACCGGTTACGGCGCCTTCGCGTTGTTTTCGCCGGAACTGATGCGATCTACGCGCGGTGGGATCCGTTGCCGTATCTACTCGTTCATCACGTGCAGATCCCGTCGCTGCTGCTGAAGAACCTGTTCAGTGGGCGCAGTTGGTCACGCATCGACTTCAACATCGGCAAGCTCGTCGAGACGGGTGGCGACTGATGACCGATCGTGACGCACCACACCGCAGCGGCATGAGGGTTCTCGCCCTCGTCGGTTCGGCGGTCGACGAGTTTCACGCCGACCTGTCTCGGGTCTACGCCGGTGGCTTCTTCGACGCGTTGGCGGACGAAGCCGAGTACCGACTTCGGCTGGCGTTCGTCACACCGGACGGTGCGTGGCGCTTTCCAGAGAGTTTGGACACCGCGAGTATTGCTACTGCTCAGTCGATGTCGGCCCCCGATGCGTTGACCCGGATCACTGCGGACGGGGTCGATCTGATGGTGCCGCAGATGTTCTGCAGGCCGGGCATGACCACATACCGCGCGGCCTTCGATCTACTCGGTATTCCGTACGTCGGCAACACTCCGGAAGTGATGGCTCTGGCAGCGGACAAGCATCTCTCGCGAGCCGTCGTCGCCTCGGCAGGCGTGGCCGTACCGCGCGGTGAAGTGTTGCGAACTGCCGGCGCCACGACGACGCTCCAGTTCCCCGTTGTGGTCAAACCCGTGGATTCCGACAACTCGATGGGTGTCACCCTGGCGCACGACGACGCGGCGCTCGCGCAGGCGGTGGCCGACGCATTGGCGTTCTCCGATTCGGCCCTCGTCGAAGAGTACGTCGAGCTGGGTCGAGAAGTGCGATGCGGAATCATCGTCCGCGACGGCGAGCTCGTCTGTCTGCCGCTCGAGGAGTACGCGGTCGATGCAGACAAGCCCATCCGCAGCAGCACCGACAAACTCGACAGATCCGACGGCGGTGACCTCTACCTGGTTGCCAAAGACACGACCAAGGCCTGGATCGTCGACGTCGACGACCCGATCACCGACAGAGTGTGGGACGCCGCCCGCCGCTGCCACATCGCACTGGGATGCCGGCACTACAGCCTCTTCGACTTCCGCATCGACCCGGACGGAAATCCCTGGTTCCTCGAAGCCGGCCTGTACTGCTCATTTTCGCCCAGCAGCGTCGTGGCCGTGATGGCCGCAGCCGCAGGAGTACCCGTCACCGATCTGTTCGCCGGATCAGTGCGTGAAGTGATGTGAGAAAGGAGTTCGCGATGAGAAACGAGAAGCTCGAACCCGTCGGGGCGCGCGTGGCCGGCGTACGCGTCGGCGAGCTCGGTCGCGCCGAAGTGGCCGAGCTGACGTCCGTGCTCGCCGAACGCGGGGTGGTCGTTCTACCGCACCAAAGCGTCGACGACGAACACTTCCTAGCCTTCCTGCGCTCGTTCGGCGAGCTGGTCTTCACCGACGGGGAGACGCCCGTCGGCGGGTATCCCAACCTCAACGTGATCACCAACGTCGGACGCACCACCCCGCCGAAGTCCACGTTTCACGTCGACACCACCTACGTTCCGCGCCCACCCGCTTACACCGCACTTCGAGCCGTGGAAGTGCCCGAGCACGGCGGCCAGACCTTGTTCAGCAACCAGTACGCCGCGTATTCGACGCTGCCGGAGGACGACCGCAACTTCGTCGAGCATCGGTCGGTAACTCACCGAGTGACAGGGTTGGAAGGCATCGATGGATCCGCCGTTCACCCGCTCGTTCTCGAACATCCGCTCTCGCACCGGAAGTCACTGTACCTGTCTGCTCCTGCCCGGTGCGTCGCAGTCAGTGGAATGTCCGACGCCGACGCGGCCGAGTTCGTGCAATACCTCGTCGACCACTCGACGCGGGAGGAGAACGTATACCGACATTCCTGGTCACCCGGAGATGTCGTCATGTGGGACAACCGATGTGTGATGCACAAGGCGGATCACTCGGGCGTCGTCGGAGACCGAGTGATGCACCGGGGCATGGTTGCGCCACCGAGGTAATGGGGGCGGAACGAAACCCTCGCCTTTATGAACCGACGGACTTCATGAACCGACGGCCGAACGCCACCAGCGATCGGCGGGCCCGACGGGCGTCGTGCGCTTGTGGCGTGTCTTGCCGAACCAGATCTCGATGGTCTCGGCGGCCGCCTCGTCCACGGCTCCGCCTTCGAGGTATGCGTCGATCTGCGCGTAAGTGACCCCGAGGGCCTGCTCGTCGGGCAGTGCGGGCCGGTCGTCTTCGAGGTCTGCGGTGGGGACCTTGCTCCACGTGGACTCGGGCGCGCCCAGGTGGCGTAGCAGCGCGGCGCCCTGGTTCTTGGTGAGGCCGGTAAGTGGTGTGATGTCGACTCCGCCGTCGCCGTATTTGGTGTAGAAGCCGGTGACGGCTTCTGCGGCATGATCGGTGCCGACGACCAGCAGGTTTTCTTGCCCCGCAATGGCGTACTGCGCAATCATGCGTTCACGTGCCTTGACGTTGCCGCGCACGAAGTCGTCGAGCTTGTCTCGGCCGAGAGCTTCGGCGACCGAGCGCGACGACGCCTCGACGGCGTCTCGGATGTTCACCGTGACGGTTCGGTCGGGCAAGATGAAGTCGATGGCCGTTTTCGCGTCTGCTTCGTCGGCCTGAGTTCCGTGCGGGAGACGAACCGCGACGAACGCGGCCTCCCCGCCCAACTTCTCGACTTCCTGGACGGCGAGTTGAGCCAACTTGCCTGCCAGGGTGCTGTCCTGGCCGCCGCTGATGCCCAGCACGAACCCACGCGTACCGCTCGCACGTAGGTAATCGGCCAGGAAGGCGACGCGATCGTGTATCTCCTCAGCCGCGTCAATGGTGGGCTTGACGCCCAGTTCGTGCTGAATCCGAGTGCGCAGCGAGGCATCCATGCCTCTCGGTGTGCCCTTCGCACGTAAGCGTCAAACCGCCGGTGTGCGCCGAACCGATGCAGCTTGCGCGCGGCCTGTGCGCTGGGCCACAATGGAATCCAATGACACCGAACAGGTGTTCACTATACGAACAGGCGAGGGATGACTTCGACATCTGCAACAGCCGCGAAACGGGTCACGGCTCGTGCGGTCGTGATGCTGTGCTGGGTATCGGTACTGCTGGACGGCTTCGATCTCGTCGTGCTCGGCGCGTCCATTCCGTCGATCCTCGACGACACCGCCTTCGGTGCGGACACGGCGACGATCACCGCCATCTCGACCGCGGGCCTGGTGGGCATGACCATCGGAGCGCTGACGATCGGCACACTCACAGACATTCTCGGCCGGCGGAAGTCGCTGATCCTCGCGGTCGCGGCGTTCTCGGTGTTGACGTTTCTCTGCGCGTTCGCGCCGAATCCGCTCGTGTTCGGCGTCTTCAGGTTCCTCGCCGGTGTCGGACTCGGGGGCGCGCTGCCGACTGCACTCGCACTGGTCAACGAATTCACGCCGAAGCGAAAGGGCGGATCCGCGTCGACCACCTTGATGACCGGCTACCACGTGGGCGCGGTCGCCACTGCCGTTCTTGCGCTCGTGCTCATCCAACCCTTCGGTTGGCGGTCGATGTTCGTCGCCGGTGCCTTGCCTGCAATCGTATTGTTGCCATTGATGATTCGGTTCCTGCCCGAATCGCCCGCGTACCTGTTGGTCAAGGGTCGCCGGGCCGAAGCGGAGGCGATAGCGGCAGCCCACGGCCTACAGCTCGAACCGGCGCCGAAAGAACCAGCGCCTGTGGTCAATCCCATCCGCACACTGTTCGCGTCGTCGATGATTCGAAACAGCATTGCCATCTGGGTCACCTCGTTCATGGGCTTGCTGCTGGTCTACGGCCTGAACACGTGGTTGCCGACCATCATGCGCGAGGCCGGATACGAACTGGGCGCGGCTTTGACGCTGCTCCTGGTGCTCAACTTCGGTGCCATCGTCGGCTTGCTGGTCGCGGGGCGCGTCGCGGACAGAATCGGGTCACGAACCGCTGCCATCATCTGGTTCACGTGCGCTGCTCTGTTTCTCGCTGCTCTCAGCATCAAGGTGCCGTTCGGCGTCTACGTCCTGGTCTTCCTCGCCGGGTGCTTCGTCTTCAGTGCACAGGTCTTGGTCTATGCGTTCACCAGCTCGGCGTACCCACCCGAGGCTCGGGCCACCGCGCTCGGATGGGCTGCAGGTATCGGCCGCCTCGGGGCGATTTGCGGACCAATTCTCGGCGGGGCACTCCTCGGGGCAGGCATCGCATCACCGTGGGGTTTCTATGCCTTCGCGATCGTCGGCGTGCTGGGGGCCGTGGCCATCTCCACCAGCCGGGCCTGAACGCCCCCGGCGGTCAGGGAAGTATCCAGCGCGGGCATCACCGTGCTCATTCGCGTTCCAATGCGAAGTAATAGTGTTTGCCATCGTCCAGGACGACCTCGGATTTACCGTTCATGATCCCCATGAGTGTGGAGTCGTGGACTCTCTTGAAGTGGTCGAAAATCGGTGCCCCGTCGTAGACCATCGTGGCGGTGACCTCTCCACGAAACTCCACATTCCAGAGTGACGCCTCACCGTTCCCTGCTTCGACGTCCGAATACAGTTCTCCGTCGTCGTTTCGACAGATGAGGGGCTTCGCGTCGTCCAGGGTGAGAAATCGTTTGCCGTACCAATTCGAACGAGCCAGTCTGCGGCATAGGCGGTGACCCGTGAAGAATTGCGAACCCTTCCAATTTCCGAGCACGTCCTCAGCGCCGACCGTGTCGAGCGCTGCCCAGATGACGTCCAATTCTGCCGGGTCGACGCCGTTCGTTCTCTCGAGGGCATCGTTGAACCGAGTGCGTGCCGTGTCGGTGTCCATGCTCAGACCTCCAGAGGCCGTCGTTGCCGAACCATTTGGTTTGGCTGTGTGGTGGAAGCTACGCCGAACCAAATGGTTCGGCAAGGGCTAGGCTGACCACGTGAGAAGTGCAGGCGAAGCGACACGCGAGCGAATACTCGACGCAGCCAGGTCGGAGTTCGCCCGGTACGGAATCGCGGGCGCGCGTGTCAACCGCATAGCCAGCGAGGCGCGGGCCAGCAAGGAGCGCCTGTACGCCTATTTCGCGAACAAGGAGGACCTCTTCGCCGCGGTGTCCGGCAGGTGGGTGACCGAGACGGCGGCCGAAACGGCGTTGCGGGGAGACGACCTGCCTGCCTATGCGGGCAGGCTGTTCGACAACTTCATTGCGAATCCTCACAACGTGCGTCTGCAGAGATGGGCAGATCTGGAAGAGACGACGCGGACGGCCGACGATTCGCGTGTCGACGCGGTTCGCTCGAAGGTGCGAGAAATTCGACGCGGTCAGCAGGAGGGGTTCGTCGACGACTCGTGGGATGCCGTCGAATTGCTTGTCATGGTGACCGACGTCGTCCTCTCTCTTGCTGTAGGGCATTCCTCGGGGTCATCTGCCCGTCGCAGAACGGACGCCGCACGGCGGGCGGACGCGGTGGAAGCGGTTCGCCGAATTATCGCGCCCCCGAGCTCGTAGTGGCGTTGTGGCAAAGTCGGGTCGTCAAGGCCGTGCCCGCTCAATCGTCTCGGCCGTGCCCAGGCGCCTTCGCAGGTATGGCGAAAGAATCGGGAAACAGGGCCATCAACCTCAGCAACATGACGGCGTGTGTGCGGGGGACCACTCGGACGGCACCCATGTCCTTGGAATAGACGTGGAGCCGCAACGCGAGCGTCTCCGATACAGCGGCAACCGTGTCGGCGTCCGCGACGTTGATCTGCAGTGCCCGGCGTACGCGCCGGCGGGACAGCCCGGCCTCCGGTGCGCCGCGGACCCAATCGTCGGTGACGTACAGCAACCGATGGCCTGAGACGCCCCGTGGGAAACGTCCGACGGGATCGGTCAGCACCACAGCGTCGGCGATTACACCCAGAGTGCGAAGTCTTGCTTTCATCGCGTGGTCACGTCCCCGACCGATGGGGCGCACCCTGGGCACAATCGACCTGACAAACATTCGGAGTCCGGTGAACGGCGACGACACACCGCCGTCCACACCGCCGTCCACGTCGGCGCTGTCGTCGGCCGGATCGATCCAGAGCACACGCACGAACTGGGTCAGCGCCTCGGCAAGTGCGACGTCGGAATGCCCAACGCGGTCGCGGTCCTTTCCAGGGATGAAGACGACCGTGGGCCAGGTCGGTGTCGCGGGTCCGGTCGTCGTGGAAGGTGCGGCGCGCCCACCTGAGCCTGAGGAGAACAACATGAGTAAGTCGATCCGTCAAATGGGTTGGGCGTCCGAGGGCAGGGGAAAACATACTTCGTCGTCAATAGTACGGGTTGAAACAGTCGCGAAGAATGTTACCGTTCGCTGCCTGGGGCTTCTCGGTGATGTGCACTCCGAGGGCGATTTGCGCGGCTCGATCTCTACCTGTGACAGTCAGTAACTGGTAATCTTCGTAACAGATAGGCCCCATGCAGTGTCTATGGAGGGAAACCAGCAACATGACCAGCACTTTCGACGCACCAACCCACGTCTTCGATCCCGAGGACGTGTCGGCGCGACTGCTCGATTCGGCTGCTCAACTGTCGTACGACCCGGCCGAAGAAGTCGATTGGAACGCGGACCTGGACCCCAGCCTGTACGGCCTCAACCCGGAGTGGAGCACGCTGTACGGCACCGACCTCTGGAACGAGATGACCGAGGAACAGCGGATCACGCTGACTCGGCACGAGGTGTGTTCGATCATGAGCACCGGCATCTGGTTCGAGATGATCCTGCAGCAGATGGTGCTGCGGGATCAGTACTGCAAAGACTCGTCCGCCTCCGATTTCCAGTTCGCCCTCACCGAAATCGCCGACGAGTGCCGGCACTCGATCATGTTCGCCCGCGCCTGCACGAAGATGGGCATCCAGTCCTACTTGCCCCGACGCATGTCCCGTGAGCTCGGTCGGGGGTTCAAGGCCTTGGCAACGGCCGAAGCGGCCTACGGCGGCATACTCGTCGCCGAAGAGGTGCTCGACGTCATGCAGCGTGACTGGATGCGCGGAGAGAACGTGCTCCCGCTCGTCCGGACAACCAGCAAGATCCATGTCGTCGAAGAATCGCGTCACATGACGTTCGCGCGACAGCAGATGCGCGAGCGCATCGAAGGTAAAAGTGCACCGCGACGCAAGTTGAGCGCATTGGTCGTTGCTATCGCCGCACGAATCATCGTCTCCAACATGGTCAACAAGGGCGTATACGCGGCTGCCGGCCTGGATACGGACCGTGCGGTGCGTGAAGCGAAGAACAATGCGCACCATCACATGATGATGCGCACCAGCAGCGAGCACCTGATGGCTTTCCTGCACGACTGCGGCTTGGTCACCAAGCCGGCAGAGGCCATCTACAAGCGCCTGCACATGCTGTGAGCTGTGCTGCAAGGATGGCGAACTGATCGAACGAAGAAGACTACGGAGAACCGACCATGGCCTTCGCCATCACCCAGAACTGCTGCAACGATGCCTCATGCCTGTCGGTGTGCCCGGTCAACTGCATTCATCCGACGCCGGACGAACCCGATTTCGGCAAGACCGAGCTGCTATACATCGACCCTCGCACCTGCATCGACTGCGGAGCCTGCGCAGATGCGTGCCCGGTCGACGCCATTACCCGGGTCTCCAGGCTTTCGCCGGACCAGGCCATTTATGCCGACATCAACGCCGAGTACTACCGTGACAAGCCGGCCATCGCCGAATGGGCGCCGCCGAAGTTCCCGCCCGCGGCGGTCAACACTCTTCCGCGCTTCGATGTCGCCATTGTCGGAACCGGTCCTGCTGCGTGTTACACCGCGCAGGCATTGCTGCGGGTACCGAAGAGTCGCATCACGTTCTACGACCGGTTGCCTGTTCCCGGAGGTCTCGCGCGGTTCGGTGTCGCTCCGGACCACCTCGGTACGCGCCGAATCGGCGAGCACTTCCGCAGCATCTTCGCGCACCCGCGCGTGACGATAAAGCTGGGTGTGGAAGTTGGGGTCGATGTCTCCCACGCGGACCTGCGGGAGTCCTTCGACTCGGTCGTCTACGCCGTCGGCGCCGACAGCGACCGGCTTCTTCCGATTCCCGGAATCGATCTGCCCGGGTCCATGAGCGCTCGAACACTTGTCGGTTGGTACACCGGGCATCCCGACGTACCGGCGGATGCGGTCGATCTGCGCGGCATCGAGCGGGTCACCATCATCGGAAACGGCAACGTCGCACTCGACGCCGCCCGAATTCTCACTGCCGATCCCGCAGATCTGGTCGGCACCGCCATCGCTCCACATGCTCTCGCGGCCCTGCGCGCGAGCACCGTGTCCGAGGTGTTCGTGGCCGCACGCCGCGGCCCGGAGAACGCGGCCTTCACTCGTTCCGAATGCCAGGCTCTGGTGACGCGAAACGGGGTGGACGTCGCGGTGTCCGGTGCAGCCGACATACTCGACGTGATCGATTCGCTGCCCCTGTCGGCGCCCGCGTCGGCGTTGCGCGGCGCACCCAGGGTTGACGACACTGCCCGGGGAATCAACCGCCGAATCGTGTTCGGCTTTTCGCGCGCGCCCGTCGCTGTCGAGGGGTCGCGGCGGGTCTCCTCGGTAGTCTTCGAGGGCGGTACCAATATTCCGTCAGATCTCGTGCTGCTTGCCATCGGCTATCGCGGTACCCCGTCTCGCGGGTTGCCGTTCGACGAGGTCCGCGGTGCGATCCGAAACGTGAGCGGCCGAATCACTCGCGACGACGGCACCGTGGACCCCGGGCGGTACGTGGTCGGGTGGGCGAAACGTGGCGCGTCCGGGGGCATCGGTGACAACAAGGTCGATGCCGAACAGACGGTCGACAACATCCTCGAAGACATCGCTGCGGCTGGTTCAAGCCCCTTGGAGCCTGCTCGCGCACTGCTTACCCGTGTGCGCGGACGCATCGCCAAGTAAGAAGCGGCTTCGTCCGCCAATCCGGACACGGACCGACGTCGAATCCACAACGGACAAGTAACGGGGCATTGCAATGCATGCCCCGGGCTGGCTTGCGCCCGTGCACGCGGGCAAAATCGGCATCGGTAGAACCGGGCGGCAGCAGTCAGGGCGGAAGGCACCGTGAAACTATTGCGAGCACATTCGGGGGGGCTGTGGTCTCAACCCACCCGAACGTGTCGGCCGTAACTCGGCGAGGCGAGTGACCGCCGGTTACCGCACTACCCCCTGCCCGGCCCTCGACAAACATCGCTCGTGACTCGTAGCGCGATCGGTACCGCCATCGGCTTGTTGATGGCTGCGGAGGGCGTCGACGCACGCACGGCATTCGCACGCCTGACCCCAAGATTTCGCAGAACACCAACTGGATAGCCAAAGACGTCGCAGTGGAGATTATCGACAATTTCAGCCCATAGCCTTACTGCCGCGACAGAACAAGCCCTGCACTTTCTGGGAGTATGGACCGATGCACACAACCCGGCCGGCCGTGACCGAGCACGTCGTCCTCGTCGACGACCACGGGCACGCCCTCGGCACGCAACTCAAATCGACCGTTCACACCACTTCGACACCGTTGCACCTCGCGTTCTCCTGCTACGTCTTCAATCCCCGCGGGGAGGTGCTCATCACTCGACGCGCCGGACACAAGAAGACCTGGCCAGGCGTCACGACCAACAGCTGCTGCGGTCACCCGGGGCCCGACGAGGATCTCGGCGACGCGGTCGTGCGGAGGCTCGAACAGGAGCTCGGAATCGCTGTCACACCGCCGCGGCTGCTGCTCCCCGGGTTCAGATATCGCGCCGTGATGGACGACGGCATCGTCGAGAACGAACTGTGCCCGGTGTTCGGAGTGGTCTACGACGGAGCAGACCTCGATCCCGATCCGACCGAGGTTGACGATGCCCGGTGGATTCCGTGGACGGAATTCTCGAGGTTCGTTGCCGACGGCGGCGCGGTGTCGCCGTGGTGCGAAGAGCAGATGAACCAACTGCGCATTTTCGGTGACGATCCGCTGGCGTGGCCGGTGGGAGACCCGTCGGGCTTGCCCGCGGCGGCCAGCTACTCCGCGACCCCCGACTGACCGCAGACGCAGAGTGTCGGTGTCATTCGAACAACCGACACTCACCGGATATGGTTCATCGGTGCACCACACGTGGAAATCGCCGCGCCCGCCCGAGTCGGTAGACGGATCGGGCGGTGACCGTGCAGCGACGCGCTGAGAACACCCGCCATGCAGTCCTCATGGGCGCCGCCGTGAGCTTCGAAAAGTTCGGGTACGGAACAGCCAGTCTCTCTACCATTCTGCAACACGCAGGGGTAACCAAGGGCGCGATGTACTTCCACTTCTCGTCGAAGGAAGAGCTGGCACACGCTGTTGTCGACGCCCAACATCAGATGGCGATGGACGCCTTCCGGATGGTCGTCGAACAGGTGCCCGCCGCGCTGGACGCACTCGTGGCCGTGAGTCAGGAGATGGCGCGACAGTTGGTCGTCGAACCCGTCGCCCGTGGCGGCATGCGGTTGACGCTCGAGATCGGAAGTATAAGGGGGCCGGTGCAGCGGCCGTATCTCGACTGGATCGAAGCCATTCGCAACCTCGCCGCAAGGGCTGTCGACGAGGGAGACATTGCCGCGGACGTCGACGTGACAGCGCTGGCCAGGTTCATCGTCGGAGCGTTCACGGGCGTGCAGACCCTGTCGGACGTGCTGAGCGGCCGAACCGATCTGTACACCCGGCTTTCCGAGATGTGGGCTCTTCTGCTGCCGTCGGTGGCGTCGCCGCATGCGCTCGAACGTGTTGCCGCGTTGGCCGCGAAAGAACCCCACGAGTGGGAAATGGCCGTCACCTACCCTGGAGAGACAGCAGCCGACCCCACGTGAACGGACTTCCATGACCGACGTACTTTCCCGCCGCGACCTCGACTTCCTCCTTTACGAATGGCTCGATGTGGAGTCGCTGACCGCGCGGAAGCGGTTCGCCGAGCATTCGAGGGAGACGTTCGACGCGGTGATGGACCTGTGCGCGGACATCGCGCACAAGCACTTCGAACCACACAACAAGCTGTCCGACGCCACCGAACCGACCATGCGGCCCGACGGCACGGTGCGGATGATCGACGACGTCAAGACTGCACTCGACGTGTACTCGGCAGCCGGGCTCATCGCAGGCCAATTCGACGAATCCCTGGGCGGAATGCAATTGCCGACCACCGTCGCGCGCGCGGCGATGGCATGGTTCCAGGCAGCGAATGCGTCGACATCGGCGTACCCGTTCTTGACGATGGCCAACGCCAACCTTATCGCCACCTACGGCACGTCGACCCAGATCGACGACTACGTTCGCCCGATGCTCGAGGGCCGCTACTTCGGAACGATGTGTCTGTCGGAACCACAGGCAGGCTCGTCGCTCGCCGATATCACCACGCGTGCGGTGAAGCAGGAAGACGACAGCTATCGGATCACCGGAACCAAGATGTGGATCTCGGGTGGCGACCACGAGCTGACCGAGAACATCGTTCACCTCGTTCTGGCGAAGACCGCAGGAGGCGGCCCGGGCGTCAAGGGCATCTCGTTGTTCGTTGTCCCGAAGTTCCTCCCCGATGGAACCCGCAACGACGTCACCCTGGTCGGACTCAATCACAAGATGGGTAACCGGGGCACCACCAACACCCTCCTGTCGTTCGGCGACGGACACCACGCCGTCGCAGGGCAGCCGGGAGCCCTGGGCTTCCTCGTCGGCGAAGAACACCGAGGCCTGTCGTACATGTTCCACATGATGAACGAGGCCCGGATCGGCGTCGGCTTCCTGGCGATCTCGCTGGGTTACGTCGGCTACCGCAAATCGCTGGAGTACGCCAAGGTGCGTACGCAGGGGCGTCCACTCGGCGCCAAGGACCCCTCGGCGCCGCCTGTGCCGCTGATCGACCACGCCGACGTCCGACGCATGCTGCTGGCGCAGAAATCGTACGTCGAAGGCGCGATGGCGCTCGGCCTCTACTGTTCCCGTCTGGTCGACGAGCAGGACACCACGGACGACGAACAGATCGCGAGCGACTCGACGCTGCTGCTCGATCTCCTCACGCCGATTGCCAAGAGCTGGCCGTCGCAGTGGTGCCTCGAAGCGAACAGCCTCGCCATCCAGGTGCACGGTGGATACGGATACACCCGTGACTACGACGTGGAGCAGTATTATCGCGACAACCGACTGAATCCGATTCATGAAGGCACACACGGGATTCAGGGTCTGGACCTGCTCGGGCGCAAGGTCGCCATGCGCGGCGGAGCCGCTGTGGCCCTGCTCGGGTCGCGCATCGCCGAGACGCTCGCCCGAGCCGAGAAGTCCGGCGGCGCAGCAGCAGAGTACGCAGCAGAACTCGGCGAATCATGGTCGAAGATCGTCGAGGTGACGGCGAGGCTGTGGTCGACGGGCGACCCCGCCGTCGCCCTTGCGAATTCCACGATCTATCTCGAAGCCATGGGGCACATCGTCATCGCCTGGATGTGGCTCGAACAGCTTCTCGCCGTGGGGGAGAAGTCCGGCGACTTCTACGACGGCAAGCGCAGCGCCGCACGGTACTTCTTTCTCTACGAACTGCCCAAGGTGGGGCCACAGATCTCGCTGCTGGCGCGACTCGACCGCACCACCCTGGACATCGAACCCACCTGGTTCTAACGAACCAGCAGCGTGAACGAGTGCTCGCGGACCAGGATCGTCGGTCCCGAGCCCTCGTACGCCTGTCCGGGATCGCTCGAGACGGCGAGCCGCCAATCCGATGCTGGTAGCGTGAATTCCACTGTCGCACTGGACGAGTTCACCAACCACCCGAACGTGTCTTCGTCGTCGGCGGACGCCATCTCGACCAACATCGACAGCGCCGTGCCGTCAGTCCAGTCCTCGTCCGACAATTTTTCGCCGTCGGCGCGATAGAAGTCGACATAGGTCTCGCTGTTCGAGTCGCTGTCGTGCCTGAACCACGTCGGGCGCAGAGCCGGGTGATCCCGGCGCAGTGCGATGAGGTGGGCAGTGAACTCCTGTAGATCGGTGTCCGCGCCGGACCAGTCGAACCAGGACAACTCGTTGTCCTGGCAGTAGGCATTGTTGTTGCCCTGCTGCGATCGACCGATCTCGTCGCCACCCAGAATCATGGGAACACCGGCCGACAGCAGCAACGTCGCGAGGTGATTTCGTTGCTGTCGAGCACGCAATTCGAGCACGCCCGGGTCGTCGGTGGGCCCTTCGGCGCCGCATCCCCACGACCGGTTGTCGGACTCGCCGTCCTCGTTGTCCTCACCGTTCGCGTCGTTGTGCTTGTCGTCGTAGCTGTTCAGATCGGCCAAGGTGAAGCCGTCGTGCGCCGTGACGAAGTTGACGCTCGCGAGCGTCGGCCGCCGGGTGCTCTCGTACACGTCGGGGGAGCCCGTGATTCGCTGCGCGAAGGCACCGAGCGAGCCGTCTTCCCCACGCCAGAAATCACGGACGTCGTCGCGGAACTTGCCGTTCCACTCGGACCACCTGGCGGGGAAGCCACCCACCTGGTAACCCTGCGTGTCCCAGGGCTCGGCGATCAGCTTCACCGATGCGAGCGTCGGGTCCTGGTGAACCAGATCGAGGAACGCACTGTGCTTGTCCAGATCCGAATCCTGTCGCGTCAGCGTGCTCGCGAGGTCGAAACGGAAACCGTCGACGTGCATCTCGGTGACCCAGTAACGCAACGAATCCATGATGAGGGCGAGCGCGGCCGGATGGCCGACGTTGAGGCTGTTGCCGGTGCCGGTCGTGTCGAAGTACGAGCCGCGATCCTCGTCGACCAACCGGTAGTAGGACCGATTGTCGATGCCCTTGAGCGACAACGTCGGTCCGAGATGATTGCCCTCGGCGGTGTGGTTGTAGACCACGTCGAGGATCACTTCGATACCCGCGGCATGCAGGGCCTTGACCATCGATTTGAACTCGTCGACCTGCCCGCCGGTGTCACCGGTGCTGCTGTACTCGTTGTGCGGCGCGAGAAAGCCGATCGAGTTGTATCCCCAGTAGTTCCGGCGGCCCTCCTCGAGCAGATGCGAGTCCTGAACGAACTGATGCACCGGCAGAAGTTCGACGGCGGTGACGCCGAGGTCGACCAGCGTGCGGATCGCAGCCGGGTGCGCCAGCCCCGCGTAGGTGCCCCTGAGGTCCTCGTCGACATCTGGATGTTGCGCGGTGAAACCCTTGACGTGCACCTCGTACACCACGCTGCGATCCAGCGGTGTCATGGGCGATGTGTCCGAGCCCCAATCGAAGTCGGACTTGGTGACGACGGAGACTGGCATCGATGCGGCGGAATCGGCGTCGTTGAAAGTATCGGGCTCGTCGTGCAGGTGTGAGAACACCGACTCGTTCCAGTCGACGGCGCCCGAAATAGCGCGCGCATACGGGTCGAGCAGAAGCTTGTTCCGGTTGTGCCGCAGGCCCTCCGCCGGATCCCACGGTCCGTCGACACGCAGTGCATACCGTGACCCGTCTACGAGGCCGTCGACGAAGCCGTGAAAGACATGACCGGTACGATGGTCGAGCACCGTCGACGACAGCTCCGCATTGGAGTCGTCGAGCACGACGACCGTGACGGAGTCCGCGGTTTCGGAGTAGACGGCGACGTCGGCGAGTTCGGATCCGCGAAGCGTGACTCCGAGCGGGTACGGCCGGCTGACGGGCGAGGTGGGGGAGGCGGTGTCGGGCATTGCTGCCCAGTAC
>NZ_JBAWFH010000543.1:0-11988 GCF_049591685.1 Rhodococcus sp. (in: high G+C Gram-positive bacteria) | reverse complement strand
CGGGCATTCTGTACGGCGGCACCCTCGGGGTTGGAGGTGCGCGCAAGGACGAACAGCCCCCTCCCCCGTTTGGACGCCCGTGCCACCGTCTCGGTCAGAGAGTCGAAACCGAGGTAGGGCGACACCGTCACCGCATCGGACGACAGTGGTGAATCCTCGCCCAGCCAGGTGTCGGCGTACGCGCTCATCGTGCTGCCGATGTCGCCGCGTTTGGCGTCGGCCACAACGAGCGTGCCTGCATCGCGCAGCACCGAGATGGTCCGCTCGAGCACGGCGTAACCCGCGCTGCCGTAGGCCTCGAAGAACGCGACCTGCGGCTTGACGAGAGCCACCTCACCGACGAAGGCCTCGACACAGATTTCTGCGAACGCTTCCAGTCCGTCGGCGTCGCGCGGAAGTCCCCACTTCTCCAGCAGAGCCGGGTGCGGATCGATTCCGACGCAGAGACGCCCGCGGGCGGAGGTTTCTGCGCGGAGCCGATCCGGCCAGCTGTGCTGTGTCATGCGCGCGTGTCCAAGCCGCCCGTTGACGTTCCCAACCCGCCCGGCTGCGAACCTGACGCCGCAGCCTGGCTCGCCAGTGCCGCGTGCAGGTCCTGTAGTGAGCGGACGCCGATGTCGCCTGCGATGGCGGCCTCGATGCCCTGCACTGCTGCGGACGCGCCCTGCACCGTGGTGATGCACGGGATGTTCTGCGATACGGCCGCGCTGCGGATCTCGTACCCGTCGACGCGGGGTCCGGAGTTGCCGTACGGGGTGTTGATCACCATGGCGACGTCGCCGGCGAGTATCCGATCGGCAATCGTCGACTGCCCCTCGGGGACGTCCTCACCGGACTGCTTGTACACCTGCTCGCAGGTGATCCCGTTGCGCCGAAGAACCTCCGCGGTACCCTCCGTGGCGAGAATGGAGAAGCCCAGGTCGGCGAGCCGTTTGACCGGGAAGATCAGCGAGCGCTTGTCCTTGTTGGCGACCGAGACGAACACCGCACCGGACAGCGGCAGCGACCCGTACGCGGCGGTCTGGCTCTTCGCGAACGCTGTGCCGAAGTCCGCGTCGATACCCATCACTTCGCCCGTCGATTTCATCTCGGGGCTGAGCAAGGTGTCGACGCCGGTTCCGTCGGCGCGACGGAACCGGTTGAACGGCAGGACAGCTTCCTTGACGGCGATGGGCGCGCCCTGCGGGGTGGTCCCGCCGTCACCGGCAGCGGGGAGCATTCCACTCGCTCGCAGGTCGGCGATCGTTTCGCCGAGCATGACTCGGGCGCATGCTTTGGCCAATTGCACCGCGGTCGCCTTGGAGACGAACGGAACGGTGCGGCTGGCCCGAGGATTGGCCTCGAGCACGTAGAGGATGTCGTCCTTGAGGGCGTACTGGACGTTGAGCAGTCCCTTCACACCGATGCCCTTGGCGAGCAATTCGGTGGACCGGCGCACGTTTTCGATGTCGGACCGGCCGAGCGTGATGGGCGGCAGAGCGCAGGCCGAGTCACCGGAGTGGATTCCGGCTTCCTCGATGTGCTCCATCACGCCGCCGAGGTAGACCTCGGTGCCGTCGCACAGCGCGTCGACGTCGATCTCGACGGCATCTTCGAGGAACCTGTCCACGAGCACCGGACGATCGTGCGAGATTTCCGTTGCACGGGAGATGTAGTCGGCGAGGGATGCTTCGTCGTAGACGATCTCCATGCCGCGGCCTCCCAACACGTAGGAAGGGCGTACCAGAACCGGGTAGCCGATGCCCCCGGCAATCTCGCGGGCCCCGTCGAACGTGGTGGCCGTTCCGAACTTCGGAGCGGGAAGACCCGCCTCGGTGAGTACTCGGCCGAACTCACCGCGATCCTCCGCCAAGTCGATCGCTTCGGGGCTGGTACCGACGATGGGCACGCCCGCAGCCTTCAGTCGCTTCGCGAGCCCCAGGGGCGTCTGGCCGCCGAGTTGGACGATGACGCCCCTGACCGTGCCTGAGGCGGCCTCGGCGCGGTACACCTCGAGCACGTCCTCGAATGTCAATGGCTCGAAGTACAGCCGGTCGGCGGTGTCGTAGTCGGTGGACACCGTCTCCGGGTTGCAGTTGATCATGACGGTTTCGTAGCCGGCTTCGGACAGCGTCTGCGCCGCATGCACGCACGAGTAGTCGAACTCGATGCCCTGGCCGATGCGGTTGGGTCCCGAACCGAGGATTAGTACCTTCTCGCGATCGCGCTGTTCGGCGACCTCGGACTCTGCCTCGGGGTCGAGCTCGTAAGTGCCGTAGTGGTACGGCGTCTTGGCCTCGAATTCCGCCGCGCAGGTATCGACGGTCTTGTACACCGGGTGCACACCGAGTTCGTCACGCAGTGCCCGAACCCCGTCCTCGCCCCCCAGTTCCGGCCGCAGCGCAGCGATCTGCCGGTCGGAGAGGCCGTGATACTTGGCCTGACGCAGCAGAGCCTCGTCGAACTCGGTGGCCGCACGCAGCTCGTGGCCCAGTTCGTGGATCTGCTGGAACTGGTCCAGGAACCATGGATCGATCTTGGTCGCCTCGAACAGCTGCTCGATGGTCGCGCCGAGCTCGAACGCCTTCTCGATGCCGTACATGCGGCCGTCCTGCGGAACCGACAGGTCCTGCAGGAGCGATTCGAGGTTCTTCGCGGGCACTTCGGGTCCGGTCCAGTAGCCGGCACGCTTGGTTTCGAGAGACCGCATGACCTTGCCGAACGCCTCGGTGAAGTTGCGGCCGATGGACATCGCCTCACCGACGGACTTCATCGTTGTGGTGAGGGTGCCGTCGGCTCCAGGGAACTTCTCGAAAGCGAAGCGGGGTGCTTTGACGACGACGTAGTCGAGCGTCGGTTCGAAGCAGGCGGGTGTTTCCTTGGTGATGTCGTTGACGATCTCGTCGAGCGTGTACCCGATCGCGAGCTTGGCGGCCATCTTGGCGATGGGGTAACCGGTGGCCTTCGACGCCAGTGCCGACGACCGGGACACCCGAGGATTCATCTCGATGACGACGAGTCGGCCGTCGGCCGGATCCATCGCGAACTGAATGTTGCAGCCACCGGTGTCGACGCCGACCTCGCGGAGAATCTCGATCGAGAGATCGCGCATCTTCTGGTACTCGCGGTCGGTGAGCGTCATGGCAGGTGCGACGGTGACCGAATCGCCGGTGTGTACGCCGACGGGGTCGACGTTCTCGATGGAACAGACGATCACGACGTTGTCGCGGCCGTCGCGCATGAGCTCGAGTTCGTATTCCTTCCATCCGAGAATCGACTCCTCGATCAGAACGTTCGCGGTCGGAGATGCAGACAGACCGCCACCGGCGATGCGCGTCAGGTCGGCGTCGTTGTACGCCAAACCGGAGCCGAGACCGCCCATCGTGAACGACGGCCGCACCACGACGGGGAAACCGAGCTCGTCGACGGTGTCGCGGACCTCGTCCATGGTGAAGCAGACGCGCGACTTGGCACTTTCGCCGCCGACCTTGGCCACGATGTCCTTGAACTTCTGGCGATCCTCGCCGCGCTGAATGGCGTCGAAGTCGGCGCCGATGAGCTCCACGTCGTACTTGCCGAGGATGCCCTGTTCGTGCAACGCGACCGCGGCGTTGAGTGCAGTCTGGCCGCCCAGTGTCGCGAGTACGGCGTCGACGGGGTGCCCCTGCGCCGCTTCACGGGCGAAGATTTTCTCGATGAAATCGGCGGTGATGGGCTCGACGTACGTGGCATCGGCGAACTCCGGGTCGGTCATGATGGTGGCCGGGTTGGAGTTGACCAGGCTGACGCGCAGGCCCTCCTCGCGGAGCACGCGGCAGGCCTGCGTTCCCGAGTAGTCGAATTCACAGGCCTGACCGATGACGATCGGCCCCGAGCCGATGACCAGGACGTGTCCCAGATCTTCGCGGCGTGGCATTACTTGTCAACTCCCTCGAGCACTGATGTGAACCGATCGAAAAGGTACGCGGCGTCGTGTGGACCCGCCGCGGCCTCGGGGTGGTACTGAACCGAGAACGCGCGCCCGCTCAGCAATTCGACGCCTTCGACGGTGCCGTCGTTGGCGCACGTGTGGCTGATTCGGGCCCGGCCGAAGTCGGTGTCGAACTCTTCGCCCGCTTCACCTTCGAGTGCGAACCCGTGGTTCTGCGCGGTGATGGAGATACGCCCGGTGGTGTGCTCGACGACGGGGATGTTCATGCCGCGGTGGCCGAACTTCATCTTGTAGGTCGAACGCCCGAGCGCACGGCCGAGAATCTGATTGCCGAAGCAGATACCGAACAGCGGCAGGTCGCGTTCGAGCGCATGCCTGGTCAAGGCCACGTTGGAGTCGGCGGTTGCCGGGTCACCCGGGCCGTTGGAGAGGAAGACGCCGTCCGGATTCAACCGGGTGATCTCGTCGATGTCGGTGGCCGACGGCACGACGTGCACGCGGATGCCCCGCTGCGCGAACATGCGCGGCGTATTGGTCTTGATCCCGAGGTCGACGGCGACGACGGTGAACCGGGCATCGCCGACGGGCTCGATGGTGTAGCCGGTCGAGGTGGTGACCTCGCCTGCAAGGTCGGCTCCGAGCATCGACGGCTGACCGAGCACCTGTTGCAGCATGTCGTCTTCGGTGCCGAGAGCGTCTCCCGAGAAGACGCCAGCACGCATGGATCCGCGGGTACGCAGGTGCCGAACGAGTGCGCGGGTATCGATGCCTGCGATGCCGACGACGCTCTGCGATTCGAGTTGGTCCTGCAATGTGCCGGTCGAACGCCAACTCGAGGTGCGGCGGGCCGGATCGCGAACGACGAAGCCTGCCGCCCAGATCTTGTTGGGGTCCTGCGCACTGGCGGCTTCGCCGTCTTCCTGGTTCCAGCCGGTGTTGCCGATCTGCGGAGCCGTCGCGACGATGATCTGACGGTGGTAGCTCGGATCGGTCAGTGTTTCCTGGTAGCCGGTCATGCCGGTGCAGAACACGGCCTCGCCGAGCGTTCGGCCCTGGGCTCCGAAGGTCACGCCGCGGAATGTCCGGCCGTCCTCCAGAACAAGAACTGCGCTGCTCACGCCGTTGTCTCCTTCGAATCGTTCGTATCGGGTTCTGTGTCCACCCAGGTGGGGTAGACGAATTTGTCGTCCGCGCGGAAGCCGGTGTCGATCTCGGTGCCGGTGGGAAGTACCCAGCGGATGACGAGAAGGCCGTCCTTCGACATGACCTTTCCGGCGAGGCCACGTTCGGTGCGGACCGCGCGGATGGATGCGCGCGGGATCCAAATGGTCGACTCGCCGACTCGCGTCATCAGGATTCCGTGTTCGTGTCGCGAGAGTTCGGCGACAGCGCGGTGTCCGATGTCGCCGACGGCGATGCGGTCCTGCCAGCTCGGTGCGATGGTGCTTCCCACATACAGACCGGTCGACGGCTCGATCAGGGTTGTGCCGAGGTCGGCAGGGACTTCGGGAAACGTGCCGATCGACTCGGCCTGACGCTTCTGTCGGCCTCGCCAGCCCTTGAAGATCAGCGCGATCATTGCGATCCAGAAGAAGACGAATGCGATGACGATGAGAATCCTGTCCATTCGACTACTTCCCTCCTGCTCTGCGTGTCACACCGTCGTGGGCCGTGATGCGGCCGCGGAGCAACGTGGTGACGACCCTCGCCGGGAACGTCATCGCCTCGAACGGGGTGTTGTCCGCGATGCTCGCGAGTTGCTTGCCCGAAACCGTCCATGAGGTGTTCGGGTCGACGACGACGAGGTTGGCAACCTCTCCCACTTCGATGGGGCGCCCCTGGTCGGGAAGGCCCACAATTTCCGCAGGTCGCTCGCT
The DNA here is from genome assembly GCF_049591685.1 of Rhodococcus sp. (in: high G+C Gram-positive bacteria). Classification (GTDB taxonomy): domain Bacteria; phylum Actinomycetota; class Actinomycetes; order Mycobacteriales; family Mycobacteriaceae; genus Rhodococcoides. Next base: position 6,201 of record NZ_JBAWFH010000543.1, on the reverse strand, counting down.
CATGACGCGGGCGACGCCCCGCCAATCCAGCAGGCCCGGTTCGACCATCGTGGCAACCACGATGGACAACGCCGTTTCGAGCCCCAGCATTCCGGGTCGAGCCTGCGAGAACTCACAGCACTTGTCCTGCTCCGCATGCGGAGCATGATCGGTGGCCACGCAGTCGACGGTGCCGTCGGCGAGACCGCGTCGAAGAGCTTCGACATCCGAGAACTCCCGCAGGGGCGGATTGACCTTGTTGATCGGGTCGTACGTTTCGAGGCGAGAGTCGTCCAACAGCAGATGGTGCGGCGTGACCTCCGCGGTGATCGAGATGCCCTGACTGCGCGCCCATTTCAGCAATTCCACAGTGCCTGCGGTCGATGCATGGCAGATGTGCACCCTGGCTCCAGCGTCGCGGGCGAGCAGTGCATCTCGCGCCACGATCGATTCCTCCGCGGCGCGGGGCCAGCCCGCCAGGCCCAACCGTGCCGCAGTGGGGCCCTCGTGCGCGATCGCCCCGACGGTCAAACGAGGCTCCTCGGCGTGCTGCGCGATGAGCACTCCCAGAGAGCTCGAGTATTCGAGCGCGCGCCGCATGATCAACGGGTCGTCGACGCAGTGGCCGTCGTCGGAGAACATGCGAACCTTGCCGACGCCCGCGGCCATGGTGGCCATCTCGGCCAGCTGCTTGCCCGCGAGACCGACCGTGACGGCGCCTACGGGGTGCACGTCGACGAGTCCGACCTCCTGGCCGCGCCGCCACACGTGGTCGGTGACGACCACGGAGTCGGCGACCGGAGAGGTGTTGGCCATCGCGAACACGGCGGTGTATCCGCCGAGTGCGGCCGCAGCCGAGCCTGTGTCGATCGTCTCGGTGTCTTCGCGTCCAGGCTCACGAAGGTGCGTGTGTAGGTCGACGAATCCAGGAAGCAGGACGTGTCCGGTGGCCGCGACGACCTCGGCGTCGTCCGAATCGAGGTCGGGTCCGATCGCCGCGATCTGGCCGTCGTCGATCAGGACGTCGGTTTCGGGTCCCTCGCCGTAGAGGAGGACGCCGCGGAGCAATACGCTCATTCCGAGCCTCCGTCCACACCGACGAGCAATCGGAACAGGACCGCCATGCGCACGTGAACTCCGTTCGTAACCTGTTGCAATACAGCAGTTCTGGGCGAGTCCGCCACCGAGGAGGCAATCTCCATGCCGCGAAGCATCGGACCCGGATGCAGCACGACGGCGTGCTCGGGCAGTAGATTCATCCGCTTCTGGGACAGCCCGTACGTGATCGAATATTCGCGCGGGGACGGGAAGAACCCGCCGTTCATCCGTTCGGCCTGCACTCGCAACATCAGCACTGCGTCGAGGCTCGGCAGCTCGGCGTCGATGTCGTGCGACACGCGGACGGGCCACTGCGACGCCCCGACCGGCAACAGCGTCGGCGGCGCGATGAGTACAACCTCGGCGCCGAGCATCGACAGCAGCAGCGCGTTCGATCGTGCGACACGACTGTGCAGGATGTCACCGACGATCCCGACCCGTCGGCCCTCGAGGGAACCGAGTCGTTGGCCTTCGAGGGAGCCGAGGCGTTGGCGCAGCGTGAGCGCGTCGAGAAGCGCCTGCGTGGGGTGCTCATGGGTACCGTCACCGGCGTTGATGACGGCGGGGCCACCGTCGACGGCCATCGAGCCCGCAAGAGTGCCCGAGCCCACAATATTTCCGGACGTGCTACCGGTGCCCTGGCCCGACGTCCACTCAGCGATCCGATGGGCTGCGCCCGACGCCGGATGACGCACGATGAGGGCGTCGGCACCGGCGGCCCTGAGGGTCATCGCGGTGTCTCGCAACGACTCACCCTTCGACACCGACGAGCTGCTCGCGCTGACGTTGATGACGTCTGCGCTCATCCATTTGCCCGCGACCTCGAACGACACCCTCGTGCGGGTCGAGTTCTCGAAGAACACGGTCATGATGGTGCGGCCACGCAGAGTGGGCAGCTTCTTGACTTCACGGCCGAGGAGCGCCTGCTCGAACCGGTCGGCTTCGTCGAGCAACTCGATGGCGGTATCGGCCGTCAGATCGGCCACGGACAGCAAGTGTTTCACTGTGCGCTCCGGCGATCGGCGAGACCGACTCCGTCGTCCCCGTCGTGTTCGACGAGCCGCACGGAGACGTCCTCGGTACGCGACGTGGGAACGTTCTTGCCCACGTAGTCGGCCCGAAGCGGAAGTTCACGGTGACCGCGGTCGATCAGAACGGCGAGTTGGACGGCGCGTGGCCGACCTAGATCGCGGAGTGCGTCGAGCGCAGACCGGACCGTGCGTCCCGAGAACAGAACGTCGTCGACGAGAACGACCAATGCGTCGTCGACGCCACCCGGCGGCACGGATGTGCGTTCGAGGGGCCGATGCGGTTTGCCGCGTAGATCGTCCCGGTACAGGGTGATGTCCAGTGATCCGACCGGCGGCCGCACACCGGAGAACGTTTCGATTCGTTCGGCGAGACGCTCGGCGAGAATGGTGCCCCTGGTGGGAATGCCAAGCAGGACCACGCGGGGCGCATCGTCGGCGTCGAGGGCCGACTTCTCGATGATCTGGTGCGCCATGCGGGCGATGGTCCGACCCACGTCCGCCGCGGACAGAATCTCGCGGGACTGGCCGGGCACGGAGGGTTGTTCGGGCGCAGGCAAACTACGACCTCCTTCTCCGCCTCTCTGGACGGATCGTTAAAGGATGTCTGACGGTTCGACAGCCTAGCAACGGCGCTCGCCCGAACCTGCATCCGGGGAGCGCCGCGTGAGCAGGGTTACTCCGCCTGCCGGTGCACAGCGTCGGGGGGCGTCGACAGTTCGGCACCGTCGGGAGGCGTCGACTGCTCGGCACCGTCGGGAGGCGTCGACTGCTCGGCACCGTCGGACGAGACCGACTCCGCGGCCTCCGGAGACACAGCCGCATCCTTGGAAACAGCCGCATCCTTGGAAACAGCCGCGCGAGACGACACGGCGGCGGCAGCAGCGCGAACCTGCGGGGCGACGAGCACGATCTGTCCGAGGACTCCGTTGACGAACCCCGGCGAGTCGTCCGTCGAGAGCTGCTTCGCGAGTTCGACGGCTTCGTCGACCGCCACGACCGGCGGCACGTCGAGAGCATGGAAGAGTTCCCACACCGCGACCCGCAGAATGGCTCGGTCGACTGCCGGCAGACGACCCAGAGTCCAGTCGTTCAGGTGATCGGAAATGACGGAATCGAGTCGGTCCAGATTCTCCGCGACGCCTCCGACCAGCGTCTCGGTGTATTCGCTGACCGGAGCGATCGAGTCGTCACCCCGGGCCAGCTCGATACGTTCCTTGGCGAGGTCGACCGGATCGGCGTCCCTGGCCTCGGCCTCGAACAGGAAGTCGACCGCCCGCTTGCGGGCCTTGTGACGCGCCCCGAGCTTCTTCACCGGTTCCTGACGCCCGGACTGGCCGCCCACCGAGGTCTTCTTCGACGGATTGTTGGTAGAGGACACGCTAGGAGTTCACACGCCCGAGGTAGTTGCCGTCGCGGGAGTCGATCTTGAGCTTGTCGCCGGTGTTGACGAACAGCGGCACGGACACCTCGGCGCCCGTCTCGAGCGTCGCGGGCTTGGTGCCACCGGTCGAGCGGTCACCCTGAAGACCCGGGTCGGTGTGCTTGACCTCGAGCTCGACGGTGACGGGCAGCTCGACGTAGAGCGGCACACCCTCGTGAGTTGCAACCTGAACCTTCATGTTCTCGAGCATGAAGCGGGCGCCGTCGCCGACCGTCGCCTCGGAGATCGAAATCTGGTCGAACGTGTCGCCGTCCATGAAGACGTAGTCGCTGCCGTCGTGGTACAGGTACGTCATGTCGCGTCGGTCGACCGTGGCCGTCTCGACCTTGACACCCGCGTTGAACGTCTTGTCGACGACCTTGCCAGAAAGCACGTTCTTGAGCTTGGTACGCACGAAGGCGGGACCCTTACCCGGCTTTACGTGCTGGAATTCGATGATCGTCCACAGCTGATTCTCGATGCTGAGGACGAGACCGTTCTTGAAATCGCTGGTGGAAGCCACTGGCTAACCGTCTCCTCGTGTTCTCGTGCGCGTCCTGCGCACACCTGGTTTTTGCGTCTTGAGTCGGTGAAGAAATCTCGTACTCGCCGTACATTCACACGAGGGTGAGTTCCTTGCTGGTCATGGTGAGCAGCTCCGGGCCGTCGTCACGCACGATCAGTGTGTCTTCGATCCGGACGCCTCCGCGACCGGAGAAGTACACCCCCGGCTCGACGGTCACGGCAGCACCGCACAGCAGTGTACCGGTGCTCGTCTTCGCGATTCCCGGCGCTTCGTGTATCTCGAGGCCGACGCCATGTCCGAGGCCGTGCAGGAAGAACTCCCCGTAGCCGGCGTCGTCGATCACCGAACGCGACGCCAGGTCCACCGACGCGGTGCTCACCCCGGGCGCGAGCGCTGCCCTACCGGCTGCCTGCGACTCGAGGACCAGCGCGTACACGTCCCTCTGCCAATCCTGCGGCGTGCCGATGACCACGGTGCGCGTCATATCCGAGTGATAACCGCCCACCAGAGCGCCGAAGTCGAATTTGACGAAATCACCGTCGGCCAGGACGGCCGAGGTGGGACGGTGATGAGGAACGGCCGAGTTCGCACCCGCCGCAACGATCGTCTCGAACGAAATGCCGTCGGCGCCGTGTTCGACCATCAGCGCCTCGAGTTCGCGCGCGACCTCCGACTCGGTGCGTCCCGCGCGAATCTTTCCCTGCTCGATCAGGACGGCGAACGCGGCGTCGGCGGCGCGGCACGCGTCGCGGAGCAGTCCGATCTCGTGTTCGTCCTTCACCATGCGCAGAGCCTCCACGTGGCCGGGGCTTCGAACCAGCGTCAACGACGGGTCCAACTCGCTCCACGCGATGTGCTGATCGACCGTCACCACGTGCGATTCGAATCCGATCGGAGCCGACCGTGGTGCGACGTCGCTACGCAGCAAGCCCGCGGCCGACGAGCGATCGATGATGGCGCGCAGGTCGGGGACTTGGTCGGCGACCTGCGTCAGGTAGCGACCGTCGGTGCAGACGACGGTGTTGTCCTCGTTGGTCACCGAGTCCGACGCCGACACGATCAGTGCGGCGTTCGATCCGGTGAAGCCCGTCAGATAGCGGATGTTGAGGAGGTCGGTGACCAGAACGGCGGCGAGATCTTCCGCTTCCATTCGGTTTCGGAGCGCGGCGCGTCTGCCGCTGTAGTCCACAGGCATCCGTCCACGGTACCGCCGGTCGGTCACCTCGGACCTCGTCGCGGCACCTCACCCCGGTTGTGGTGAATCCCCACATGTGTGGGGTCGGACACATCTGTCGACACTCGAGGTTAGGCTGTCCCCCATGACAGGGTGGGTAGTACGCGGAATCGGTATGTGTCTGATCAACGTGGGGGTGCGAATCGTGCTGGGAGTCGCCGTGACGCAGTGGCCGTTGCACGGGTCACAACTTCGGTGGCTCGGCATCGCAGTGGTACTGCTCGCGGTGTTCGTGTGGGCCGGAATCGACGGCATCAGAGACCGTCGAGCGAATCCCGATCCCGAATACGGTGCCGACCTGACCATGATCTGGCTCAAGGCGGCAGTGCTGGGCGGCCTCGCCGCCGGCCTGGTCACGTGGTTGATCCAGCTCGTCGTCGACTTCAGCCTCGGCCAGAACACCCTCGTGTTCGAGCTCACCTCGGGCGCCGCCTTCACCATCCTGGTGATTTTCGTGCCCGCCACCCTCGCCGTCTTCCTCGGTCGGCTTCTCGCCGGGCGCGAGGCCAACAAGAAGCTCGCTGCCAGCGATTCCGAGCGGGACAGCAAGCGCCGCGACCGCCACAAGGTCGGAGCAGGTGCGGTCAGCGGCTCGTCCGCGCAGCAGGCGTCCGGCAGTGCCGTGCAGAACGACCGAACGCAGGACAATCAGACGCGGTGGGCGGACGACAACGCCGACACCGAGGTGTTCCAAGCCATCGATTCGAATGCTGCCGATCCGCGCGCGGGAGACCCATCCGCGTCCAGCAAGCACCGAGACAACACCTAGACGCTTCGACAGTGCGCGAGGGGCCACCGGGCACACGCCCGGTGGCCCCTCGGCCGTTGCGCGCTACAGCATGATTCCGGTCGTCGACGAACCCGAATCCTCCTTTGCGATCGCCGAGTAAGCGGCCACGAGCAGGCTCGGATC
>NZ_JBAWFH010000542.1:0-3819 GCF_049591685.1 Rhodococcus sp. (in: high G+C Gram-positive bacteria) | reverse complement strand
ACGCGGAACAGGATCCGCGGAGGTTCCTCGGCATGAACTCCGTCAGTGCGAGGTGGACGGTGCTGGTGTTCTTCGCGACGTACACGCTCATCGCGACGACCGCGTCGGCCGGTGTGAAAAGCCTTGTCGCCGTCGAGTTCGCGGTGGTCATCGTGTCCGTCGCGGCCGGGGCTCTCGTCGCATGGCCCGGTGATCCGCTGCCCGTCCGAGTCGCCACGGCCATCGCTGCAGCCGGCCCGATCGCCACTGCCGTCGTGCTGTGGCAGCTGCCCGTTCCGCCACATAATGCGCTTCAGCCGTGGCCGCTCAGCGCATCGACCGCATTGTTCGCGTTCATCTGCGTGCGTGGCCGTACCACTGCAGCCTGGGCGGGCATGACGGCAACCGTCGCAGTGTGCGTGGCGTGGACGTGGAGCACCGGACAGGGCGCGGTCACGGGCATTTCGATGTCGGTCATCAACTATGCCCCGCTCGCAATGGCGACGTTCTTCGCGCTCACCTTCCGTCCCGTCGCCAAAGCAGTGTTCGAACTCCGCGAGCAGTCGCGTAGGCGGGCAGCCGAGAACGCGGCCACCATCGCAGCACTCGACGAACGCGACTCTCAACTCGAGCGGCTGGGCGTCCTCGCCAGACCGCTGCTGATGCGCATCGCGGCGGGCGACCGACTGGACCCGGAAGAACGAGCCGCGTGTGGCTTGCTCGAGGCCGCACTGCGTGACGGCCTCCGCGCCCCGGGCTTGATCGACGAATGGGTGCAGCAGGCCGCGCGCGCTGCCCGACAACGCGGTGTGCACGTCGTTCTTCTCGACGACGGTGGTCTCGAGGCGGCAGGTGCCGATGCCGGGCGCCGGGTGCGATCGGAAGTCGCGGCTGCGCTCGACGCGGCCCGATCGGGCACCGTCACTGCGCGAATACTTCCGGCCGGACGGACGACACTGGCGTCGGTTCTGAGCAGCGGAGACTCCGCCGACCTGCGTCGCGAGATCGGATTCGACGGAACAGAACTCTCATCGGCGGACCGATAAAATTCATGGTTGATGTTTCAATGCCCCTACTTTTGCGGGCAGACAAGCCGGAGCTCACCTGTGAAGATCATCAATGCGATTGGTTGTGCTGGGACACGACCGTGGAACCGGGGAGACACAGATGGTAGCCAGCTCGAACACCGCAGCATCCGACACGACATTCGGACGGTCGAGCGCTATGTCGCGACGGCCGTTCTCTCTGGTCCCGCCGCCGACCGCCCCGGTCACGCAGGCTCCCATCCATCCGCGTCCGATGTTGACGCAGCGGGAAATTCAGGTGCTCACCGGCTGGATCCACTGCGACTCCAAGACCGAGGTCGCGAAATCGCTGTTCCTGTCCCTCGGCACAGTCAACACGCACCTCACCCGCATTCGCGCGAAATACGCGGCAGTCGGGCGCGCGGCCTCGACCAAGGCGTCGCTCGTCGCGCGGGCGCTGCAGGACGGCCTCGTCGACATCGCCGACCTGTAGACGCGCCCCGCGCGTGTACAGCATGCCGCCACTGAGTGCGCGGGAGATCGAAGCAATGATCGCGTGGTTCGGTTCGGATTCGAAGATCGATGCCGCGCGCTCGATCGACATCTCGGTGGGAACGATCAACACGCATCTCACTCGAATCCGCCAGAAATATGCGGCCGCGGGCAGGCCTGCATCGACGAAGGCCGCCCTGTTCGCTCGCGCGATACAGGACGGCCTGACGAAGCTCGACGACTGGTGACTACACGTGCATGTGGGTGTCTTGCCCCTTGGCTTCCAGTTGGCGGTTCCGCACGACGGAGCTGATGAACGCTGCGCCGATGAAGAACACACCGACGAGTCCGGTGATGATCTCGTTGATGTGTACGCCGATGGACACCATGAGGATGGCGGCAAGCGCGCCGATGGCCCAGTGCGCACCGTGTTCGAGGTACACGTAGTCCGACAGCGTGCCCTTGCGAACCAGGAAGACCGTGATCGAGCGAACGAACATCGCGCCGATGAAGCCGAGGCCGAGGGCGATGATGATCGGGTCGGCGGTGATGGCGAATGCGCCGATGACGCCGTCGAACGAGAAGGATGCATCGAGTACCTCGAGGTAGAGGAACAGGAAGAATCCGGCCTTGCCGGTTGCCTTGGCCAGGTCCGACGGACCACCCGAGGACTTCGACACCGACGTGCTCTCGGTGGCGGGTTCGTTCGGTGACGCTGCCGACGCGGGTGCGCCTGCGGAGACGTCGACACTTTCCTCCGCCGCTTCGGCGTCCTCCACGTGGAAGAGTTCGCCGAGTCCGTTGACCGCGATATAGGTGATCATGCCGAGAACACCCGCGACCATGACGGTCGAGATCTTCTCGTCCTCGGCCAGGAACTCAGCGGTGAGAACGAGGACGACGCTGGCGACGACGACCGAGAGCTGGTCGAGTCGGCCGATTTTCGCGAGGGGCTTCTCGAGCCAGCTGAGCCAGGTGATCTCGCGGTCTTCGAAGATGAAGTTGAGGAACAGCATGAGCAGGAACATGCCGCCGAACGCCGCGATCTGCGGGTGCGCGTCGGTCAGCAGGGTTTCGTAGCTCGGACGACCGTCCTCGAAGTACGCGGCGTCGTTCGGTGGCGGGTTGAGGGCGAGGTCGACCGCGGCGACGGGGCCGAGGCCGGACGCCGCCCAGACGATGACGAGCGGGAAGAGCAGTCGCATACCGAAGACGGCGATGATGATGCCGATCGTCAGGAAGATCTTCTGCCAGAACTCGCTCATGCGGCGTAGGACGGTGGCATTGATGACGGCGTTGTCGAAGGACAGTGACACCTCGAGGATACCGAGGATCAGCACCAGGAAGAGTGCTTGCCAGCCGCCGTAGATGAAGGCAACGATCACCGAGGCGATGGTGACCCCGATGGACCAACCGAAGATGCGCAGAACCACGGGAAGGTGGCCTTTCTGTTGCCGGAGCAGTGTCTCGGAGCGGTCCGACAAGCAGAAAGCCCCGCCTCATCATGGACGACGAGACGGGGCTATTCCCAATCTTGGGAACGTCTTTACTAGACGTTTACTCCGAAATCGCGGGCGATACCGGACAGGCCCGAGGCGTAGCCCTGCCCGACTGCACGGAACTTCCACTCCGCGCCGTTGCGGTACAGCTCGCCGAACACCATCGCGGTCTCGGTCGACGCATCCTCGGTGAGGTCGTAGCGCGCGAGCTCGTTGTTGTCCGCCTGGTTCACGACGCGAATGAACGCGTTGCGGACCTGACCGAACGACTGCGAACGGGCATCGGCGTCGTAGATCGAGACGGGGAAGACGACCGAATCGACGTTCGGCGGCACGGCGGCCAGGTCGACCTTGATCTGCTCGTCGTCACCCTCACCTTCACCGGTGAGGTTGTCGCCGGTGTGCTCGATCGAGCCGTCGGGGGTCTTGAGGTTGTTGAAGAAGACGAAGTGCTGGTCGCTGAGTGCCTTCTTGTCGGCGCCCAGGCCGATTGCACTCGCGTCGAGGTCGAAGTCGGTACCGGTGGTCGAGCGGATGTCCCATCCGAGTCCGACTGTGACAGCAGTCAGGTTCGGTGCCGCCTTCGTGAGTGAGACATTGCCGCCCTTGCTGAGGCTGACGCCCATGAGAGGTCCTTTCGCAATTCTTTTTTCCTGCCGGCAATCACCGTACTGGTCCGGTGTCCGATTGGTCAGTTTTCGTCCGCGTTCTCTACGCCAACGCGCACCCCACGCCGAGAAGTTCCCGTCAGTACTATCGGGACGGTGACAAGTCGGCGACCCGGACTCTTCCGCCGCTCGGGAGCGCCCTCTCCCGATGCACGC
>NZ_JBAWFH010000541.1:0-2050 GCF_049591685.1 Rhodococcus sp. (in: high G+C Gram-positive bacteria) | reverse complement strand
GACGGGTGGTGCCGTCGCCGCGACGGCAGCGGCCGCCGTGCCCGTCGGCAGTCCGCCGCGCAGGCAAGCGGCCAGCATGTCGAAAGTCGTTGCGACAGCGTGCGGATCGATCGGTAGCACTCCGGCCGCAGCGTCGGCATCGCCGCGTCCGGCAGCGCGGAGCCTGTGCAACCGACCCGACCCGACAGGTGCGACGACGAGTGCAATCGCCAAGCACAACAATGCGTTCGACATCAGCGACACACCTTCGCGGTGATGGCGTCGGTCCACAACAACCCCGCGCACACGAAGGCGCAGCCGATGACGAGCAGGATGCCCCCGAGGCCACCACCGAGGAGTACCGAAAGCGGCGCCGCTCCCATCGCCTGGCCCAGACCGACACCCAGGACCGGCAGGCATGCCAGCACGGTTCCAGTCGCTCGCGCCCCTGCCAACGCAGCCTGGGTGCGGTCGCGGAATCGGTTGCGCGCAATCATGTCTCCGCGGGCTGCAGACAGCAACCCCACCAGCGCGAGACCGCGTTCGTCGGCGACGCACCACGCTGCCGCGACGATCGCCAACTCGGTAGCCACCGGGGAGTCGGCGTTACGCAAACCGTCGTGGGCGGTACCGCCGAGGCGTGCGCGTCCCGATGCGCGGGCAAATGCGTCGGCCACGGTTCCCGTACATTCCGAGGCTGCAGCAGCCGACGCAGCCGCCGGGTGGGCGCCGACGCGTAGCTCACCGACGACTGTCTCGAGACCGGCGGTGAGCGACTCCAGCTCGGCACGGTGAGTGCGTCGGATGCCGGCGGTTCGCAGGCGAGCCCACAGTGTCGCGGCGACGATGCCCGATGCGCACAGCAGGTGCGCGCCACCGAGGGAGGCGACGGCTCCAGCCCCAGCGGCACCGACAGCGAACCGCAGCAACGTCTTCGAACGCTGGTCGACAGTGCGCCCGCTTTTCGTGCGCAAGACCCGAATCCGAGCGTGGCGTGCAGGAAGGACGAAAAGCGCTGCAGCACATAGCAGTATCGAGAGTGCGGTCACAGCCCCTCCGCACGGCGACGGAGTAGGGTATCGAGAGCCTCTCGACCCGGAGCCCTTTCGCCGGATACAGTCCAGGCCGGCACGATGCGCACCCGACCCGACTCGTCCGTGTCCACCACCGCTATCTCGCGCAGCCGTCGACGACCGTCGGCGCCGCGATGCACGTGCAGCACCACCTGCAGGGCTGCGCCCACCTGACTGTGCAGTGCAGCGCGATCCATCCCGCCGAGCGCAGCCAACGCCTCGAGTCGGGCAGGCACTTCGGCGGGCGAGTTGGCATGGATGGTCCCCGCCCCACCGTCGTGACCGGTGTTGAGCGCGGTGAGCAAGTCGACCACTTCCGCACCCCGCACCTCCCCAACAACCAAGCGGTCGGGCCGCATCCGGAGAGCCTGGCGGACCAACTGCCGCACCGTCACTTCGCCGACGCCCTCGATGTTGGGCGCCCGGGCGACCATCCGGACAACGTGCGGGTGCGACGGTGCCAGCTCGGCGGCATCCTCGACGCAGACGATCCGCTCGGTCGATCGCACCTCCCCCAGCAGTGCAGCCAGAAGGGTGGTTTTGCCTGCGCCGGTACCACCGACGACGAGGAACGCCAGGCGGGCGTCGACGATTCGGCGCAGCAGTGTCAATGCTTCGGGTTCGATCGCGCCGCGGCCGGCCAGAGCCGTCAACCCCTGCGTGGTCGGCCGAAGGATGCGCAACGACAGGCAACTGCCACCGCGGGCCACGGGAGCCAGGACAGCGTGCAGGCGCACTCCGAAGGTGCCGTCGCCGACGCCGGGCAGCTGCCCGTCGACCCAGGGTTGCGCGTCGTCGAGGCGTCGTCCGGCGGAGAGCGCAAGGCGTTGGCACAGCCGTCGCACCGCGGCTTCGTCGGAGAAACGGATCGTGGTGCGCTCGAGGCCCGCCCCTCGGTCCACCCACACCTCGTCGGGGGCGGTGACGAGGACGTCGGCTACCGACGGGTCTCCGAGCAGCGGTTCGAGCGGTCCCGCCCCGGTGAGCTCCGTCTGCAG
>NZ_JBAWFH010000540.1:0-7597 GCF_049591685.1 Rhodococcus sp. (in: high G+C Gram-positive bacteria) | reverse complement strand
TCGCAGGCGGCCTCGCGGGTGAACTGGGCAGCGTCGCCGACGCAGGTGCCGACCTGACCGGAGATATCGCAGGCGGCGTCGCAGGCGGCGTCGCAGGCGGCGTCGAAGGCGGCGTCGAAGGCGGCATCGCGGGTGGCGTCGAGACCGGTGGAGAGCTTGCAGGCGACGTCGTCGGTGGCATCGGCGGCAGCGCGGATGCCATCGGAGGCGCTACAGGTGGGCTCACCGGCGGCCTCGAAGGCGCAGCAGAAGCAGCGGGCAGCGCGTCGGGATCGTTCTCCGGCGACTCCAACGCCTGGTCCTCGGTCGACTCCAGCGTCTTCGGTGAGGCGCAGGGCGAGTCCTCGTTGTACTCGGCCTCCGACCTCCACGGCGACGTCGACAGCTCGGCCGACTCGCTGGCCGACGTCGCGACCGTCGACACGGACCTGCTGAACCCGTAATCGAAGAAGTAGAACGAAGGCCTCGGACGCATCCTGTGCGCCCGGGGCTTTCTTTCTATATAGAGTTCACAGCAGTCGATGTAGGTGTACCGGAAGAGGGTTATGGACGCGCAAGCGAAAGTGCTGGCCGACCTGCTCGATCGGACTGCGACAGTCGCGCAGACGGTCGGACGGTCCGACCTCGTATCGAGGATGGAACTCGCGAAGGAGCGAGTGCTGGACCCGAGACGGCGCATCATCGTCGTCGGGCCTTTGAAACAGGGCAAGAGTCAGTTCGTCAATTCGCTGCTCAACCTCGAGGTCTGCTCCGTCGGTGACGACGAGACCACCGCGATCCCGACGGTAGTGCAGAACTCCGAACGGTCCTACGCCGAATTGGTTCTGGCCGACCCCGGCAACGATGCCGTCCGCGTCGAAGTCCCGCTCGCAGAGCTGCAGACCATCACGCCGGCGAGTCCTCGCGCCGACGGCCGCGAGGTTGTCAGACTCGAAGTCAACGTTCCGAGTCCGTTGCTCGCCGACGGTCTCGTGCTGGTCGACACCCCCGGCGTCGGAGGTCACGGAAACCCGCACGCCGCAGGCACATTGGGGCTCGTACCGTCGGCCGATGCCGTCTTCGTCGTCTCGGACGCCAGTCGAGAGTTCACCGAACCCGAAATTTCTTTTCTGCGGCAGGTTCTCGGGCTGTGCCCGTCCGTGGCGGTGTTGATCACCAAGACAGACCTGTACCCGCACTGGCGTCAGATCGTCGAGGCCAACCGGGGGCACCTGCAGCGCGAGGGTCTCGACGTGCCGATGATTCCGCTGTCGTCTTTGCTGCGCTCGCATGCGTTGCGATTGAACGACGAGGAGCTCAACACGGAGTCGGGCTTCCCGGAGCTTTACGCCTTCCTGCGCGAGAACGTCGTCTCCCGCGCCGACGCCACCACACGCGCCGCCGTCTCGCTCGACATACGCTCGGCCACAGAGCATCTGACCCTGGCAATGGGAAGCGAACTCGCAGCTCTCCGCGACCCGGATCGCGCAGCCGCAGCCGTCGCCGGATTGCAGCGAGCCAAGTCGGCCGCCGAAGAATTGCACAAGAAGACGTCTCAGTGGCAACAGACCCTCGCCGACGGTATTGCCGACCTGGCGTCGGACATCGACCACGACCTACGCGACCGCCTGCGCCGCGTCACCCGGCAGGCCGAGGAAACCGTCGACGAAGGAGATCCCGGCTCCGACTGGATCGAACTGGGCGACTGGCTCGAAGAGCAGATCGCCGCATCGGTCGGCGACAACTTCGTGTGGGCGCACGAGCGGGCTCTGTGGTTGGCGGAACTGGTGGCCGAACACTTCGCGGCCGCAGGCGCCGTGGCACTCCCCGATCTCGACCTGGGTGACCTCGACAATGTACTGGATCCTGTTGCGTCGCTTGCGGATCTGGAGACCGGCAAGATCGGTATCACACAGAAGGTGCTCGTCGGAATGCGTGGGTCGTACGGCGGGGTTCTGATGTTCGGCCTGATCACCACCTTCGTGGGACTCAGCCTGCTCAACCCGATCTCGATCGGTGCCGGCGTCTTGTTGGGAACGAAGGCGTACAAGGAGGACAAGGAGAACCGGATTCGGACCCGGCGCTCCGAGGCCAAGATGGCGATCCGCCGGTTCACCGACGATGTCAGCTTTCAGGTCGGCAAGGAGTCGAAGGATCGCCTGCGCCAGATTCAGCGGGTGCTGCGCGATCACTTCACGTCCATCGCCGAGCAAACGCTGCGGTCGCTCAACGACTCGCTGCGTGCAGCGCAGGAAGCCGCAAACATCGAGAAGTCCGAGCGTGCTGCGCGCACAGCGCAATTGGACCGCGACATGAAGGTCGTTGCAGATCTCAACGCGCGCGCAGCGGCTCTGATTCCCGCCGACTCGGCAGCGCTGTGATCGCACTCGACCGCGGCCGGACCCTCATCCAGCGAGCCCGCAGCGCCTATTCCATCGATCACGAGGCGGCGGCGACGCTCAGCGCATGCCTCGTCCGCCTCGAGCAACCACTTCGTGTCGCGCTGGCCGGCTCACTGAAAGCCGGAAAGTCGACGCTGCTGAACTCGCTCGTCGGCCAGGACATCGCGCCCACCGACGCCACCGAGTGCACGAAGGTCGTCACCTGGTACCGCAGCGGAACCACCCCGAACGTCACCGCCTGGTACGACGGCGACCGCTCGGCGCACGTACCCGTGCAACGCCGCGCAGGCCGGCTGACCTTCGACCTCGGCGAACTGACGGCCGCGCAGGTCGACCGCCTCGACGTCGAGTGGCCCGCCCGCACCCTGACGCAGACGACGATCATCGACACCCCCGGTACGTCCTCGCTGTCCCGTGACGTCTCCGCGCGAACACTGTCGATGCTGACACCCGAGAACGCGTCGTCCGGCGCCGATGCCGTCGTCTATCTGCTGCGGACGCTCAACGCCACCGACGTCTCGTTCCTCGGACAGATCTCGTCCCACGTGGGCGGAGATTCCGGCCCGCTCGGCGTCGTCGGGGTCGTCTCGCGCGCCGACGAGGTCGGTTCCGGGCGGATGGACGCGATGATGTCGGCCAAGGAAGTGGCCGCTCGGTTCGCGTCGGAACTGGAAGCCACCGGACTGTGCCAGGCCGTCGTACCCGTCGCCGGTTTGTTGGCACTCGCGGCGGAAACCATGCGGCAGAGCGAGTTCGCCGCGTTCGAAGCCCTCGCGCAGGTGCCCGACGAAGACCTGCAGATGGCAATGCTGTCGGCCGATCGCTTCTCGCGCCCCGGGTTGCTCCCCGTCGACCCGGCCCTGCGGGCGTCGATCGTCGACCGCTTCGGGCTGTTCGGAATTCGCATGGCCGTCACGCTCATCAAGCTCGGAGTGCGAGACTCACCCTCTCTGGCAACAGAACTCGTCGAGCGCAGCGGGCTGGGCGAGCTCCGCTCGGTCATCGACGTCCAGTTCGGTCAGCGCGCCGATCAGCTCAAACTGCACTCGGCCCTCGTGACCCTGCAGCGCACCCTCGAAGCGCGTCCCATCGCAGAGTCGGCCACGCTCCGCGCGGAGGCAGGCCGACTGCTGGCCGACGTGCACGGATTCCACGAACTGCGATTGCTCGGACGCATGCGTTCGGCTGCGCCCACCCTGCCTGATGCCGACCGAGCCGAATTGCACCGCCTCATCGGCGGTTTCGGTATCGACCCGTCCACCCGGCTCGGACTCGACCCCGATGCCGGCCCCACCGAGCGCCACGACGTAGCGCTCGGCGCGGTCCAGAAATGGCGTCGACTCTCGGAGCATCCACTGCTCGATCAGTTCACCGCACGCGCCTGCGCCATCGCCGCCCGCAGTGCAGAAGGCGTCGTAGCGCAGCACTAGGCGGCTCCGCCGCCCGTGTGCCAAAAGTGCTGTTGACACAGCACTTCGTAGACACCGGGGGATCAGGCGGCGTAGAGCTGGTCCACCAGGTCGAGTGCCCACATGGCTGTCAACGGGCCGCCGTCGTTGGTGAACTTGTCGGTGCGCACGACCCTGCCGTTCTGCACGGAGGGGAGGGTGGTCCACAGGGGATTCGCGTTCATCGCACGCAAGTCCTCCTCGGAGGTGATGGCAGCGATGATCGCCACGGCGTCCGAAGCAGCCGTGATGGTTTCGGGTCCGTACTCCACCTCCGGCGTCGCTGCATCCCATGCCGACGAGAACCGTGCTCCGACGTCCAGGAGTGCAATCGACGGCACCCGTTCGCGGCCGATGGAGATGCCGCCCTCGTCGGAGGTGCTGATCGGCAACACCGGTGTGGTCGCGATGGCGTCGGCGTGACGCGCTTTCACTTCTTCCACCCGGGTCTCGTAGTCGACGAGGATTTGTTGCGCTCGTTCCTGCATGTTCAGCGCGGTGCCGAGGGTCTCGACATCTTGCTGCCAGGACACGCCGGTGCCCGTCGAGCCGACGGGGAGGACCGGTGCGATGGTGCTGAGTTGGTCGTAAATTTCCTCGACGACTTCGTCGCGTCCGATGATGAGGTCGGGGTCCACGCGGGCGATCGACTCGATGTCGACGGTGTTGCGCGGGAACAGTTCGGGGACGCCTGCGGCGAGAAGTGCGCTTGTCGGTTCGGTCAGGGGGCCCGGGATCTCGGGCGGCGCTTCGGCCTCGACTGGAATGCCGACGATCGGGAGGTCGAACGCGAGCGCGATGTCGAGGTCGCGGCGCCCGTCGATGACGACGACGGAGCCGATCGAATCAGGGATGTCGATGGCGCCGAACTGGGTGCTGACGGAGTGGGCTGCCTCCGGCGAATCCGTCGATTCATCCGCAGAACTGCATGACGCGAGAAGTAACGAAACGGAGAATGCGCTGGTGAGCGCAATGAGGCTACGGGTGAGAGGTGATTTCACGGGTTAAGTAAACCAACCCTAACGAACACGTGTGTAGGCGGGCTACCTCGTGCGTTCGGCGAGACCGGTGGCCGCGGCAACCGTCGCAACACCCGCAAAGGCCGCTCCGACGAGTGGCCCCCACTGCAGAGCGTCTGCTGCAATGCCGTCCGTGTCCGACATGAACGACCAGAACAGGACGAAGGCGCCGATGGTTGCCAGCCCGACGACGAGAAGGACCAAGCCGGATACGGTTTTCCGCGCGGATGCCAGCGCGAGTCCGAGGCCAGCAAGCGCGAGTAGCAGGGCCGCGACGCCCGCGCTGCCCCACAAGGTCACGGTGACGGTCTCGGTGATCTCGGCCTGGGTGGCGTCGGTGTTTTCGCGGGCAAGCGTTGCGCCCATCGCCCCGCGCACGTCGTTG
The DNA here is from genome assembly GCF_049591685.1 of Rhodococcus sp. (in: high G+C Gram-positive bacteria). Lineage (GTDB taxonomy): Bacteria > Actinomycetota > Actinomycetes > Mycobacteriales > Mycobacteriaceae > Rhodococcoides. The sequence continues at coordinate 2,364 of NZ_JBAWFH010000540.1, read as the reverse complement.
TACTTCAGTGCGACGACGGCAGCCAACGCGACGGAAACGACCGCGACCGCGGCCCACGCCGCCGACGCCATCCGAAGGGGCACTCCTCGCCCCGTTGGTTCGGTTCTCTGCGACCGCCCTCCGCGCCGGAGGGGCTCGACAGTGAAGTCGGGACGCTCCGGCTGCGGACGCAATTCGGGCTCGCGTCGACGATGGCTACCTGCGTCAGTCACAACACGGAAGCGTAGCGGCCGTCAGCGCAAGATCACCGGCACGCCCTGGTATGGCGCAAGGGTCATCGGGAAGCTGTGCAATTCGTCGACCACGCCGATGTCGGTGTCGTCGAACATGTCGTGCACTGCTGCACCTGGAGTGAGGTGCTTCGACTGGATGGTCGCAGCGACCTCCTCGGACGAGAAGTTGATGACCGTCGCCTGAATGGCACCCTGAGCAAGTTCGTGCACCAGAACCAGAAGTCCCTTGTGCGAGACCGTGGGAACGTCGAGCTGTTGCGCCGTCGCGATGCCGTACCTGTTGCGCATCTCGATGATGCGAGCGAGTCTGCGCGCGAACGAGTTCTGATCTTTCAGCTGCTCCGGCAACGAGCCGTACAAGCTGCGTCCGCGGGGGATTCCCGATTCGGAACGCACGGCCTCGGGGTACTTGTCCATGAGGTCGTGAGCACCGCGGTTGAGCCAGCGCGTATCACCCTCGCGAATGAGCTCTGCGACGTCGTCGGCGTCGATCGGGAGGATGCCTAGCAGATCCCAACCGGACAGGGCGAACACGCCCGGCTGCAGCGCGTTGTACATCGCGAGCATCAGGTGGGCTGTCTTGACTGTCTCGATGTCACTTTCGTCCATGCGGTCGAGATCGCGAATTCCCAGCGACGCCGTGATAACACTCGCTGTGGTGCAGGCGATTCCGTTGGTGGTGAACGTCCGGTTGTACGGCGCCCAGCGACCGGTGAGGCGATCGGTGAGATCGGCTCGAATTTGATCACCGAGATCCGAGCCCTTGACGACCTCGTTGCAGTAGTTGAACTCGTCCTCGGCGTGCAATGTCGCGAAGTGGATGAGCTCGAAGGTCAACTCGTCGTGATTCTGCAGCGCGTGCACCAACGACGCCGGGTCGACGCCGTGGTCGCGGGACAGCGTCATCGTCAGGCGGAGGAACTCCGTGTTTCCCATGACCAGTGCGTGGTGGTACGCGGGACGATTGATGAAGTCGTACGACAGGTCGGCACCGTTCTCGCCCATCGCCCTGATGTCGTCGATCGTCAGGTTCAGTTCCTGGAAGGTGAAGCCGCCCATCTTGCGGACGACACTGGCGATCAGGTGGTTCGCTGCCTCGGACAGTGGATGGCCCTCGGACCAACCCGGACCTTCGGCTCGTCGCTCGACGCCCAGGAACCCGTTGGCGTCGAGACGCAGAGCGCCGGCGCCGAGGTCGGCGATCGAGTGGCAGGCGTCGCCGATGACAAGTCGCATCCCGGCGAAGGAAGGGTCGAGCCAGTTGATCGACGGCTGACCTGCCTTGAAGTAGTGCAGGTAGACCCAGCGCCGCTCGACACCGTCGACGCCGACGACGGGAGCAGTCGCACTCCAGTTGGTTTCCTTGACGCCCAGCTCGTAGAAGATGACGCGCTGGAGCTGCCCGATGATGTAGCCGGCGCGGGCCAGGTTGGCCTCGGCCTCGGCGTCGATGTTCTGTGAATCCGCACCCGCTCGGACTCGGGGGAGCAGATGCCAGTCCTCCGGCTCGATCTCCACCATGTGATAGATGCCCGGGTAGTCCGCAACAGCCATCTCCGCGAGGCGGAAGTCGGCGCCCTTACCGGTGTGACCGGGAACGATGTCGTCGATGACGATGCCGTCGTACGCCGCGGCCACGACGCACAGGCGTCGAAACTCCTCTTCCGATCCGAACGCGGGGTCGATCTGCATTCCGATGCGGTCGAAGTGACCGTCGACGGACGGTGTGGGACGCCAGCCGTGGATGCCGCCGGCGACTTTGACCGGGCCGGTGTGGACGGCTGTGATGCCGATTTCGGAGAAGGCCTGCCACAGTTCTTCGCTGCCGAGTGTGTTGAGGAAGCTGGTGCGTGGCTCGTTGATCACCGAGATGGGGTAGGCCGTGAACCACACCGGTGCGCGCTCGACGGCGCCGCGGGGATTCGGGTCTGCGTACGGGTTCTGCCACATGCTGCCCTTGCCGGACAGCTGCTCGGCGATGAGTTTGGCGTCGCGGAGCATCGACTGTTCGGTGAGCCAGTTCACGTATTCGGGATTGTCGGCCGACGGATCGCCGTCCTGCGGTGTCGAGCCGTTTCGGTCGGCTCGGCGTACGGAGGGGCGCAACGGACGCGGCCTCGCCGGATAGAAC
>NZ_JBAWFH010000539.1:0-12528 GCF_049591685.1 Rhodococcus sp. (in: high G+C Gram-positive bacteria) | reverse complement strand
GCGTTGATGCGGTAGCCGACGCCGGATGCCTCCAACACCGCGTGGTCCAACGCGATCTCGAGAACTTCGCCTCGTATGGACGCGATCATCGAGCTCCCGCCTCTTTCTTCGCTCGTTGAAGTTTCTTCGCTGCGGCCGCTCGTGTCTTGCGTTCCTCGGCCAACCGCGTCTCGTACCTGCGCTTCTGCTCGGCCGCCATTGCTTCCGCCTGCGCCATCCGAGCGATCATCGGTGCCCGCCAGCAATGGCAGATTCCGAGCGCGAGCGCGTCGGCGGCGTCCGCGGGAGTCGGTGCGGTCTGCAAACCGAGTATGCGCATGACCATCGCGGTGACCTGAGCCTTGTCCGCGCTGCCGTTCCCGGTGACAGCGGCCTTCACCTCACTGGGGGTGTGAAAGCAGACGTCGATGCCACGGCGTGCCGCGGCGAGAGCGATGACTCCCCCGGCCTGGGCTGTACCCATGGCCGTCCTGACGTTGTGCTGCGCGAACACCCGCTCGATGGCGACAACGCTCGGCTTGTGAGTGTCGAGCCAGTACTCCGCGGCTTCGGAGATGCGCAGCAGTCGCTGCGCGAGATCCATGTCGGCGGGCGTACGTACGACGTCGACGTCGAGGGCAACGACGCTGCGTCCCGCGCCGCCCTCGATCAGGCTCAAACCACATCGGGTGAGACCTGGGTCGACTCCCATCACCCGCACGGTGTCACCACTTGCGCAGCTGCCCTACCGAAGACCGAGATCACGCCGCCACCTTCCGCTTACGAACTGTTGTTCGATAGCGTAACGGAGTCAGCCACGGTAAACGGTGCGCGACACCCCTCCTCAGTCTTCGTCGAGCTCGGCCAGCACCTCGTCGGACACCTCGACGTTGGAGTAGACGTTCTGGACGTCGTCACTGTCCTCGAGCGCGTCGATCAGCTTGAATACCTTGCGTGCGCCGTCGGCGTCCACCGGAACGCTGACCGACGCTTGGAAGCTGGCCTCGGCCGAGTCGTACTCGATTCCGGCTTCCTGCAAGGCAGTTCGCACTGCAACCAGGTCGGTCGGCTCGCTGACGATCTCGAAGGTGTCACCGTTGTCGGTGACCTCCTCGGCTCCTGCGTCGAGCACTGCCATCAGGATGTCGTCCTCGGACTGGCCGTTCTTCTCCAACGTCACCAGGCCCTTACGGGAGAACAGGTAGGACACCGAACCGGGGTCGGCCATGTTGCCACCGTTGCGGGTCATCGCCACGCGCACTTCGCCCGCGGCGCGGTTGCGGTTGTCGGTGAGGCATTCGATGAGTACCGCGACGCCATTGGGCCCGTAGCCCTCGTACATGATGGTCTGCCAATCGGCCCCGCCGGCTTCTTCACCTGCTCCGCGTTTGCGGGCGCGTTCGATGTTGTCGTTGGGAACCGACGTCCGCTTCGCTTTCTGAATAGCGTCGAACAGGGTCGGGTTTCCCGAGATATCGCCACCACCGGTGCGAGCTGCCACCTCGATATTCTTGATGAGCTTGGCGAAAGACTTGCCTCTTCTGGCGTCGATCACCGCCTTCTTGTGCTTGGTGGTGGCCCATTTGGAGTGGCCGCTCATGCGATGGAGCCCCTTTCGTACCGACGACAAGTGTTCATAGTTTACGCGCGTGCAGATGCGTCGACTCCGGCCAGCCCGCGGCGAACGTCGATGGTCGAGCGCCAGGCGTTCAGTCGGCGCGCACGAGATCGACGAACCGGCGATGCACTCGTCGGTCACCGGTGACCTCGGGATGGAAGCTGGTGGCCATCACCCGGCCCTGCTGCACGGCCACGATCCGTCCGGCTGCCGGGCCCTCCGGCACCGTTGCGAGCACTTCGACGCCAGGGCCGACACGTTCGACCCACGGCGCCCGGATGAAAACCGCTCGAACGGCATCGCCGCCGATACCGCTGAATTCGAGGTCCGTCTCGAAGGAGTCCACCTGACGACCGAATGCGTTGCGGCGGACGGTGATGTCCAACCCGTCGAGGTGGTGCGCGTCCGATCGAGTGTCCAACACCTCGCTCGCCAACAGGATCATTCCCGCGCACGAACCGTAGGCGGGCATCCCGTCCTTCAGCCGCGCCCGGAGCGGCTCGAGTAGGTCGAACACGGACAGCAGCCGGCTCATCGCCGTGGACTCGCCGCCCGGGATAACGAGGCCGTCGACGGACTCGAGCTCCTCGGGACGACGGACGGTGACAGCACGGCCGCCGCCGGCGTTCACAGCGTCGATGTGTTCGCGTACGTCACCTTGCAGAGCGAGCACCCCGATCGTCGGGCCTGCGGCGGACGACGGGTGCGCACCGCTCACTTGGGCGCGAACGGATCGGTGACGGTCTTGCGCGGGTCACGTTCGATGCGCATCAGCCCCTCCTGCACGACGGCGGCGACCATTCGACCCTGCCGGTCGAAGATGCGCCCCTGCGCGAGGGCTCGCCCGAAGTCCGCCGACGGTGACGTCTGGTCGTAGAGCAACCACTCGTCGGCGCGGAACGGGCGTAGGAACCACAGCGCGTGGTCGAGCGACGCAGTCTGCGTCACCACGCTCGGATGCGGCACCTTCGCCGATCCGATGAGCGTCATGTCCGACATGTAGGCGAGGGTGCAGACGTGAAACACCTGACTGTCCGGCAACGGATCCCGGTAGCGGAACCAGACCCGCTGTTGCGCGGCGAGGCTCGCATGCTTCTCGGTCTGCTCGTCCGGGATCTTGCGGATATCCCACTCCTTCCACTCCTCGTAGAAGGAGTTGTCGAAGTCGGGCAGATCGCGGGGGTCCGGCAAGCTCTCCGGATTCACCACCCGAGGCATCGTGTCCTGGTGCGAAATCCCCTCGTCCTCGACGTGGAAGGACGCCGACATGGTGAAGATGGCCTTGCCGTCCTGGATACCGGTCACCCGACGAGTACAGAACGATCGGCCGTCGCGAATGCGCTCGACCATGTACACCGTCGGCTCGGTCGGATTGCCGGGCCGAATGAAATATCCGTGCAGGGAGTGGACCCGGAAGTCCTCCGCCACCGTGTTCACCGCCGATACCAACGCTTGGCCTGCCACCTGCCCACCGAACGTGCGCTGCAGCAGGCTGGGGAATGTCCGACCGCGAAAGATGTCGTTCTCGATGCGCTCTAGTTCGAGAATATCCTCGATACTGGCCATGGGTCACCTTTCTCGTCACTGCTGATGAAGGCTAACAATCACCGGTGCAGGCAGGATGGACTGGTGCCCAACCGTGACTCCGAGGCTGCGCTGCCGATATTTCCCGAACTACTGGTCGATCGGATAGTCGACCGCATTCCCGCCGGTGAACGCACGATCGTGGTGGTCGACGGACCGGATGCCGCTGCCCCGATCGAGTTCGCCGGACGTGTCCGCAACCGAGTTCGAGGCACCGGACGGGCGTGTGAGGTAATAGATCTGCACGATTTCGTGCGACCGGCATCACTTCGCTTCGAATACTCGCGAACCGACGAATTGACTTACCGCACTGCATGGTTCGACTTCGACGCGGTAATTCGCGAGGTCGTCGCCCCGCTTCGTCCAGGTGGCCGCGGAACCTATCTGCCGCGTCTGTGGGACGAGGCGTCCGACCGGTCGGCTCGTGCACGCCTCGTCGACGCAGCCCCGGACCAAGTTCTCGTCGTCGCGGGCCCGACAATCCTGGGCAGGATCGACGACGCGTCGGTGATCGTTCACCTGAAGCTCGGTCTCGGTGCATTGCGCAGGCGTACAGAGACCGAGCAGCAGTGGACTATCGAGCCGCTCACCAGGTATTACGCCGACATCGCCGTCGAACCCGATGTCACCGTGCGCTGGGACCACCCCGACAAGCCGGCGATACTGCCCCGGCGGACATGAGGCGTTTCGGTCACCAACCGCGCTCGGCGAGACGGTGGCCCACGGGGAGATCGTCCACGTTGATTCCGACCATCGCTTCACCGAGGCCGCGGGAGATCTTGGCGAGCACGTCGGGGTCGTCGTGGAAGGTGGTGGCCTTGACGATTGCTTCGGCGCGTTCCTTGGGGTTGCCGGATTTGAAGATTCCGGAGCCCACGAAGACGCCTTCTGCGCCGAGTTGCATCATCATCGCCGCATCGGCGGGCGTTGCGATTCCACCCGCGGTGAACAGGGTGACCGGGAGCTTGCCTGCGCGGGCTATCTCGACGACGAGGTCGTAGGGCGCCTGCAAGTCCTTGGCCGCTACGTACAGCTCGTCCTCCGGGAGGGAGGTGAGTCGACGGATCTCGTCGCGAATCTTGCGCATGTGCGTGGTGGCGTTGGAGACGTCGCCCGTTCCAGCTTCGCCCTTGGACCGGATCATCGCCGCGCCTTCGGTGATCCGCCGGAGCGCTTCGCCGAGGTTGGTGGCGCCACACACGAACGGGACCGTGAAGTTCCACTTGTCGATGTGGTTGGCGTAGTCGGCGGGGGTCAGAACCTCGGACTCGTCGATGTAGTCGACGCCCAGGCTCTGCAAGATCTGCGCTTCGACGAAGTGGCCGATGCGCGCCTTCGCCATGACAGGGATGCTGACGGCTTCCTTGATGCTGTCGATCATGTCCGGATCGCTCATTCGCGACACGCCGCCCTGTGCGCGAATGTCCGCGGGTACGCGTTCGAGGGCCATGACCGCGACGGCGCCCGCGTCTTCGGCGATCTTCGCCTGGTCCGCCGTGACGACGTCCATGATGACGCCGCCCTTGAGCATCTCGGCCATGCCGCGCTTGACGCGAGCGGTTCCGGTACCGGAGCCGTTGCCGGTGGCGCTGGATGTGGGCACGATGGGGGTACTCAAGGCGGTCTCCTGAAGTGAGGGAACAGTGCTGCGTCCGCGTGCAACATCCGCGGCGCGACGCCGAGCGTAGGCCGGAGTGGACGCCGATTCCATAGCCAATCGCGAAACGCTGGACCTTTCAGCGAATAGCGCGCACCTCGGGCTCGGTGCGGCGCGCGAGAACGATGTTGACCTCGTCCATCAATTCGGCCAAGTCCTGTGGGTAGACCGTTTCGCCGGTTGCCGTGAGCAAACGAATCTCGGCCTCGGTGCACCACTTGTGCCCGGTGACCGTCCGGCGCTCGAAGTCGGTGAACCAACCGTGCTCGGGGACGAACTCTTGAACGCGGTGCGCAAAGAACAACTCTTCGCTTCTGATCAGTGTTCCGTTGAACGGGAACGTCGCAACCCGGCGCCACAACGGCCCCTTCAGGTCACCGGCTTCGACGTCGAGTCCGGTTTCCTCGCGCACCTCGCGAACGGCGGCGTCGCGCAGTGTCTCGCCCGATTCGACTGCACCGCCGATAGTGAACCAGAAGTACACCTCGGGAACGGTGGGGTCGTGTCCGCGCAACAGCAGCACCCGGCCCCGCTCGTCGACGAGAACGACCCGCGACGACGTGCGCTGAACTGCCCGCTCGGCAGGACCGAACGTCGCCGACGCGCTGCGTTCGGCGATTTCGAAGTACGTCGGCAACGGCGCCCGCCCGCCGAGGTGGAGTAGACGGACCGGACCGGACCCGCGCAGTGCCAGCGTGTCTCGTACCGCATCGTTGTGGAACCGCCGGGCGATGAGCACCCGCGCTTCCGCGTCGGCGAGCTCGGCAACGAGTTGAGGAGGCAGGTCGGCCGCATCGAGGGAACCCAGCGCCATCGACACTGCATTCTCGGCATCTTCGCGGGTCGTTCGATCTGCGCGCTCGGCGGCGTCCGCCAGTGCGGCGAGGCGACGGCTCTGGTCCATCGCCTCGGAGCCCGGGCTCACGTCGGGCCTTGCTCTGATCGCGGCCGACACCGCGCGCGCAACCACGGCACGGCGAGCCAGCGCGGAGTCGAGCGATTGCCACGCAAGGTCGGAGCGCACATGCAGTCGGTCCAACCGGTTGGCCGTCGCGTACGCCCACAACCCGACGAGCAGCACGAGAACAGAAACGAGACCGACGACGAGAACTGTCAGAGCGGAAAGAGTCATCAGCTCGCCGCTCGTACCTTCTGGCCACCGACGGTGACGGCCTCGTACACCCGCATGATCTGCTCGGCGACAACCGGCCAGTCGTAGTCGGCGACCGCACGCGTCGCGGACTCCACCAACCCCGCCCGAAGGTCGACGTCGGACAAGACCCGATCGAGGGCCAGCGCAAGGGCGGCAGAATCGTCGACGGGCACCAGAAGACCCGCGGCCCCGTCACGCAACACTCGCCGGAACGCGTCCAACTCGCTGGCCACTACCGCGGTTCCCGACGCCATCGCCTCGACGAGCACGATGCCGAAGGACTCGCCGCCCAGGTTGGGCGCGCAGTAGACGTCGACGCTGCGCATCGCCGAGGCTTTGGCGTCGTCGTCGACCTGGCCGAGGAATTCGAGGTGCTTCGACAGCTCGCCGGCATCTCGGCGTAGCTTGTCCTCGTCACCGCGTCCCACGACGAGCACCTGTACGTCGGGGTGCGACTCGACGAGATCGGGAAGCGCCGCGAGCAGAACGGCCATACCTTTGCGCGGTTCGTCGAAGCGTCCGAGGAACAGTACTGTGCCGCCGGTGCGGGGGTACCCGGGCAGCATCGGCGCGCGCGCGAAAGCCTGCACGTCGACTCCGTTCGGAATCTCGACGGCGTCACTGCCCAATGCCTCGACCTGCCATCTGCGTGCCAGCTCGGACACTGCGATGCGGCCGCTGATCTTTTCGTGGTACGGCCGGAGGACACCCTGAAAAGTGCTCAGTACCAACGATTTCGTGGTGGAGGTGTGGAACGTCGCCACGATCGGCCCGTCCGCGGCCTTGAGCGCCAACATCGACAACGAGGGGGCGTTGGGCTCGTGAATGTGCAGAACGTCGAAGTCGTTCTCTGCTATCCAGCGCCTGATTCGCGCGTAGGTGATCGGCCCGAATCGCAGCCGGGCCACCGACCCGTTGTACGGAATGGCCAGGGCTTCGCCCGCCGAGACGACGAAGTCCGGCAACGCGGTGTCCTCCGACGCGGGCGCAAGCACACTGACGCGATGTCCGCGTTCGATGAAGACCTCGGCGAGCTGTTGAACGTGGGCTTGGACGCCACCCGGTACGTCGAAGGAGTACGGGCAGACCATCCCGATCTTCACGTTCCCTCGATCCGTGCTCGTCGCTTCTCGGACAGGTCGGCGAGCCACAGCGGTTGCAGCATGTGCCAGTCCTCGGGATGCTCCGCGATGTTGGATGCGAACCGGTCTGCCAGCGCCTGCGTCGCAGAAGCAACTCCCCCGCTCACGTCGATCCGCGGTGAAATCGTGAAGCCCCATCCGTCGCCGTCGAAAAAGCAGTGCACCGGAAGCAGATGGGCGCCGGTGTCGACGGCGAGTTTCGCCGGGCCCGCCGCCATGCGGGTCGGCTCACCGAAGAACGTGACGGGCACTCCGTGGCGCGCGAGGTCGCGTTCACTGAGCAGGCACACGACTTTGTTGTCCCGCAGACGTTCCGACAACGCGGCGAGCGGCGGAACCTCACCCCCGCTGAGCGGGAAGATTTCGAATCCGAGGCTCTCGCGGTAGTCGACGAAACGCTGATACAGCGACTCGGGTTTCAATCTCTCCGCAACCGTCGAGAACCGTCCGTAGTAGCGAACGAGCCACATGCCCGCCATGTCCCAGTTGCCGCTGTGCGGCAGAGCGAGCACTGCGCCGACCCCTTCGGCCAGAGCGGCGTCGAGATGCTCGCGGCCGTGCACACAATTGTCGATTTCTGCCGCTTGCCGATCCAGATTCATCGACGGCAGGCGGAACGCTTCGCGCCAGTATCTCGCGTAGGAGCGGACACTGGCGCGGACGAGGTCGTGCGGAACCTCTGCTGTCGAAACGCCCAGTACGCGGGCAAGATTGGCTCGAAGTTGTTCCGGTCCGCCGCCGCGTTTCGCAGCGAAGTCGGCTCCGAAGTCGAACAGTCTGCGCGCCGCTCCCTCTGGAAGTCCGCGGACGAGCCGCCACCCGGCCGCATACCCGACGTCACCGGCCCGTTCCGACAAAGTCACGGCGACTCCGGCGGCTCGACTGTGGGCGCACCGGTGATGATATCGCGCGCACCCTCCGAGCGGCGGACCGCCAGAACGCGTTGGAACACCGTCACCACGGACAGCACCGCCAGAATCCACATCGCCGGGAAGATCACGCTGTCGAGCCACGGCACGTCGTAGTGCCGTCCGATACCGGTCAGGCCCGCACCGACCAACACGACGACCAACCTGTCCGGGCGTTCGATCCATCCACCGTCGGCCGACAGTCCACTCGCCTCGGCGCGTGCTTTCGCGTACGAGATGACCTGCGAGGTGACCAGACAGATGAGCGTCGCGACGAGCAGCATCTTGTCCTGCTCGGTATAGATGGCCCACCAGGCGAGACCGGCGAAGATGGCACCGTCTGCGACTCGGTCACACGTTGCGTCGAGTACGGCACCGTATTTGCTGCCGCCGCCTCTGGCTCGCGCCATCGCACCGTCGAGCATGTCGAACAGAACGAAGAGCGTGATGACGATCGCGCCCCAGAAGAGGTACCCCGCAGGGAACATGGTGACCGCTGCACCCACTGTGACCACGGTGCCGATGAGGGTCACCGAATCCGGGGTAAGGCCCGTGTTGTTGAGCGCTCGCCCCAGCGGCGCGGTCACTTTGGACACGGGTGCGCGCCCGAAGATGCTCAGCACTTCGATATCCCGTCGCGGTCGATCATGCGACCCAGGCCGATGCCAGCAGAGCCCGAGTATCGCGGAGAAGCTGCGGCATCACCTTTGCGCCACCGACGACCGTGATGAAGTTCGCGTCGCCGCCCCATCGCGGGACGATGTGTTGATGAAGATGCTCGGCGAGCGACCCACCCGCCGCGGACCCGAGGTTGAGGCCCACATTGAACCCGTGCGGATTGGACACCGCCTTGATGGTGCGAATTGCCCGCTGCGTGAACGACATCAATTCGGCGCTCTCGGCCCCGGTCAGATCTTCGAGCGCGGCGACACGACGGTACGGAACGACCATCATGTGCCCCGGGTTGTACGGGTAGAGGTTCAGAACCGCATAGACCTGCTCACCTCGTGCTACGACGAGTCCGTCCTCGTCGGCCATCTTCGGGATGTCCGAGAACGGTTCGCTGGACTGGTTCTTCGTACCCGGGGCCTCGGCGATGTACGACATCCGATGTGGTGTCCACAGCCGTTGGAGCCGATCGGGGTCGCCGACTCCGGTGTCGACGATCGCCGCGTCCTGTTCGGGCATGTTCAGCTCACTCCTGGTTCGTGAAGAGCGTGGCAGTGGGTGATGCGTTGTTACGGGAGGAGATCCACTCGGAGATCGCGTCGACCGCGCGATCGACTGCGACGCCGTTGACCTGGGTGCCGTCCCGGAAGCGGAAGCTGACCGCGCCTGCTTCGACATCGCGCTCGCCTGCGAGCAACATGAACGGGACCTTCTGCGCCGTCTGATTGAAGATCTTCTTCTGCATCCGGTCGTCGCTGGCGTCCACTTCGGCGCGGATGCCGCGCTTTCTCAATGCTGCGACGACCGAGAACAGGTGATCCTGGTGTACCTCGGCCACAGGAATGCCGACCACCTGAACCGGGGAGAGCCACGCCGGGAACGCACCCGCATAGTGCTCGGTGAGCACTCCGAAGAAGCGCTCGATCGAACCGAACAGGGCGCGGTGGATCATCACCGGCCGTTCCTTCGAGCCACCGCTGGCAGTGTATTCGAGCTCGAAGCGTTCGGGCAGGTTGAAGTCCAGCTGAATGGTGGACATCTGCCACGTGCGGCCGAGAGCATCTTTGGCCTGCACCGAGATCTTGGGTCCGTAGAACGCCGCGCCGCCGGGATCGGGTACGAGGTCGAGACCCGACGCAGCGGCTACCTCGGCGAGCGTGTTGGTGGCTTCTTCCCACACCTCGTCGCTGCCGACCGACTTTTCCGGGTTACGAGTGGACAGCTCCAGGTAGAAATCGTCGAGCCCGTAGTCCTTCAGCAGGCCCAGCACGAATTCGAGCGTGCTGGTCAGTTCGTTTCGCATCTGATCACGCGTGCAGAAGATGTGCGCGTCGTCCTGGGTCATGCCGCGGACGCGCGTGAGGCCGTGAATGACACCGGACTTCTCGTAGCGGTAGACGGTTCCGAATTCGAACAGCCGCAACGGAAGTTCGCGGTACGAGCGCCCACGCGACCGGAAGATCAAGTTGTGCATCGGGCAGTTCATCGGCTTCAGGTAGTAATCCTGGCCGGGCTTGCGGACGGCACCGGAGTCGTCCAGTTCGGCATCGAGGTGCATTGCGGGGAACATGCCGTCGCGGTACCAGTCGAGGTGGCCGGACACCTCGTACAGGTGCCCTTTCGTGATGTGCGGGGTGTTGACGAAGTCGTAGCCCTCTTCGATGTGCCGCTGCCGCGAGTAGTTCTCCAACTCGTTGCGGATGATGCCGCCCTTGGGGTGGAAGACGGGCAAGCCGGATCCCAGCTCGTCGGGGAAGCTGAACAGGTCGAGTTCCGAACCCAGCCGGCGGTGGTCGCGGCGTTCGGCCTCGGCGAGCAGTTCCATGTGCGCGTCGAGCGCTTCGGGCGACTCCCAGGCAGTGCCGTAGATGCGCTGAAGCCCCGCGTTCTCCTGGTTGCCACGCCAGTAGGCAGCCGAGCTACGGGTCAGCTTGAACGCGGGTACGTATTTGGTCGTCGGAATGTGCGGTCCGCGGCACAGGTCGCCCCAGATGCGCTCGCCGGTACGGGGATTGAGGTTGTCGTAGGCGGTCAGTTCGCCGCCGCCGACCTCCATGATCTCCGGATCGTCGATGTCGGACTTGTCGTCCACGAGTTCGAGCTTGTACGGCTCGTCGGCCAGCTCTTCTCGTGCCTGTTCGACGGACTCGTACACCCGGCGCGAAAAACGCTGCCCGGCCTTGACGATCTGCTTCATCTTCTTCTCGAGCGCAACCAGATCTTCGGGCGTGAACGGCTCGGCGACGTCGAAGTCGTAGTAGAAGCCGTCTTTGATGAACGGCCCTATGCCGAGCTTCGCCCCCGGAAAGAGATCCTGCACTGCCTGTGCGAGGACGTGCGCGGCCGAGTGCCTGATGACGCTGCGCCCGTCCTCGGTGTTGGCCGGCACCGGAGCCACTTCGGCGTCGACCTCGGGGGCCCACGACAGATCGCGTAGCTTCCCGTCGGCGTCTCGAACCACCACGATGGCATCCGGGCCCTTGTTCGGGAGTCCTGTGTCGCGAAGCGCCGTTCCGGCGGTCGTTCCTGCCGGCACCATGATGCGGGCGGGCGAGACGGCGGTTACGGGCATGGTCACAGCGATGTACTCCTCGGTTGTGCTTCGTGGTCGGTAAGACCGATGACAGCCTATCGGCTGCAGGGCCGGGACTCCCCCTCACAGTGCGCCGAGCGGCTAGAGCGGACTGGCCAGCCAACTCCAATCGAGACCGACCCAGCCGGCGACGAGGGCGAGGGCGCCCAACAACCACAGAGTCGCGAGGACGACGAGCGTGGTGAGAAGAATACCGAGGCCCTTGACGACGATGGACTGCCTGCCGAACCACTCCATGAAGCGGTCGTAGTGTTTGCGGACGAATTTCAGAAGTCGGTTGGCCCACGTGAACTCCGAGGCCAGGATGCCGAGGCCGGCGAACACGATGAGCCAACCCGGTCCGGGATAGGGGATGGCAAGGATGCCCACGGCGAGGACGAGGATTCCGACGACGGCGATCGTGATGCGATAGGCGAGGTCGACGCTCCTGTTGGCTGCGATTCGCGCGCGGATGCGCCGCCGTCGTTCCGAAATTCGCTCGAAGACGCTCTGGTCCTCATGCTCCGTCTTCTCGGTTCGAGCATCGTCTGCGGTCACCGCATCAGGTTACCGAGCGAACGAAAAAGCCCCACGCAGCATGCGCGGGGCTTTTTCGTGTTGTGGTCCCGGCTGGGATCGAACCAGCGACCTTCCGCGTGTGAAGCGGACGCTCTTCCACTGAGCCACGGGACCGTCTTCGTCCGTTCGCAGTTGCGCGCTCGAACGAGGCAAAACATTAACACGCGGCCGGATGAGACTTCGAATCGCCCTCGGGCCACTTCGGCCGACGATCGACCACCCGCCGTAGGTCCCGAATTCCGACCCGAACCATCAGCCAACCGCCCTGAAAACAGATCCTGACCACCTGATTTGTGAGTTTGTCAGCTGTTGGTCTAATGTTTTCACCGCACCACGGAGACAGCAACTTCCTCCGCGGAGCATGCGGATGTGGCGCAGTGGTAGCGCATCACCTTGCCAAGGTGAGGGTCGCGGGTTCGAATCCCGTCATCCGCTCGAGGGACTAGGGCCCATGGTGGAGTGGCCGAGTGGTGAGGCAACGGCCTGCAAAGCCGTGCACACGGGTTCGATTCCCGTCTCCACCTCGTAACGAAGCGAAGGTCCCGACGGACTTTGCTTGACAGGACCTGCGCGATTAGCTCAGCGGGAGAGCGCTTCCCTGACACGGAAGAGGTCACTGGTTCAATCCCAGTATCGCGCACCAGCATTCGCACGCGAGGCCCGGTTT
>NZ_JBAWFH010000538.1:0-4563 GCF_049591685.1 Rhodococcus sp. (in: high G+C Gram-positive bacteria) | reverse complement strand
GGGTAGCGGTGGTGGTGGTCGGACTGTTCCGCGGTGCAGAACCGGACGGCACCGGCGCAACGATCTGCGGAACCTCGACCGGGACCGGAAGAGTATCGGGACCAGGAACAGTGTCGGGACCAGGAACAGTGTCGGGGCCGGGGCCGGGCA
Source organism: Rhodococcus sp. (in: high G+C Gram-positive bacteria) (assembly GCF_049591685.1). Lineage (GTDB taxonomy): Bacteria > Actinomycetota > Actinomycetes > Mycobacteriales > Mycobacteriaceae > Rhodococcoides. The sequence goes on along the minus strand of NZ_JBAWFH010000538.1, from coordinate 4,413 downwards.
GTTCCGGCGCCGGCGGCAGTGCGGACGGCGTATCCGTCGGCACGGGAGGGAACGTCGACGAAAGTGAAGGTGAGCTGGGCGCGGGCGTCGGGTAGACCACCTCGGAGGGGATGCCGGTTTCGGCGGCGCTGTTGGGCTCAGCCGTCATGGCCCATGCGGTGACGCCACCGAGGGCGGCCAGGACACACGCTCCGACCGCGGCGACCGGCCACAACCCGCGGCGGTGTTCGGCGGACTTCGGCGTCGCGGCGACAACTGCGTCGAGGTGGCCGACGAGCAGTGCCGCACCCACGTCGGGGGTGAAGGCGTCCGACAATCGCTCGTCGAAGATGTCGAGAACGGGCAACGGTTCCATGTCCGCGTCGGCCAGCGCGGCGACGACCAGTTCGCGCTGCACGGCGTTCTCGCACACGATTGCGGCGCCCTCGACATCCAGATCGTTCTGCATCGCCTGAACACGCATGAATCCGATTGCCGTGGCCACCGCTCCGCCGATTCCGCCCGGCGCGTCCGCGACCATGACGGTTCGCCCGGCGATGGGGCCGAGTTGCGGCAGCGTCGTTTCCACCAACGACGCGGTGACCTCGTACGTGCTGACATGCACGCCCAGTGCAATACGCATGCCGCCCGTACCCCCTTGCCGTCGCGATACCGACGGGCCGGAGAACCCGGGCAATCAGTCGGTTTGTTCGGCGATGACACTACCCGGGCCAGGTACGGGCGGCGCAATCAGTTGTTCGAATTGTTTATTTCGTCCCGCGAAACCTTCGCAGCCTGGATTTCCTGCGCATAGAGAAGGCCGAAGGTGAAGCCGTTTTCCCCTGCTGTGACTCCCGCCTTCCGGCCGAGTTCCAGGATGGTCTGGGCCGCGACGACGGCATCCTGGTGCTCACCGAGAATTTCCTGAACGTTCTTGAAACGCTCTATTCGCGCCTTCGACTCCTTCTTACCAACGATGGGCTTGACCAGCTCGGCCGCGTACCGCGCACGTTTACCAGCCTTACGGGCGCGATGCAGGGTCTCGTCGTCGCCGCTGTCGATTGCCGACGCGATCCGCTTGGCGACCTTCTTTCCGGCCCCTCGCGCCAGCTTGTCCAGGTCATCGCCGGTTATGGTCGACGCGGCGTCCGCGAGCGGAATTTCCCGTGACCATGCCGCTAGATCGGCGAGCAGCGCGCGGTAGCGGTCTCCGTCGATCTCCTTCGCTACGACCTCCCTGTACCGGATCTGCTCGGCGAGGAGGTCGTTTTCGATACGGGCAGCGACGGGCCCCAAAACAAGATGCTCGGGCAGGACGTTCAACGACTCGGCGAACCGGGCGCGCTGCACCTGCCGATCCCGAACCTCACCCAGTAGCCCTGCATACCAGGACAATTCGGTCTCCAGCAACGTAGCGCGGTGATCGTCGAACACGTCGGCGAACACACGCAGCGTGCTTCGATATCGCCGAATGGCAACCCGCGTCGAGTGAATGGGGTCCATTCCGCGGCGCAGGTACACGTCGCCCGCGAAGATTGCCTGCGTCTGACTTTCCAGATAGTCGGCGACGACACCGACGGCACCGACATGGACAGGCACGTCCGACGAGCGAAGGGCACGATGCAATTTCGACGGGTGCTCGCTGTGCGTGGCCCCGGCCGACTTCAGTACCTTGCCGACCTGCTTCAGTACCGCCTCCGACCCGGCCGGACCGAGTTCGACCTCGAATTCGCGCCATCCGTGACCGTCCGCGCCCGCAAGGTCGACCGTAACGGTGTCGTCGGCGAGTTCGGCGACGACGGTGCCGTCCCGATCGATCAACGCATGGATGCGTCGCAACGAAGTCAGGGTCGCGACGGGAGTCAACGCCTTGCCGAGCGCAGCGCCGACGAGCACCTCGGCCAGTTCTGCTGGAACGACGGAGTCCTCGCCCGCGCCGAGAGGAAGCCGAATCTCGGTGCGCGCCTTGTCCGCAGGCACCTTGGCATGCCAGCCGGTGTCGGTGTCACCGCGTCGGCGACGGAGTGTGATGCCGCGCCTGAGGAGGTCGAGATCGTCGGTGTCGTAGTAACTGCTGACGAGCTGGACTTCCGACACCTCGGCCGATCCACCCTCCGGGACCACTTGGTCCAGAGACGGCAGAACGACCCCGCGATCCACGTCGAATTTGTCCTCACGTTCGGTCTGAATGGAAGCCATAAGGCCAGTTTGCCGGAAGGAGGTGAACAATGACGCCTTTCGCTACCCCGCCCGGCGCAGGCTTCGCAGATGTCGTGATGGACGCGGGCCGCGTCGTAGTCGCGGAGTTGGTCGTGGAGTTGGGCGTGGTGGCGGCGGGCGCGGAAGTGGTCGAGGTGCGCGTCGGCTCCGGCTCTCGAGGTGTTTCCTTCGTTGTGAGATCGGGCAGCGAGGAAGGCGCGTTCGAGGGGCGTCGACGATCGGCGGTTGTCTCCGGTTGGTCCACAACCGCCGGTTCCGACGTCTGGGCAATGACGCCGAGGTTGTCTGGAGGGTAGCGGGACTTCCCGAGCCGCATCAGGCGTCGCAACGAGGTGTCACTGTGCCGATCTGCATGTTCGCGCCACCGCCGACGGCGTACAGCGCGTCCACACGCGGGCTCTGGTCGATCATCGATGCGGCCATCGAGACGGCGTCGTAGACGTTCTCGCGAATCAACGAGTCGAACTCGGACCGATGCATCCGGGCACTTCCGGAAACGAAGGGCCCGTGCAGCTCTACCGCGGTGACCTTCGACAACTGCTCTTTCGCCGCGCAGACGGAGTCGATCAGGCGGATGTCATCCGGTGCGTCTGATACTGCCCGCGCGTCGCCCAGGAGGTTGGCCGTCAGCGCGGCGTCGCAGCCGTCGCCGGAGAGGGCGGCGCTGCGCCGGGAGGCAAGTACCCGGCCGGACTACCGGTCGACGACGGACATCGTCACGCCGCCCGCACGAGGTCGAACAGCGCAATCGTCTCTTCACCGGCGATGTCGCCGGCCTCCTGTAACGCACCGATCTGCGCGCCGAGGTCGGACATCAAGGCAAGGCCGTCGGCATGTTCGACGCCGTACGCTTCGACCGGGTTCTTGTCGCGTAGCGCCAGCACCGGCGGGGTGTGGACCACCTTGTTGGCCCTGGCCATGCGGTGCACGGTCCAGGTGACCGAACCCCACGGGTCGTCGCTGTGTTCGGGCAACGGTTCGAACAACTCGGTGCTGTGCGGAGGATTTGCGGACAGGTCGGTCGAGACTGCGCGAATGCCGCTCACACCGAGCGATGCGCCGATTACGGCAATCATCGGAAACCTCGCTTCGGTAAGCCCCAACCCACGTCGGCAAAGGGTCAGCTTACCGCCGAAACGGGTAGATACCAGTTTTGAAGCCCGAAAAAAGACTCGACGATGGTCAGTCGACGGGCGACTGGACGAAGTTCAGGTAGGCCTTCGACGGCGTCGGACCCCGTTGGCCCTGATACTTCGACCCCACCTGAGCACTTCCGTACGGATGCTCCGACGGGCTCGACAGCCGGAACAGGCACAGCTGCCCGATTTTCATCCCCGGCCACAGCGTGATCGGCAGGTTCGCCACATTCGACAGCTCCAACGTGATGTGGCCACTGAATCCGGGGTCGATGAAGCCCGCCGTGGAATGCGTCAGAAGCCCGAGCCGACCGAGCGAACTCTTCCCCTCGAGCCTGCCCGCGAGATAGTCGGGCAGCGTTGTCAGCTCGAGCGTGGAACCGAGCACGAACTCACCCGGATGCAGAACGAACGGCTCACCCTCGACGGGCTCGACCAGACTCGTCAACTCGTCTTGCTGCTTCGCCGGGTCGATGTGGGTGTACCGCGTGTTGTTGAAGACGCGGAACATCTTATCGAGGCGGACGTCCACACTCGACGGCTGAACCATCGACGCGTCGAACGGATCGATGCCGAGGTTGCCGGCGGACACTTCGGCGCGGATGTCGCGGTCGGAAAGCAGCACAGCGGAAGGTTAACGCGCACCAGCGTCGACCGCGCCGCTGGGCTTGGTGCCATAGGCTCCGATACATCGAATCCCGGGCAACGACCTCCTGCTAGAGTGATCCGGCGCGGCCCTCGCAGGGCTGCCCGGCCGGTGTAGTTCATTGGTAGAATGCGACCTTCCCAAGGTTGAGAGGCGGGTTCGATTCCCGTCACCGGCTCCAACGACGGCATGGTCTTCGAGCGCCGCCGTGCTTTCTGGAAACAAACCGAAATCCCGCGATCTGGCTCGAAGCCGAAATGGCGACCGTAAAGATTTGGATGGACTGCGACGGTCGAACGTATTTTTATTTGTCTTTCACATCGGCATCCATAGCAACGGTAACTTCGTGCTAGAACACCCTCATGCTTTTGTTTTCCCTGAACAATTGACATGACAGGAATAGCGTATGAAATGGATTGCTCTGGCAATGGC
>NZ_JBAWFH010000537.1:0-5002 GCF_049591685.1 Rhodococcus sp. (in: high G+C Gram-positive bacteria) | reverse complement strand
TCTATCACCCTCAGACGTGTAGGTCGGTTGACTTAGTCGGCTATTCGTTTTACATTTACCAGCACATGACCCAGATCACACTCGGTTCTTCAATCAGGGAGTTCACATGACAGGCGACAACCGTTTGGTGGGCAATTTGTCCACCTTCAAGATCGTGACCATGGTGGTAGCCGCAGCCGCACCGATGGGGGCAGTCATCGGCATCATTCCGATCTCGATGGCAATCGGTAGCGGATCGGTCACCCCGCTCATCTTCATCGTCACCGCCGCATTGCTGCTGTGCTTTGCCGTGGGTTACGCAGCGATGAGCAAGAAGATGTCGGCATCCGGCGGCTTTTACACCTACATCGCAAAGGGCCTCGGGCGCCCGGCGGCCATGGCGGCCGCGGTCATTGCGATCTGCGCCTATCTGGCGCTGACCCTCTTGCTTCTTGCCGGCGTGGGGAATTTCGGAAGTACCGTGGCGAATCGGTTGACGGGCAACGACGTTCCCTGGTGGATATTCGCCGGAATTGCTCTGGCAGTTGTCGGAGTGATGGGAGCGCGCGAGATCAGCGTTGCCGGTAACGTGCTGGCCGTCCTGCTGGGAATTGAAATCTTGGCCATCGTCGTCCTCGACGTGGCCATAGTCAGCGACAAGGGTCTCGCCGCGTTCCCGCTCGCCGCGATGAATCCCGGCGATCTCTTCACGACCGGCTCTTTCGGGCTCGGTGTCATGTTCGCGTTCACCACGTTCCTCGGGTTCGAATCCGCGGCCATCTACGCCGAAGAATCCCAGAACCCGAAGAGAACTATCCCCCGCGCTACCTATACTGCTGTCGTGTCGATAGCAGCGTTCTATGCCATCACCACATGGATCATGGTGGGAGGCATCGGCACCGAGAATGTCACCGACACCGCAAGTGAAAAGCTCAGCGGGCTGGCGTTCTGGCTCAGTGGTCAGTACGCGTTCAGCGCACTGACCACGGTCATGTACATCACGGTTCTCACCAGCCTGCTCGCCGCGATGATCGCCCTGCACAACGCAACAAGCCGCTACATTTTCTCCATCGGACGCGAAGGGGCCTTGCTTCCGACGTGGTTCGGCGTCACTCACCCCAAGTACGACACCCCGGCTCGCGCGAGCATGGTGGTCACCGTCATTACAACGGCGGTCACGCTTGGATTCGCAATCTCGGGCGCGGACCCGTACCTGCAAATGCTCACGATCATGACCGGAGTCGGCACCCTGGGAATCATTCTCCTCCAAGGCCTCGCCGCCGCGGCGATCGTCGCCTATTTCTGGAAGCATTCGAGGAGCAACACCGGGGCCATCATCGGATCGGCTATCGGGTGCGTCGCGTTCGCCATCATCTCGGTACTCATCGTCAATAATTTCAAGACACTGGTTGGCACAGAATCGAACTGGATCAACATTCTGCCGTGGGGCCTTCTCACCGCAGCGGTCTTTGGATACTTCTGGGGACTCTGGCTTCGATCGAATCGACCGACAACCTACGCGCGCATCGGAACCTTCGGCGAAGAGAACACCGGCACGCAGGACTCCGAGATCGCCCCGGCTCACAACTAGTGCCACCGAACCGGTAACAGGAACGCTCGTTACTCCATGAGCATGCTCACGATCGGTCACGCGGCTGAATTGCTGGGCAACCGCTGCAGGATCGGGTACCGTCTCATTTGTTAGTCAACTGACCAAGTCGAAAGACGAACTGCACTGCGCTTGCGCTCGATCGAGCGACGGCCGATGGAGGAGACCGCCATGACGGCATACCATGCAGCAGAGGCTGCTTCGCGGGTTGCGCTTGTGACAGGAGGAGGCCGCCCTCGCGGCATCGGAGCCGCTGCTGCCCGGCATCTCGCTCGCGCCGGCTACAGCGTGACACTGACAGACATGATTCCCGTCGGGGACCGCGGCGCCGAAATCCGCCGCAATCTCTCCGAAACAGCCGACACGATCAGACGGGCAGGCGGGTCGGTACTGGTTCATCCGCTCGATGTCACCGACACCGACCAGATCGTCGCGGCCATCGAGGCGACGATCGACGCATTCGGAGGGCTGGACGTCCTGGTCAACAACGCAGGAACGGGCGCAGGCGTCGGAGCGTTCAGCGACATCGACGACGACCGCTGGGACTTGTCCTGGCAGGTCAACGTCATGGGCCCCGTCCGTCTGAGCCGCGCCGCTCTTCCCCATCTGTCCAAGAACGGGGGGAGCATCGTCAACGTCGCCTCCACTGCCGGGATCGCCGCTGAGGCGGGGTACGGCGCCTACGTCGTCACAAAGCACGCCGTCGTCGGGTTGACCAGGCTGTTGGCAGCCGAGCTGGGTCAACACGGGATCCGAGTCAACGCACTGGCCCCCGGGATGATCCACACCGATCTGGGCGCAGCCGAGCTCGGACTGATCGCCGACTCGGCCGGCACCAGCGTCGAAGAGGCCACGCAGGCGGTCGTCGCAGACATTCCACTCGGCCGCCTGGGCACAGCCGATGACGTTGCAGAAGCCATCACCTGGCTAGCCGGCGCTGCCGGCTACGTCTCGGGAGCGGTTCTCCCTGTTCACGGCGCCGCCGCCTCCGGCCTGAACTGACCGATCCCATCGGCACCATGCGGTGTTCAGTGAGCAGACCGCCCCAGCCGAGGGTTCCCGCGGAGCACCCACCATGGACTACCCAGACCGACACCGAATTCAGAAGGAATGAGCGATGACTGACGATAAACCAGCAGGACATCTCGTTCAGCGTGAGCGCCTCGGCGCGGTCGAGCTGTTGACGCTGAACCGACCCGATCACCTCAACGCATGGACCGCGGACCTCGAGGACGAATACTTCGCTGCGCTCGAGGACTGCGAGCGCAGCGACGAGGTGCGGGCAATCGTGGTGACAGGAGCAGGGAGGGGATTCTGCGCCGGCGCGGACATCCACACTCTCAAGGGCGCCAGCGAACACGGGACGGTGCGCGCACCAGGGCGACTACCACGCCACTACCCGCTGTCCCTCGGCACACCGTTGATCGCTGCGATCAACGGCGCCGCTGCGGGCATAGGACTCGTCCAGGCGTTGTACTGCGATGTTCGTTTCATCGCACCGCAGGCGAAGGTCACGACCGCGTTCGCCAAGCGCGGGCTCATCGCCGAGTACGGAATCGCCTGGCTCCTTCCGCGAATCATCGGCACCAGTCGCTCATTGGATCTACTGCTCTCCTCCCGCGTGATGACCGGCCAGGAAGCTCACTCGATCGGAATGGCCGACTTCGTGGTGACCCCCGAAGCGCTCGTGGACACCGCGGTGCGCTATGCGACCACTCTCGCGACATCATGCTCCCCGGCATCGATGCGTACGATCAAGTCTCAGGTGCACGACGGTCTCGATACCGATTTCAGCACCGCAGTCCGCAGGTCCGAGAGCGAGATGGCCGCATCGTTCGCGGGAGCAGACTTCGCCGAAGGCGTCAGCAGCTTTCTCGAACACCGCGCACCACAATTCGCCCCATTGGCAGCACGACCCTGACGGCATGCCGCGCTTCGCTCGACATCATTTACGCTCAACGCAATTCAGCCTCGAAAGGCACTCGAATGAGGACACGAATCACCGAACTGTTCGACATCGACTATCCCATCATCCAGGGCGGGATGCATCACGTCGGCTTCGCCGAACTCGCTGCCGCAGTCTCCAATGCGGGCGGACTCGGGTTCATCACGGCACTCACCCAGAGAACACCCGATGATCTTTCGGCCGAGATCGACAGGTGCCGGGCCATGACCGACAAACCGTTCGGGGTGAACTTGACATTTCTCCCGACCGTGAATCCGCCCGATTACGGGGCTTACATCGAGGCGATCATCGGCGGGGGAGTACGCATCGTCGAAACCGCCGGCAACGAACCTTCCAAATGGATGCCGCAGCTCAAGGACGGCGGAGTCAAGGTCATCCACAAATGCACCACCGTCCGACATGCACTCAAAGCTCAGACCATCGGTTGTGACGCGGTCAGCGTCGACGGCTTCGAATGCGGCGGGCACCCAGGCGAGGACGACATCCCCAACATGATCCTGCTACCGCGAGCTGCCGACGAACTGGACATACCCTTCATCGCGTCGGGCGGACAAGCCGACGGGCGTTCACTCGCCGCATCGCTCGCCCTGGGCGCCGAGGGAATCAACGTCGGAACCCGGTTCATTGCAACGAAAGAAGCACCGGTCCACGACAACGTCAAACATGCCCTGGTCGCCGCCACCGAACTGGACACGCGGTTGATCATGCGCCCCCTGCGTAACACCGAGCGTGTGCTCAACAACGCCGCAGTTCAGCGGCTGCTCGAGAAGGAACGCACGCTCGGCGACGCAATTACCTTCGATGACATCCGATTCGAGGTCGCCGGGGTGTACCCGCGCGTCATGCACGACGGTGACGTCGACGCCGGTGGATGGTCCTGCGGCATGGTGGTCGGCTTGATCCACGACATCCCCACTGTCGCCGAACTCGTCACTCGGATCGTCGCGCAAGCACGCGACATCATCGACAAGCGATTGCCCGTCATGATGAGCTGACGTCGGCCCGTGCTTCAGCTAGCGGTCGGGGCGGCGGCTTGCGTGGCCAAAGTAGTGAAGTAGCCGGCGAACGCATCGATCGAGGCCTCCGCTGCCTCGGAGTTACGATCCGCCAGCCATCCGAGCACGACTCCATCGATGGCATTGGTCAACATTCGGGCAATCACCGGACGCGGCAGATGCCATTCGACACCCGCAACCTCTTCCATGGTCTGCAGCGACCGCTCGGTCTGGGAGTAGTAGTGCGTGTACTGCCACTCGGCCAGCATCGCCAGCTCTGGCTGCCGGAGCACGTAGGTGGTCAACTCGTAGCCCACCAATTGACGCTCGGGGTGCGCTTTGGCCTTCTCCCACGCGCTGCGAATACCGCTACGGAACGACTCCTCCACATCGGTGGTCACCTTCTTCGCGTCAATGGCGGCGTCGATCATCGTCCCGATGGTGATGTGAATC
>NZ_JBAWFH010000536.1:0-23546 GCF_049591685.1 Rhodococcus sp. (in: high G+C Gram-positive bacteria) | reverse complement strand
GGCGAATTCGACGACTTCTTGGCCGCGGGAAATTTCGCCGAGGGCGTCGGAGAGGACTTTGCCGTGTTCGGCGGTGATGAGTTCGGCGAGTTCGCCCTTCTTCTTGTTCAACAGTTCGCGGAAGTTGAACAGAATCTGGGTGCGCTTGGCGAGGGAGGTGTCGCGCCAGGCGGGGAACGCTGCGGCGGCGGAGTCGACGACCGCGCGAGCCTCCTCGATGGTCGCCAGCGCCACCTGCCCGGTAACCTCACCGGTCGCCGGGTTGGTTACAGGGGCAGTGCGATTCGACGTGCCGGCGAACGGCCTTCCGTCGAGCCAATGTGCAATTACGTTGTCAATCATGTTGTTTCCCTACCGAGTTCGTCGTGTGTGAGGAGTAGGTGGAGACGTACTTGTTCATGGTGTCGAGCTGGTAGCGCGACACATCGCGAGCGTTCTCGTTTTCTGCGAACACGCTCGACACCATCACGGTGTCGCGGTCGTAGAAGCCGAGTTTGCCGAGACCCCCGAAGAACTGGTCCCAGTCGACGTCGCCGTCGCCGATCTTCAGGTGCTGATGGACACGCACCGCATTGCCCGGCGGGTTGGTGATGTAGCGAAGACCGTGCGAGCGATGGTGGTCCATGGTGTCGGCGACGTGCACCAGGCGAATCATGTCTCCCGCGGCTTCCATGATCGCGTCGAGGTTGCCACCCATATGGAACTGGTGGCAGGCCACGATGACCATACCGAGGTTCTTCGAGTTCACTCCTCGAATGGTGCGCACCGCCTGAAGCCCGTCCTCGACGAAGTCGTCGGGATGCGGGTCGATCAACACATCGATGCCTTCACGCTCGAAGATGGGCACGAGCTCCTCCATCGACCGGTAGAACGCACGCTCCGATTCTTCGGGCTTCTCAGGGCGGCCACTGAACTCGGTGTTCATCGTGTCGACGCCGAGGTCGACGGCGATCTGTACAGCACGCTTCCAATAGCGCACCGCTGCCTCGCGGGCGTCTTCGTCCGGTCCGGACCAACGCAGCACCGGCAGCACGGACGCGATACCCACCCCTACATCCGAGCATGCCTTCTTGAACTTCGCGACGAGATCGTCGTCGGCCTTGGGATGTCCGAAGAACGGAACCATGTCGACGTGCGGGGTCAGCTGAAGCCACTCGTAGCCGAGATCGGCCACGACTCGGGGCAATTCGAGCAGAGAATGACTGTGATGGAACGGAGTCGGGTCGAGCGCTGTTTTCACCGGGCTCACGCCCCCGCAATGGACGAGCGCGCCACCATCTCGACCGCGACCGGTGAACCGGACTCGAGCGATTTCACGCCGGCCTCGCATACTGCGGCAGCGGCGTAGCCGTCCCATGCGCCGGGACCGTCGACGTAGTTGCCCGTCTCCGCGCCGGCGAGCACAGCATCGACCCAACGCTGAATCTCGGAGTCGTATGCCTGCCCGAAACGCTCCTTGAACGACGGCGTGATGGTGCCACCCCAAGTTCCGGGGGCGGACTTGCGAACGAGGCCCACATCGAGACCGATCATGGCGCTCCCGCGCTCGGCAACGACCTCGGTGCGCACCTCGTAGGCGATACCCGTGGTGACGAATACTTCGGCATCCACGTGGCGTCCGGACTCGGTGGTGAAGATGGCGATCTGCGGATCTTTCAGACCCTCGGGCGCATGAGAATTCGCTGCGGGCGTGATGATCTGGACGGAGGTGATCTCTTCGTCGAGAAGGAACCGCGTGACATCGACCTCGTGCACGAGCGAATCCTTGACGATCATCGCGCTGTCGAAGTGCGGGGGCACGGCCGGGTTGCGGTGTGCGCAGTGGACGACGAGAGGCCGACCGATGTCGCCGGAACCGATCAACGACTTGAGCTGCTCGTACTCGGCATCGAACCGTCGCATGAATCCGACCTGGATGAGCTTCTTGCCGAGTTCGGCCTCGGCCTTCACAACAGCGAGTGACGTTTCGACGTCGGTGGTCAGCGGCTTCTCACACATGACGGGCTTGCCGTGTTCGAGGCACGCGAGCAGCTGCTTCTCGTGCGTCGGGCCGGGAGTAGCCAGCAGTACCGCGTCGACCTCGGGATCGGCGATGGCGTCGATCGGGTCGATGACCACGCGAGCGCCGGGAATGGAGGCGGCGAGTTCTTCGGCCTTCTCGGTGGAGTAATCGTTGATGACGGCGACGCGAGCACTGGCGATTTTGCTCGTGATGCGTGCGACGTGGTCGGCGCCCATCATCCCGACGCCGAGGACAGCGATGCGCAATTCTTTGGACATGGCGGGTGGTCTCCTGTCAGAGAGCAAGTCGGCTGGGTGTCAGCTGAACTGGACGGATGGAATGCCGCAGGAGCCCAGGTACTTACGGGTGCGCTGAGCGATCGGGAGCGGGGCGTCGACGGCGCAGGGATACATGTCCTGCTCGACGATGGCGAAGATGTCGGCGGTCAGGGTGCCTTCGTCGGCGAGCTTGTCGATGGTCGCAAGGAGCGACGGCATGTCCGGGATGCCGAGCGGCGGCTCCGTCATGGCACCGAGCTTGACGGCCTCGCCGAACGGGAGATCCTCGGCCGCGACCTTCGCACGCACCTCCTCGTTCACCTGTTTGAGGTGGAGGTAGCCGATGCGCTCGGGAGCCCGCTCGATGATGGCGATGTTGTCGCCGCCGCAGTAACTGATGTGGCCCGTGTCGAGGCAGAGGTTGACGAACTCGCTCGACGTACCGTCGAGGAAGCGGTAGACGTTCTCCTCGGTGTCGACGTGGCTGTCCGCGTGCGGGTGATACTGCGCCTTGACGCCGTACTGCTCGAACATGCGCTTGCCGAGTTCGTTCATTCCCTCGGTCTTCTTGCGCCACTGATCTGCGGTGAGATCGCGGTCCTCGAGCACAGCGCCCGTGGACGGATCGCGCCACATCTCGGGGATAACGACGACGTGCTTACCGCCTGCAGCGGCGGTCAGCTTGGCGACGTCCTCGATCTGCGTCCACACTGCGTCCCAGGCATCGTCTTGGTGCAGGTGCTCGAATACCGTGCCGGCCGAGAGCTTCAGGTTTCGGGAACCGAGCTCGCCGAGGAGCTTCTGCGGATCGGTGGGCAGGTAACCGTAGGGGCCTAGCTCGATCCACTCGTACCCCGATGCCGACACTTCGTCGAGGAAGCGCTCGTACGGAGTCTGCTGAGGGTCCTCGGGAAACCAGACTCCCCAGGAGTCCGGTGCCGATCCGACGCGAATGATGCTCATGGGTGCCGCCTTTCGAAGGCTTCTACGATTGGGTACCGCAAGGCGGAAAGCGGGGGTGTCAGCGTTCCGAGGGTCGGACGTACGGCCGCTGGATCTTCTTCCACTTCTCGTACGTGGCATAGGCGGTCTGCGTAGATTCGAGTGTCGATGTCGCACTGACGGGCACGTCCCACCAGGACTCGGAATCCGGTGCCGCGATGAGCGGATCGGTTTCGACGTGAATCACGGTGCTGGTGTCGCTTGCCTTGGCAGCTTTGACCGCATCGGTGAACTCGTTGCCGTTGTTCACCCGAATCACATCGACGCCGAGACTCGCCGCATTGGCCGCCAAGTCGACGGGCAGAATCCCGCCGTCGAGTCGACCCCCGTCACCGCGGTACCGGTAGCCCGTGCCGAACCGCTGCGAGCCGAGAGACTCCGACAGCGATCCGATGGACGCGAATCCGTGGTTCTGCACCAGGATCATGATGATCTTGACGCCTTCCTGCACGGCGGTGACGAGCTCGGTGGCCATCATCAGGTAGGAGCCGTCGCCGACCATGACGAAGACGTCGCGATCGGGTTCGGCCATCTTCGCGCCGATGCCGCCGGCTACCTCGTAGCCCATGCACGAGAAGCCGTACTCGACGTGATAGCCCTTCGAATCCCGCGTACGCCAGAGCTTGTGCAGATCACCTGGCATGGAACCGGCTGCGCAGACCACGACGTCGCGCGGATCCGACAGCGTATTGGCCAAACCGATGACCTGGTTCTGGTTCAGCGGCGCAGACGAGTCGTCGATGGAGTACACCGAGGACACCGTTTCGTCCCACGACTGTGCGAGTTCCCGGGTGCGCGAGCGGTATTCGGGCGCCACTTCGTAGTCATCGAGCGCGACGGTCAAGGCGTCCAACGCTTCACGTGCGTCGGCCACGACCGAGACACCGCCCTGCTTGACGGAGTCGATGGTCGCGAGGTTGATGTTGACGAACCTGACGTCGGGATTGGTGAATGCCGTTCGTGACGCAGTCGTGAAGTCGCTGTACCGCGTTCCGATTCCGATCACGACATCAGCTTCGGTGGCCAGCGCGTTCGCAGCGGTGGTGCCGGTGGAGCCCACCGCGCCCACCGACTGCGGGTGATCGTAGGGAAGCGAGCCCTTGCCGGCCTGGCTCTGCCCCACCGGGATTCCGGTCTGCTCGCAGAACGCTGCCAGGGCGTCGGTCGCGCCGGAATAGATGACGCCTCCGCCTGCCACTATCAGCGGTTTCTTCGCACTGCCGATGACCTCGACGGCACGAGCGAGCGCTGCCTTCTCGGGCAGGGGCCGACCTACGTGCCAGGTTCGTGGTGCGAACAAGGACACGGGCCAGTCGTGTGCCTCGGCCTGAACGTCCTGCGGGATGGCGACGGTGGCTGCGCCGGTCTCGACAGGGTCCGTGAGCACACGCATCGCACCCAGCAGAGCACCCGGAAGCTGCTCCGCACGCCATACACGATCGAAGTACCGTGAGAGCGGCTTGAAGGCGTCGTTGACGGTCACGTCGCCGCTGGACGGTAGTTCGAGCTCCTGAAGGACGGGAGCACTTGCGCGCGTGGCGAAGGTGTCCGCCGGTAACAACAGCACGGGCAGTCGGTTGATGGTCGCCAGCGCGGCGCCGGTCAGCATGTTCGTCGAACCGGGTCCGACGCTGGCCGTCACGGCCCACGCCTGCAGACGGTCCTTCTGTCGTGCGTACGCGACCGCACTGTGCACCATTGCCTGCTCGTTGCGGCCGAGGACGTAGGGAAGCTCGGGCTCCGTTCCTGCCTCGACGGCGTCGATCTCGGCCTGCAGGAGTGCCTGGCCGAGGCCTGCGACGTTGCCGTGGCCGAAGATGCCGAACGCGCCGGCGAAGAACTTGGTCCGAACCCCGTCACGCTCGACGAACTGGTTCGCCAGGAACTTCACGACTGCCTGGCTCACGGTGAGGTGGACAGTTCCCTCGGTGTTCTCGGTTTTTGTCGTCGAGATCGGCGCGGTGGACACCACGGTCATGCTCCTTCGGGTGCTGTGGTGGAAGGACTGTGAAGGGGTAGGCGTGGATCGACGGGTTGGTCGTCCCAGGCGCCGCGGATCCAGGTGTGCTCGGGATCGTCGACGATGTTCCAGGCTCGTTCCTTGCCCGGTCCGGCCATCACGTTGAGGTAGTACATGTGGTAGCCCGGTGCGGCGACGGACGGGCCGTGGTACCCGTGCGGCACCAGGACGACGTCCCCGGTCCGCACTTCTTCGAGCACCTCGATCGGGCGGGTCGGCGTGCCGTACACGCGGTGGTAGCCGAATCCCGCGCTGCTGTCGGGCCCCTCGGCTATCTCGAAGTAGTAGATCTCTTCAAGGGCAGACTCGTTCGCGGTGTTTTCGTCGTGTTTGTGGCCGGGGTACGACGACCAGTTGCCACCGGGGGTGATGACCTCACAGGCAATCAACGAGTCGGCCTCGAATGTGTCCGCGGTACCGAAGTTGTGCACCTGCCGGCTGCAGTTGCCTGCGCCGCGCAGTTCCACCGACACGTCGGCGGCGGGCACGTACCGGAAGGGCAGCGTCTTTTCGGCGCGGGCGCCGCATAGGGCGAATCGGCCGCCGTCGGTGCTCGAGACCGTGTATGACGAGTCTCGGCCGACATAGACGAAATCCGACGGCCCGTCGAACACGGATGCGCGTCCCTGGAGGTCGAACTTCGTGCCGTCACAGGTGACGGTGGCAGAACCGGACAGCGGAACGATCATGATCTCGTCGGCGCCCGAGGAGACGTCGACGGACCCACCGGCTGCCAAGGTCAGCGTCCACAGGCTCGATTCCGTCCAGCCGGCCGACTCCGGGGTGACCGCGACATCGAACCCGTCCTTGCCTGATCCTGCGGGAATGTAGTAATGGGAGTTCATCTTTCACCTCACCATGTTCACTGCGGTGCCGACGGCCTTCTCCACGTCGCCGTCCGGCGGGTAGAGCAGCGTGCGCCCGACGATCAGGCCACGCACTGCGGGGATCTCGAGGGCCTTGGCCCAGCTCGCGTAGGTCTCTTCGGGAGCGATCTGCGGATCGCCGCCGAGCAGAAGAGTGGGGAGCGTCGTGGCGTCCATGACACGCTCCATCTCGTCGACGACCGGGAGTTTCATCCAGGTGTAGGCCGACGTGGAGCCGAGGCCCTGGGTGATGTGGATCGACTTGATGACAGCGTCGGCGCTGAGATCGTTCTTGACCTTGCCGTCGACGCGGCTGGAGAGGAACGGCTCGACCATGGCGATGAGGTGTTCGGCGGCGAGTTCGTCGATCGCCTGAGCGCAGGCGGTCATCGTGGCCAGCGTGCCCGGGTCGTCGAGCGCGATGCGGGTGAGCATCTTGGCGCCGTTCATGCGGGCCTTCGCGGTCGATGCCGCGGTGGCGCCGGTCATTCTGTCGTCGAGCTCGAACGATGCGCCGGCCAGCCCTCCGCGGTTCATCGACGAGAACACCACTTTGTCGTCGAGAGCACCGAGCAGCACCAGGTCGTCGAGAATCTCGGCTGTGGCGAGGACACCGTCGACACCGGGGTTCGACAACGCGGTGCGCAGCCGATCGAGCAGTTCGGTACGGCTGTTCATGGCTGTGGGATTCGACCCGACCGAGAGTGCGCCGCGAGCCGGGTGGTCGGCCGCGACGATCATCAACCGGCCGTTGCCGCGAATGGTTTCGCGGGTGACGCGCGTGGCCCAGGCACGTTCGATTGCCTGCGGATCGCTCGCACGCAGGGCGGTCACCTCCGCGTACGTCGACGCCGCAGCAGGAGTCAGGGTGGTCTCAGACATTCACGGCCTCGTTATCGGAATCTACGGTGGCGGATTGTTCGGCGAGCGCGGCGACTTCGTCGGCGGTCGGCATGGCGGTGGAACATTCGAGACGCGAGGCCACGATGGCGCCGGCCGCATTGCCGTAACGCAGGATCTTCTCGAGCGGCCACCCGGCCAGAAGCCCGTGGCACAGTGAACCGCCGAAGCTGTCGCCTGCACCGAGTCCGTTGACGACGTCGACGAAGTTCGGTGGCACCGTCACGCTTTCGGACCGCGTCTTGCCCATGACGCCCTTGGGGCCCATCTTGACGATGGCGAGTTCGACACCGAGGTCGAGGAGGGCGTCGGCAGCTCTGTGCGGGTCCGTCTCGCCGACGGCAACCTCGCACTCCTCTTTGTTGCCGACGGCGACGGTGACGTGCTGCAGCGCTAGCTGCACCTGTTCGGTTGCGGCGACCTTCGACTCCCAGAACATGGGGCGGTAGTCCAGATCGAGCACCGTCAACGGCGTCCGACCGCGCGCTTCCCAGGCAGCGAAATGCGCGCTGCGGCTTGGCTCTTCGGAAAGACCGGTGACCGTTGACCAGTAGAGGCGCGCGCTTCGGACGGCGTCGACGTCGATGTTTTCCGGCCTGATCTGAAGATCCGGCGCCGACGGCTTGCGGTAGAAGTACAGCGGGAAGTCGTCCGGAGGGAAGATCTCACAGAACGTCACCGGTGTCGCGTATCGGCTGTCGGTCACGACGAAGTGGTTGTCGACGCCCAGTCGGGCGAGTTCGGCCGACACGTACCGCCCGAAGGGGTCGTCGCCGACACCCGAGATCAGTGCCGACTTCTCGCCGAGTCGAGCCGCGGCGACGGTGACGTTGGCAGCGCTTCCGCCCAGGAACTTGCCGAATGTCTCGACGTCTTCCAGACCGACACCGGTCTGCAGGGGATAGATGTCGACGCCACTGCGTCCGATGGCGAGTACGTCGAAAGCAAGGGGCTCCGCATGATTCGTGGCCGCAGTGTTCGCGCTCTTCGCAGCGGTCCCGGCATTCGCAGCGGTCCCGGTATTCGCAGCGCTCCCGGTATTCGCAGTGGTCAAGACTTACTCCCGGATTCTCGTGGGACGGATGCAGGACGCACGGCTCGCGGTACCTGTTGCTTACGATGTCCACTGTGCGTCAGTTCACACCTCTATGTCAATAATTTGTCCTGACATTCATACTTCGTGTCAAACCGTACGATGCAACGCATGGCGTCCACCGTGTCCACCCCCTTGGCAATCGCCCTGGATCGAACCAGCCCGATGCCTCTTTACTCCCAGCTGTCACAGGCGATCGAAAGTGCCATGCTCAGCGGCACCCTCGCCCCCGGCGACCGCTTCGAGAACGAAATGGCGTTGGCGAGCAGGCTCAATCTCTCCCGCCCGACAACACGTCGGGCTATTCACGGAACTCGTCGACAAGGGGCTGCTCGTGCGCAAGCGCGGCGTCGGCACCCAAGTCGTGCAGAGCCCGGTCCACCGCCCGGTGAAACTGACGAGCCTGTTCGACGATCTCGCACGCGCGGGCAGGAACCCCACGACCAAGCTCTTGGATTACCAGTTCGGCGCGCCCAGCGAGGAGATTTCGCGCGAGCTGTTCTCCAACGGATCCGACATCGTCACCATCCGTCGGCTTCGCAGCGCGAACGACGAACCGTTGGACCTGATGACCAACTATCTGCCGCTCGACATCGCACCCGAACCCGACGAGCTCGAGGGACACGGTCTGTACGCGTCGCTGCGCATCAGAGGCGTTCATATTCGGCTGGCGCGCCAGCGCATCGGCGGACGGGCAGCAGACCGCGAGGAGGCCGCCGCCAGATCGGCATAAGCTTCCCGTCGTGAACCGGTCCGCATCCCGACGGGTGCGAAATGGACGTTCTAATGTCTGTACAAAGTGTTGACTTTTCAGTGTGACGGGTATTACATCGTCCTAGGCGCGTGAGCCAGACCCTCCTCTGTTCGAGGGTCGACTGGTCCTCCGAGAGGGAATTGAAATGATTGTTCGCAAGTCCGGAGCTCTCGTCATGGGCGCGGTCGTCGTAGCGTCGCTGGCAGCATGTTCGAGCAGCGGCGGGGCGCCGGAAAGCTCCGACGGCGGATCGAATGCGGGTACCGCCGATACACCGAAGGCAACGATCGCGATGATCACCCACGAAGTTCCCGGCGATACGTTCTGGGACCTCATCCGCAAGGGCGCCGAAGCAGCCGCAGCCAAGGACAACATCGAGCTGCGCTACTCGGCCGACCCGGAGGCTCCGAACCAGGCCAACCTCGTCCAGAGCGCCATCGACTCCGACGTCGACGGAATCGCCGTCACCTTGGCGAAGCCCGACGCGATGGCCCCGGCCGTCGAGGCAGCCACCGCAGCGGGCATCCCCGTAGTCGCCTTCAACTCCGGCTACGACTCCTGGAAGGCCCAGGGAGTGCAGCAGTACTTCGGCCAGGACGAAACCATCGCCGGACGCGCCGCAGGAGAACGACTCACGAGTGACGGCGCCAAGAAGACACTCTGCATCATCCAGGAGCAGGGCCAGGTCGCGCTCGAATCACGGTGTGCAGGTGTCACACAGGGTTTCACCGGCGGCAGTACCGAAATTCTGAACGTCAACAGCAAGGACATGCCGTCGGTCGAGGCGACGATCACCGCCAAGCTGCAGCAGGACCCGGCGATCGATCACATCGTCGCTCTCGGCGCACCCATCGCTCTCACCGCGGTCCAATCCAAGGCCAACGCGGGCAGCGATGCCACCATCGTCACCTTCGACACCAACTCGGCCCTCGTCGACGCCATCAAGTCCGGTGACGTCGCGTGGGCCATCGACCAGCAGCCGTACCTGCAGGGCTACCTGGCCATCGACTCACTGTGGCTCTACCTCAACAACGGCAACACCATCGGTGGCGGCACCCCCGTGCTCACCGGCCCCGCGTTCATCGATTCGACCAATATCGACGCCATCGCCGAGTACGCCCAGAACGGAACTCGCTAGGACTGCGGGCGTCCCGGCTACCCCCACACCCCCCACAGCCGGGACGCGCGCCCGCCTTGCACGGAAGGATTTTCATGAGTACACAGGCCGATCTGGATCTGTCGAAACGCACCGTTGTCACCGATGAACGCGTCAAGAAGCAGAAACCGTTGCAACGGCTGCTGATTCGTCCCGAGATCGGGGCCCTGTTCGGCGCGATCGTAATCTTCGTCTTCTTCTGTATCGTCGCGCCACCCTTCCGTTCCCCCGAAGCTCTCGCCACCGTCCTCTACGCGTCCTCGACGATCGGCATCATGGCCATCGGCGTCTCGCTGCTGATGATCGGCGGCGAGTTCGACCTCTCCACCGGCGTCGCGGTCACCTTCTCCTCCATCATGGCCTCGATGATCGCCTACAACCTCCACCTCAACGTCTGGCTCGGATCCGCGTTGGCATTGGTCTTGGCGTTGTCGGTCGGATTCTTCAACGGCTACATGGTGATGCGCACCAAGATTCCCTCGTTCCTTATCACCCTCGCCACCTTCCTGATGCTCACCGGCATCAACCTCGCCGTCACCAAGCTGGTCACGGGACAGGTAGCAACGCAGTCGATTTCCGACATGGACGGCTTCGACTCGGCGAAGAAGGTGTTCGCGTCCTCCTTCACCATCGGCGGGGTATCCATCCGAATCACCGTCGTGTGGTGGCTGCTCTTCACCGCCATCTCCACCTACGTACTGATGAAAACCCGCATCGGCAACTGGATCTTCGCCGTCGGCGGTAACCAGGAATCCGCCCGCGCCATCGGCGTCCCGGTCACCAAGGTCAAAATCGGACTGTTCATGTTCGTCGGATTCTGCGCCTGGTTCGTCGGCATGCACCTGCTCTTTGCTTTCAACACCGTTCAATCCGGCCAAGGCGTCGGCAACGAGTTCCTCTACATCATTGCCGCAGTCATCGGCGGCACCCTGCTCACCGGTGGTTACGGCACCACCATCGGAGCAGCTATCGGTGCCTTCATCTTCGGCATGGCCAACCAGGGCATCGTCTACGCCGGATGGAACCCCGACTGGTTCAAGTTCTTCCTCGGCGCGATGCTGCTGTTCGCGGTCATCGCCAACACCAGCTTCCGCAACTACGCCGCGAAAAGGTGACCCATGACCACCCACGCACAAGCACCCGCCGGACCCACCGAACCCACAGCCGGCGGTGACAAGACCCCGCTCATCGAACTGAAAAACGTCGGAAAGTCCTACGGCAACATCATCGCCCTCTCCGGGATCAACCTCCGGGTCGGCGCCGGTGAGGTCACCGGCGTCCTCGGCGACAACGGCGCCGGCAAATCCACCCTCATCAAGATCATGGCCGGCCTGCACCAGCAGACCGAAGGCGAATTGCTCGTCGACGGTGCCCCGACGAAGTTCGATTCACCCAAGGACGCACTCGGCAAAGGCATTGCGACGGTTTACCAGGACCTTGCCGTGGTCTCGCTGATGCCGGTGTGGCGCAACTTCTTCCTCGGCCAGGAGCTACGCAAGGGCCGAATCCTCAAATCACTCGACGCCAGTGCGATGCGCGCGACCACCATCGAAGAACTCCACAAGATGGGCATCGACCTCCCCGACGTCGATGCACCCATCGGATCCCTCTCCGGCGGCCAACGCCAATGCGTCGCCATCGCCCGCGCCATCTTCTTCGGCGCACGCGTACTGATTCTCGACGAACCCACTGCAGCACTCGGCGTCAAGCAGTCCGGCATGGTGCTGCGCTACATTTCCGCAGCCAAAGAAAAGGGCTTCGGCGTCGTGTTCATCACCCACAACCCGCACCACGCCTACATGGTCGGCGACCACTTCGTCCTCCTCAACCGAGGGCGCCAAAAACTCGACTGCTCGTACGACGAGATCAGCCTCGACGACCTCACCAAGGAAATGGCCGGCGGCGACGAACTCGAAACACTCACTCACGAACTTGGCCGCTGATCGGCCGGCATCTTCAGGCCCCGGTGGGCCCGAAACCGGGCCGCGGTCTCGGTGGACATGAAGCCGAGATGGTAGTCGCGATGCGGGTTCTGCGCTGCTCCACCGGGATTGACGACGTTCACCGCGGTTTTCGCGAAGTGGTCACCTCCGACGACACCCAATGCATGTTGCTGCTCGATGATGCCCTCGAACAGGGCTGTGGCTTCTGCAATCGCGTGTTCGGCGGTGAACGCCTTCTCGAACACGCAGATGCCGGGACCGCACCTCGGCGTCACCGGCCTGCCGCGTCAATTCTTCGGAGTCGTAGACCACTACGTTGTCGATGACGCGAGCGGCGTAGGGATAGTGCGCAAGCACCGTCTCCTTCGACACCAGCGCGACGAAATCGTCCATGCTGCAATCGGATGGGCTCAGTCGGTCGGTGCGGAAGCTGTGCCGAAGGTTGATGTGTGAGGGGTCGAGGGTCACTATTCGAATGTGCCAAGCATGCTGCCGCGGCACAACCCCGAATCTTGCTGCGATCTCAGTTCGATTGGCTGGGCTCGGCCGTGGATCCTCTGACTTGCAGCGTCGGTGGCATCAACACGAGCGATCCGACTGCCGAGGGATCTGCGATGCGCCGCACCAGCGCCTCGCCGGCCCGGCGCCCTACCTCGGCACTGGCGTTGTCCACGCTGGTCAGCCAGACATGGCGTAGCTGGGCGATGGAGGTGTCGTCGTACCCCACGATCGAGACATCGTCCGGCACCCGAACCCCCAGGTCCTGGCACGCCGTCATTGCGCCGACAGCGACGATGTCGTTCACCGCGTACAGCGCTGTGGGCCGTGGCGAAGGCGAACCCAACAGCGTCATCGCGGCGCGGCGGCCCTCGTCCTCGGTCATGTCCGACTGCTCGATTCGGATGTACTTGCCGAGCCCGTGGGCGACCATCGCGTCGCGGTAACTCTGCGCGCGGATGTCCGCTACAGCACCGATACCCCGGATGTGTGCGACCGACGTGTGTCCGAGCCCGACCAGGTGGTCGACGGCAAGCCTGCTGCCCAGTTCGTCGTCGTTCGAGACCACGTCCACGCTGGGCGGAACGAGGTCACGACTTGCGACGACGACCGTGGGCATCAGCGCTGCTGCCTCGGCGACGGCTGCCGTCGGGGCCCGAGTTCCGATCAGAACTATTCCGTCGAGACCGAGCTCGACAAAGCTGTTGACGAGGGACTCGTCCGAACTGCGGTCGAGCCTGCCGTCCGCGAGGTACATCTTGAGGCAATGCCGGCGAAGGACGTCGTTCATGCCTTCGAGGCAGTCGACGAACCAAGGGTTGCGAAGGTCGTTGAGTAGTACTCCGACGACGTTGGTGCGACGTCGGGACAGGCTGCGCGCACTGTGGTTCGGGCGATATCCGAGTTGGCGGATTGCATTCTCGACGGCAGCGCGTTTGTCCGCGCTGACCGAGCTGGACCCGCTCAGCACAAGGGAGACAAGCGACTTGGATACGCCGGCGTGCGCTGCCACACTGCGGATTGTCGGTGGCCGGCTGGAATCTGCCATCGTCTCCAGGCTCCTCCCCGCTGACTGGTGTGCATCAGACGCTAGCAGCCGCACCTATTGTGTCACCCCGCTCGATCCATCCCGCTCGATCCATCCCGCCAGATCCATAGCCCAGTCCACAACCGCCGACCCACACGCATTGACAGGTGTGTTGCGCGTGCGTCAGACTCGACGTATTGGACCGGTCCAAACCTACCGGTAATCCGCGATTACGAGGAGCCCCCGTGCATTCGACACAGTCGATTCGCGTTGGTGTTGCCGGCTTCGGCTGGATGGGTCGCGTGCACACGCAGGCGTATGCACGACTGCGCCAACACTATCCGGAGCTCGCGTTGCACCCGGTTCTCGCTGCGGTGGCCGACGAGGTGCCCGGGAGAGCAGAGGAAGCTGCGGAGCAATTCGGGTTTCTGTCGTCGACCACGGACTGGCGCGATATCGAAGCGGATCCATCGATAGGCGCCGTGTCGATCACAGCCCCCAACTTCCTTCACCGGGCCATCGGAACCGCAATGGTGAGAGCGGGCAAACACATCTGGATCGAGAAGCCCGTCGGCCTGTCCGCCGACGATGCTCGCGCAGTCGCGCTCGCCGCGGACAAGGCGGGAGTGCAGACAGCCGTCGGCTTCAATTACCGCAATGCTCCCGCGGTCGAGGAAGCCAAGGCCCTCATCGAATCCGGCGAGCTCGGATCGATCACCCACGCGAGATTCCGCTTCTTCAGTGACTACGCAGCACACCCCGACGGGGCATTGAGCTGGCGCTTCGAACGCGCCCGAGGAGGCAATGGCGTGCTCGGCGACCTTGCGTCACACGGCGCGGACCTCCTGTACTTTCTGCTCGGCGATATCGAATCGTTGGTAGCCGACACGGCGATCTTCGTACCGGAGCGAGCGAAGCCGTCCGGCGCCACCAGCGGTCACGTCCGCGCAACCGGTGGCGAACTCGGACCGGTGGAGAACGAAGATTTCGTGAGCAGTCAGATCCGGCTCGCGTCCGGAGCACGAGCCACCCTCGAAGCCAGCCGGGTGGCCGTCGGTGACCAGAACGCCTACGGTTTCGAGATCCACGGCACCAAAGGCGCCCTGGCGTGGGACTTCCGGCGGCTCGGTGAACTTGCGGTGAGCGTCGGCGACAGATATCAAGACCAGCCCGTGTCGACGATGTTCGTCGGTCCGCGGCACGGCGAATACGGTGCTTTTCAACCCGGATCGGCCTCTGCAATGGGGTACGACGACTTGAAAGTCATCGAAGCCAAGCGCTTCCTGCAGTCGATTGCCGAAGGAAAGCCGCACGGCGCGACGGTGTGGGATGCCGTCCGTAGCGCCGGCGTTCTCGATGCAATGACCGAATCGGTGGCGTCGGGACGCTGGGTCAGCCCCAGCGTCTGATCAAGCCCAGCGCCTGATCACTCGAAGGCACGCTCGAAGGCATCGAGGGCGGCGTC
Source organism: Rhodococcus sp. (in: high G+C Gram-positive bacteria) (assembly GCF_049591685.1). Classification (GTDB taxonomy): domain Bacteria; phylum Actinomycetota; class Actinomycetes; order Mycobacteriales; family Mycobacteriaceae; genus Rhodococcoides. The sequence goes on along the minus strand of NZ_JBAWFH010000536.1, from coordinate 8,542 downwards.
CGGATCGCCGGACGCCCAGCCTTCCAGGCCGACAACTCCGCGGTACCCGATGCGTCGAAGCGCAGCGGCGATCGCGAGGTAGTTGATTTCGCCTGTCCCGGGCTCACATCGCCCGGGCACGTCGGCGACCTGAATTTCTCCGATGAACGGAAGTGATTGCTCCAGTGCGGATATGAGATTTCCTTCGCCGATCTGAGCGTGGTAGAGGTCAAGGTTCATTCTCAGGTACGGGCTGTCGACGGCACGCACCAGAGCGAGAGTGTCGGCTGCCGGCGCGAAGGGCGTGCCCGGGTGGTCGACTGCAAGATTGAGATTCTCCAAGGTGAACACCCGACCGGCGGTCTCGCCGAGTTCTGCGATCTGCCGGAGTGTGTCTGCGGCAGTGAGCCACATCGTCGGAGTCACCACTTCGACCGGACGCACCGGTAGACCGTCGCCGTCGAGTCCGGTGCCGTGCAGGTTCAAGCGTGGACAGTCGAGTGCCGCGGCCACGTCCAGGGACTCGCGTGCTGTCTCGAGCAGTCGGGCGATCCCGTCGGGTTCGGTGAGGTTGCCCTCGAGGTAGCCGGTCATCGACGAGAAGACGGCTCCGGAGGCGGCGAGCGCGTCGACGTCCTTGGTCGCCCAGTTCCAGATCTCCACCTGGAAACCGCGCGCGGCGAGACGCTTCACGCGGTCGAGGAACGGGAGGTCGACGAAGAGCATTTCGGCGCTCGCCGCGAGGGTGTAGTCGGTCATATCAGCTTTCGTTCATCGTCGCGCCCGCCGGAGAGTGCAGCTCACACGCTACTAGTACGTTCTAGTTGCACTACAGTAAGACTGCGCTGCAGCTCGGTCAACCACATAGACGTCGGACGAACGAAAGGCGGCAGAGTGACGAACAGGCCTCGCCCCACGATGACCGACGTAGCACGCCTCGCGGGCGTCTCCCCCGCGCTCGTGTCGATCGTCATGCGCGGAGTGCCCGGCGCGAGTGAGGCGACGCGCACCCGGATCAAGGCCACCGCCGACAGCATCGGATACGTTCCCGACCGCCGGGCACAGAAGCTACGACAAACAACCTCTCGACTGCTGGGCGTCATGTTCGATCTGCAACAACCGTTTCACGGCGACCTCGTCGAGCACATCTACGCGGCAGCGGACACAGCCGGCTACGACGTCATGCTCAGCGCCGCTGCACCGAGTCGCGCCGAAGACGCGGCTCTGCGATCACTGACGAGGGAACGGTGCGAGGCCGCCATCCTCCTCGGACCGATCTCGGATGCCGGTTCCTTTGCCGCACTGGGCAATTACGTTCCTACCGTGACGGTGATGCGCAGCAGCGGGGCCGATGGCGTCGGCTCGGTGCGCAGCGACGATGTCGCCGGGGTCGGGCTCGCCGTCGATCATTTGATCGAGCTGGGTCACCGGCGGATACTGCACATCGACGGCGGACGGGCTCCGGGCGCGGAGGATCGTCGCAGCGGATTTTTTGGCGCCATGGATCGGCACGGTGCAGCTCACTCGGCCGTCGTCGTAGCGGGGGGACCGACGGAAACCGACGGCGCCGACGCCACCGAGCGCGCGCTGCGTCACGAATCCTTCACCGCAATCGTTGCTTTCAACGATCGGGGTGCCATGGGCGCACTCGACCACCTTCGTCGCGCGAATATATCTGTTCCACAGACGGTTGCGGTCACCGGTTACGACGACTCGCGCCTGGCCGACCTCGCCCACGTGCAGTTGACGTCGATCTCTCAGAATGCAGCGGCACTGGCGAAAGCTGCCGTGGACGGCGCACTCTCCCAGGTCGCCGGCGAGGAGCCCCGCGATACAGTATTGGCGCCCAGGTTGGTTCGTCGATCGACGACGTGACCTCACTACCCGGCACTGATACCGCCCCGGCACTTGATGCACCGCCGAAAGTCACCCCGGGTTACCGCGGCCTGCATCCTGCGGCCCGGCTCGTGGCAGTTCCAGCGCTGCCACGGCGGTCCTGGGAACGAGGCCCGTGAAGAACAGTGCAGCAATGGCCAGTAAGGCAGCCACGGCGAATGCGACGCGCAGCGCTTCCAATCGGGAACGAGCGTTCAGGTCCACGATCTCTTCGGCGGCGGCCTCCGCGACGTCGGCGTCGTTCAAGGCGGTCTCGAGCTGGGTGTCCGAGATGAACGGAACCCCACCGGCCAACTGCGTCGACGCCTGCTCTTTCACTACTGCGGGAACATCGGGATTCGCTTGGATTCCGGTCAGGATCGACGTACTCAAGGTGGCGATGAGAACCGACCCGATCAACGCGGTGCCCAGCGAGGCACCGAGATTAGTGGCGGTGTTCTGAAGTCCGCCGACTTCGGCGCTCTGGTTGTCCGGCACCGCCGACACCGTGATCGCTCCGAGCTGAGAGGCCAAGGCGCCGAGCCCGAGCCCCATGAACAGCATCGGAATTGCCACCACGCCGGCGTTCGCGGACGGTTCCATTCCTGCCACCAGAATCAGAATGCCGACGATCATGGACATCAGCCCGAGGCGCACAACTCGGCGGGGATTGGCGCGCGGCCAGAGCTTCGGTATACCCGCTGCTGCCACGAGCAGGGCGACAGAGAGCGGGATGAGCCGGATTCCGGTGTCGAGCGCGTTGAGTTCGAGCACGACCGACAGGAACAGGGGCACGGTGAAGAACACTCCGGCCTGAACAGTGAACTGGGCGAGGAACATCGTGAGGCCGCCCGCGAGTTGCCTGTTGCGCAGCAGGCGCGGGTCGATCAGCGGCTCCCCACCGCTGTCGGCCAGATGGCTTTGCCAGCGCAGGAACACGTACAGCAGGATCGATCCGGCGATCAGCAGGGAGATCACCGGCGACAGTCCTAGTACCTGCGGCGATCCCGGTTCGGCCTGCACCCAGCCCCACTCGCTCGACCGCAGCACCCCGAAAACGATCATGCCCAGGCTCGCCACCGACAGCGCCGAACCAACGAGGTCCAGGCGGACCTTCGCCGGTGGCACGTCGTTCATTCGACGCAGCACGAGCAGAATCGCCACGACCAACACCACTTCGCCGACGAAAACGTATCGCCAGGATGCGAAGGTCGTGACGGCACCGCCGATGAGAGGTCCCGCGGCGACCGCCATCGCGCCGGCCGCGGCCACCAAGCCGTAGGCCGCCGCCCGCTTTTCGGCCGGAAAGTTTGCCGCCACCAACGCCACGATGGCCGGCATGATCAACGCAGCGCCCATGCCTTCGAGCAGCGACCATCCGATCAGCAGGATGGGTAGATTGGGTGCGAGTGCGGTGATGAAAGACCCAGCGCCGTAAATGATCAGTCCGATGGCGAAGGCCCGACGACGGCCGATGATGGTTCCGATCTTGCCTCCGGTGATCATCAGCGTGGCCATCACCAACGTGTACAGCGTGATTGCGGTCTGGATCCCCGTGATCGTCGTATTCAGGTCATCGGCCACCGTTGCCATCGACACGTTCATCACCGAACTGTCGAGAGTCATCAGGAACTGGCTCGAGGCCAGGACGGTGAGCACGAGCGTGGATCCCGCCCTGGCATCCGGGGGCGAACCCGTGGTTGCGGAAGTCACCGGCGTCGCCCGCCTCTCTCGATTCTGTCTCTCAGCTGTCGGGCCAGCCCTGCTCGGAATCTATGTCGCCAACTTCGACGGCCCTGGCCAATTGGGCATGGTCTGCGGTGTTCTGATCTGCGTATGCACCGGCGAACAACACCATCGCTTCCTCGACCTTGTCGCTGCGGCCCAGGTAGTCGGCGATTGCAGCAGCGTCCCCGCTACGGGCGTGTGCGCGAGCCAGCACGTGACCGCAGGCAGCGGCGAACTCGGCGATCTGCGGTGCCACCCCCTCCCCTTTGGGAATGACCTTGCCGTCTCGGAACTGGCGGACGTAAAAGTCCATGTCCGAGAACGATGTCCAGCCGACGAAGATATCGGTGGCGCTCTGAATCATGTGCTGCCCCTGCACCACTCGGGCCCCATGGTTCGAATACTTGCTCGCCCCGAGGAACTGCTCGTACACCGACGGCCCGGCCTGTTTGATCTGCAGAAACAACGGGTCCGCGCTGCGACGCTCCTCGAGCAGAGTCAAAAACACCCGCATTCCCACACTGCCGACCCCGACGACCTGCCGAACTGCGTCCATCGCGTCGTAGCGCGCCAGCAAATTCTTCAGGTGGTCCGGGACCGACTCGTAGTACCTCCCCATCACCTCGCGCAGAACCTCTGCGGCGTCCTCGCCCAATCTGTGAGTGCGGTAAGGCGGATCCTCGGTGATCTTCCGACGACCGTCGACTTCGGTGGTGAGTTTGGCGGACACCCCTCGACTGGTCCGCTTCTTCACCTTCCCCTCTATCACCGCATCGAGATCGGCCTCGGTGTGCTTCTTCGCATAGTGGAGCAATCCGTCCACGTCGATGCGGTCGTACCAAACGTCGATCTGCGGCATCGTCGAGTACTCGCCGATGTGTTTGCGGTAGCTCCGGTATCCCGCTCGCACCGCTTTGCTTCCCAATGCCTCCGGCACGTTGTTGTCGCGGGCCAGCACGATCAGACTCGTCAGGAAGCGTTTGAGGTCCCACTCGAACGGGCCCGGCAAGGTCTCGTCGAAGTCGCGAAGGTCGAAGATGAGATTGCGTTCGGGTGAAGTCCACAGCCCGTAGTTCAAGACGTGCGCGTCACCGCACATCTGGACCATGATGCCCGTGTGCGGAGTCGACGCGAGGTCGTGGGCCATCACTGCCGCCGCGCCCCGGTAGTACGTCCAGGGAGAATGACTCATCCTGCCGTGCCGAATCGGCAGCAGGTCGGGTGCACGGATATCGCTCTGCGCCAAAATGGTCGCCAACGCATCATGCCCGCGGTTGCCGGGGTCCCAGGTTCCGAGTTCGCGACGCGGAACGGACGCACGTGAACGACGCCCCCGCGGCGGCTGCACGGGAACGGCAGGATCTGATGTCGGAGTACTTAGTGTCGGAGTACTTGCTGTCGCGTCGTCCCGCAAGAGTGTCATCGCTCCCAGCTCCTCCGCTGATGGCTCGTGAGTGACCAGCACCGGCGATGAGTGTGCGCGGTCCATGCGACGGGAGTTCTCATCCTTTTCGGATGAACCGCCGCCCGGGTATACGGTTTCAAAGCTGTTGTATGCCGATCACGTTCAGCATCTGCAACTTCCCGTAGCTTTCACTGCCGGGCGTTGCCGTGTAAACCATCAGCGAGTGGGCCTGACCTGGGTCGATCAACCGCTGGCAGTTCAGCTCGAGCGTGCCCACCTTGGGGTGTACGAAGTGCTTTACCTCGTGCGGGCGGATACCGATCTCATGGTCGTCCCACACCCGACGGAACTCCTCGCTGCTGCTCAGGAGGAGGTCGCAGAGTTGGGCAGCTCGGGATTTCGGGCCGCGGAGGGTGACGAACTCACGCAGTCCTGACGCGTACATCCGAGTCATGAACGTGTGTTCCTCTGGTGCGTAGAGTGCACGCGCGGCCGGGTCGGTGAACCATCGGTAGCCGCTGCTGCGGGAAGGCCCGGTGAACCGGGTGGTATCGCCGGTGAGGGCGACACCCAAGGCGGTCTGCCGCAGAGTTTCACCGATCTCTGTGACGATCTCCGCGGGTGTGTCCACCAGCCGGTCCAGGATGCGCAACATACCTGGGCTGATGTGTTCGCTCGCCGTTCCCCGTGCTGGTGGGTTGTGCCCGGCAAGGCGGAACAGATGGTCGCGTTCGTCGACCGACAGGTGCAGTCCCTGGGCGATCGACGCCAACATCTGCTGCGACGGTTGCGGGCCTCGCTCGCGCTCGAGTCGGGAGTAGTAGTCGGTGGACATGTTGCACAACGACGCCACCTCCTCGCGTCGTAGCCCACTGGTCCGTCGCCGCTGACCGCGCGGCAATCCGACGTCCTCGGGTTGTAGTGATTCACGCCTGTTGCGAAGAAATCCCGCAAGTCCGGTCCGATCGATCACCCTGACTCCCTTTTGTTTCGGTGTGCCGCGCTGTTCTTACCGGGTTCGTCCCGCCGGGTCTGTTCTGCCGGGTTTGCCCTACCGGGTTGTTCTTACCTGGTTGTGACCGAAGTAGTCAGGGCTTGCCGATCCCCCTCTGCGCCCGTCGGTGAGCGGTGACCTGGCAAGCCTGTGATCGTCCGGCCCTGGATAGACCTGCGCCGGGAGCACAGGGTTGAGGTCGCGGCCACGGCGAGTTTACCGACAGCCGCTGAATCAGCCGCACTTTCTACCCCAACACTTTCGACCCCAGCACTTTCGACCCCGCACGTTCGAGCACAGGAGCACACCATGGCACGCACACGCACACGCATCGACATCACCATTCCCGACCTGTCCGGCAAACGCGCCGTCGTCACCGGCGCCAGCGACGGGATGGGTATGGGCATAGCTGCCCGACTCGCAGCCGCTGGGGCCGAGGTGATCATGCCCGTCCGTAACACGCACAAGGGGGACGCGGCGATCGACCGGATTTTGCAACAGGCCCCCGGTACGAACGTGTCGCTGCGCACGCTCGACCTGTCCTCGCTCGATTCGATATCGGCACTGGGAACGACGTTGCGCGAAGAAGGGCGGCCCATTCACCTGTTGATCAACAATGCGGGCGTCATGAGGCCACCGAGCCGTCAGACGACCGTAGACGGATTCGAGGTGCAGTTCGGCACCAACTACCTCGGCCACTTCGCCCTGGTGGCCCACCTTCTCCCGTTACTGCGTACCGGTGGTGCCCGAGTGACCTCGCAGATCAGTATCGCTGCCCGCCGCGGCGACATCAATTGGGCCGACCTGAACTGGGAGAGAAACTACGACGGAATGCGGGCATACAGTCAGTCGAAAATCGCACTCGGACTATTCGGCCTGGAGCTCGATCGACGAAGCAGGGCAGGTGGCTGGGGCATCACGAGCAACCTCTCCCACCCGGGTGTGGCTCCCACCAGCCTTCTCGCTGCACGCCCGGAAATCGGTCGAAGCAAGGATGTTCCGCAATACCGTCTGGTCCGCGCTCTGTCTGCACGCGGCATTCTGGCGGGCACCGTCGAAACAGCCAAGTTTCCCGCGCTGATGGCCGCGACCGATCCCCACGCCGAAGTCGGAATTCTCTACGGCCCCAACGGGTTCGGCAACCTCAGTGGCAGCCCGGCCAAGCACGACCTGTATCCCCCACTGCGCAGTAGCGACGACGCCAGACGCATCTGGGAAGTGTCCGAGGAACTGTCCCGGACCCCGTTCGTGACGGTCTGACCACATCCGCGGGTAATCGATCGCAAGGGGCTGCCGCTGCTTGTACAGCCTGCGAACTGCAGGGCTCAACGCTGCGGCAGACCGCGCGCCAGAAGACCAAGAGCCCGGCAGTCGTCACCGGAAGACCGCGCGCACCGACAGACTTTTCTGCTCACACCGCGGCGTTGAGGAGTAAGTTCTTGGAGGGCATCGTCTGCGGCGTCACCGTCGAACGCGAAGGTGCGGCGTTGTAACCCGACACTGGAGGACGCATGGCCCGCGATTCTTCGACCAAGTACTTCTACCGAAACGGCGCGGGCAACGTCGCCCTGATCGCGGGCATCATCGCTCTGGTTTGTGCATTCGTACCGTTCGTCGGTGACTTCGTCGCTGTTCCGGCTGGTGTCGTTGCCGTCATGTGTGGGTGGGTCGGCGTCGGGTACGTCGACGACGGCACTGCGAGCAACGGCCGTGAAGCGGTGTTCGGCGCAATCATGGGTGGTGCTGCGTTGTTCTTCGTGTTTCTGGTCTTCGCCGCAAGTTACATGTGACCAGCGATACGCACCCGAACCCGATAAAGTGCCCTGCGGATAGATCTTTCGAGCCGAGGGGGCACCACTTGAAAACAACTCGAATCGTCGCCGAACTGTGTGCGGTAGCAACTGTCGTTGCATCGGCTGCACTTTTTCCCGCGGCAGTGGCCACGGCCGCGCCCTGTTCCGACATCGACATCTCCTTCGCCCGCGGAACGGGCGAGTTCCCCGGCGTGGGCATCACGGGAGGGCCGTTCGCCAGCAGCCTCGCCTCACAGCTCCCGGGCCGGTCGGTCAGTACCTACGCCGTGAACTACGCAGCAAGTTTCGGGCAGACGAGTGCCGGACCCGGTTCCCGAGACCTCGTCGCGCATGTCACGTCCGTGGCAGCGGCGTGCCCCGACACCGAATTCGTTCTCGGCGGATACTCGCAAGGCGCAACCGTGGTCTCCAATGCGCTGGGGTTGCGCACCGCCAGCAGCGCCACCGGCGCCGTACTTCCCGAGGGCGTCGCGCGTCGAGTCAAGGCAGTTGTCGTCTTCGGCAACCCACTCGGGCTCACCCGCCAAACGATCGAACGATCCAGCAGCACTTACGGTTCGCGCGCCAAAAGCTTCTGCAATTTCGGTGATCCCGTGTGCCAGCTCGGAGGGTTCAACACCTTCGCGCACCTGACCTACGCCACGAACGGAAGCACCACCCAGGGGGCAACGTTCGCGGCAGCGGCCGTCGGCGCGTAAACACTCGGGTCAGTTCGCAAACCCGACAGTCGTGCGGTCGGCACCACCG
>NZ_JBAWFH010000535.1:0-6485 GCF_049591685.1 Rhodococcus sp. (in: high G+C Gram-positive bacteria) | reverse complement strand
GTCTACGGGTTCGCGGTACTCGCGGCATCAGAGCACCCGAAGCGGTTTATCGTGCCCTCGGACCAGGACTTCACCACGATCCTCAACGACCCCGCCGCCGCCGACGTGCAGCTGCTGCTGACCGTCCCCAACAGTGGACGCGGCGAATCCGACGCCATCAACCGCAGATACCCAACGGTGTACGACAACGGGGGCATCGTCGGATCGCTGCTGTTCGAAGTTCCGAACGTCGGTGCAGATCAGCCGAATTGGCGGGTGTACCAAGTTCTCAGGTGAGTGAGGGGCGAGTTGACGCTACGGGCCTCGGCGGCGAGTCCGTCAGGTGCGCGGTGCGTGTAGGTCGAGCTGCTCGGCGTGGTCGTAGTCGTCGTCGATGAGGACGACCGTGCGGTGTTCGCGGTCCAGCAGTGAGGCCGCTATCGAGGCTCGGTAGCCGGAAGCGCAGTGCACCCATACCTCGGCGGCGGCTGGAACTTCGTCGAGGCGGTGCGGCAATTCGTGGAGGGGAATGTTGACGGCACCGGGGATGTGGCCGTCCGCGTACTCGGATTGTTGACGTGCGTCGAGCACCGCTACCTCGCGTTGCGCGGCGGCTGCGGCAAGACCGGCGAAGTCGGACACCTCGTAGGACCGCACTTGCCCGTCACCTACGAGTGAGTGAATCTCGCCGACGGCAGAGCCGGAGGGACTGTCGATGCCGATTCGTGCCAACTCTCGTGTCGCGTCTGCGATCTGGTCCGATGTCTCGCCGATCAATGTCAGCGGGGCACCCCACTGGTAGAGCCAACCGAGGTAGGTGACAAACGTCGTCGACAGCTCGAAACCGAGGGAGCCATCGAGGTGCCCGGCTGCGAACGCGGTGCGTGCGCGGAGGTCGACGACCCACTGCCCGGAGTCGATGCGGCGGCGTAGTTCGTCCGGGTCGACGGGCTCGGGGGTGGACAGATCGATCGGGGCGGGCCCCTCGGTGTTGATGACGCCCATGTGGGCGTAGTACGCGGGATAGGCCGACAGCCCTGCGATCAACTCGTCGACATAGCTTTGTTCGTCCTGAGTCAGCGCGGGATTGGACTCGAGTTGTTCGCCGATTGTGGACGAGTCGCCGCTGGTGGGGGTCGCGGAGCAGAAACTACCGAACCCGTGTGTGGGGTAGACCTCGACATCAGCGGGGAGTTCGGCGGCGATACGGCGCACCGAATGGAACTGCGCATGGGTGAGTTCGTCGGTGTGTTCGGAGCCGAGAAGGTCGGTGCGTCCGGTCGATCCGTAGAGCATCGAGCCGCCGGTGAAGATCGCGACCGGCTGGTCGCCGATACGCAGCACGTAGCTGACGTGGTGATGAGTGTGGCCAGGTGTGTGCATGACCTGAAACGTCGCCGATCCCGCCTCGACGACATCGCCGTCGCCGACTGCCCGTCGCTCGAATTCGACCGGATCGCCCTCGGGCACGACGTATTCGGCTCCGGTGGCGCGCGCCAGTTCGAGACCGCCCGTGACGTAATCGTTGTGGATGTGGGTCTCGAGAACGTGGCTGATCTCGGCGTTCTTCTCCGCGGCCAGTGCCAGAACCCGGTCGATATCACGCTGGGGATCGATCACCACTGCGGTGCCGTCGTGGCTGATCAGGTAGCTGCGGTCGCCGAGGCTCGACGTTTCGATGATGGCGATATCTGGATCGGTCGTACTCATGGGGGACACTCCTACGGTGTTGTCGGGTCGGCCTCGTTCCTGACGTGAAATGGGTCGTTCAGGCCAGGGCGAGGAAGAGTTTTTCCAGTTCCGCTTCGGTCATGGGTTCTTTGTCGTCGGAGGTTTCGCCGGTCATGCACTCGCGGAGACCGGTCGCGACGATCTTGAAGCCGGCTTTGTCGAGGGCGCGGGAGACGGCGGCGAGCTGCGTGACCACGTCTTTGCAGTCGCGTCCGTTTTCGATCATGCCGATCACTCCGGCGAGTTGGCCGTGTGCGCGGCGCAGACGGTTGAGTACCAGTGCGATGCTGTCTTCGTCGCCGATCATTTCGGTCTCCTGATGGTGCCTAGTGGTGATGGTGATTCCAGATTACCCCCGGGGGCATCGAGCCGGGTTGCCGTCGGTCATGACAGAACGAGTGTGTCGAGCAAGACGTAGCCTGCAACGACGAACACCAGGTAGGCGAACCACTTCCGCAGTTTGTCGGTGTCGATGCGAGCGCTGAAGAGCCCAGCCACGAGCGAACCCGCGATGGCAGCGCCGGCGAACGCGGCAGTCAGCGTCCAATTGCCGCCGAGCCCGTCGGCCTGAGCGATCAGTCCGGCGGCGGAGTTGGCGACGATGACCACCAGGGATGTTCCGACAGCGACACTCATCTCGATTCCCAGCAACAGCACCAGAGCGGGGATGATCAGGAATCCTCCGCCGACGCCGAACAGTCCGGTGAGGACACCGACACCGAAGCCGGTCGGTATGGACCGGGGTGCACATCGGCGCCAGTTGATCCCGGAATTTCCGGTTTTGCAGGCCGTTCCGATGTCGTCGGCGCTGCGCAGCATGCGCACACCGGCGATGATCATGACAATCGCGAAGCCGATCATCACGGCAGCCTCGGGTAGATGCTTGCCGAGGGCGGTGCCGGCCAGGGTGCCGACGATGCCGGTGGCTGCGAAGATCGCAGCCAGTCGCCATTCGATGAGCCGCGCCCGCACCTTGGGAATCGCGCCGGTTGCGGAGGCGACGCCGATCACCAGCAACGATGTCGGTATCGCCTCCGACAGGTCCATTCCGAGGGCGTAGACGAGAACCGGGACGGCGAGGATCGACCCACCGCCTCCGAGGAGCCCGAGCAGGATTCCGACGGCGACACCGAGTACCAGCGCCAGGGTGAGGGTCATCAGCTGCGTACTGCGCCCTGGCCACCGAGTGCGTCGATGGCCGCCTGGAGCTTGGTGGTGGCCTCGGCGGCGACGTCGGACAGGGCCGGCTCGCCGGTCGCTTGGACCATGATGTCGGGGTTCATCGCTTCGACGATGATCGATCCGGGTGCGGTGGTGTCGGCGCGGACGACGACATTGCACGGCAACAGCAAGCCGATCTGACGCATGACTCCGACGGCGCGGTGCGCGAGGGTGGGATTGCAGGCACCGAGGATCAGATACTGCTCCATCTCCTCGCCGAGCTTGGCTTTGAGTGTGGCCTGCATGTCGATTTCGGAGAGAACGCCGAATCCTTGGTCGGCCAGGGCTGCTTTGACGGCGTCGACTGCGGTATCGAAGTCGGTGTCGGTCAGGGTGGTCGAGAGTGCGATGCCCATTGTGGGGATTTCCTTTCGGTCGTCGAACTGCGGTGATGTATGCCTACCCGTTTCGGGGGGCGCCAAAGACTCGGAGCGCCGGTTTCGGGCGCATTCCGTTCGGCGTTGCGTTGCTCAGTGCGAGAAGCTGATCGACGGCAGTACTTTGCGCAGCCAGGCCGGTGACCACCATGCGGCGTGTCCGGTCAGTCGGAGCAGGACCGGCAGCAGGATCAGCCTGATCAAGAAGGCGTCGAGCAGCACTGCAACACCGAGGATGATGCCCATCTCTTTCGGTGGGAGTGGGTCGGAGAGTGCGAAGGTGAAGAACACGGCGACCATGACTGCGGCGGCGGCGAAGATGACACGGCCGGAGTGTGCGAGACCGTCGACCTGTGCAGCTTTCGGGTCTCCGGTCTTCTCGTAGTGCTCTTTCGCGGTGGCGAGAAGGAAGACGGTGTAATCCATGGCGATGGCAAAGATCATCGCGAAGAAGAACACCGGGCCCCAGCCGTCGAGGAAGCCTTGTGGGGTGAAGCCCAGCAGTGATGCGCCGTGCCCGTCCTGGAAGATCAGCTTCGCGACGCCGAATGCCGCGGCGGTGGAGAGCAGACTGACGCCGGTGCCGAGGATCGCGATCAGGGGTGCCTGCAGAGCGACGAGCAGCAGAACGAAGCCGAGGGCGAGGATGATGCCGATCACCAACGGCAGGTAGTCGTTGAGGGCCTGCTGCAGATCGAGGTTCTCCGCTGGGGCACCGCCGACCAACGCTGACTCCGGAAGTTCGGCGCGCAGGTCGCCGAGGATCGTTCCCATTCTCTCGTCCGAGGGATCCACAGAGGGAAGCGCCTGCAGCAGTGAGTAATTCGAGCCGTCAGCGGCGGGTTGAGGAGGAGTGACCATGGAAATCCCGTCCACCTCGCTCGCGGCGGTAGCAGTCGTGGCCGAGTCGGCGGTGGGGACGACGATCTGCAGTGCGCCGGGGGCGCCGTCACCGAATTGGGTTTGGACCAGCTCGTAACCCTGGCGCACGGGGGCGTCCTCGGGAACGACGGTGATCGAGGGCATCGCCACTTTCAGTCCGAGGACCGGGAGAGCGAGGGCGATGAGGATGCCGACGGAGACCAGCGCGAAAGGCCAGGGGTGCCTGTGGAGCAGTTCGCCCCAGGCTGCGAATTTCGGGGAGCGGTGCTGTTGCCGTTTGGCGTAGGGCAGGGATGCGGCGTTGACCTTGGAGCCGAGCGCACCCAAGGTGGCAGGAAGCAGGGTCATGGTGGCGATCAGCACGAACGTGACAGCGAGCATGATGCCCACGGCCATGGTGCGCACCGCCGGTGCGGGAACGAGCAGGACGGCCGAGAGGCTCACCAGGACCGTCAAACCGGACAGGACCACGGCTTTGCCGGCGGTGTCCATGGTTTCGACGACTGCGGCGCGCGGATCGGCGTTGCGGAGTGCGTCGCGGAAGCGAGCGACGATGAACAGGGCGTAGTCGATACCGAGGGCGAGGGCGAACATCATCGCGAAGTTCATTGCCCATACCGAGATCGGGGTGACCCCGTTGAGTAGCACCAGCCCGCCTGCAGAGGCGACGAGGCCGGCGACGGTCAGCAGCAGTGGCAGACCCGCGGCGACGAGCGAGCCGAATGCGAGGACCATGATCGCCAATGTGACCGGCCAAGAGAACAATTCAGCTTGGATCATGGCGTCGTGGTTGGCTTTGTTGAAGTCCGACCATAGTGCGGAGGATCCGGTGGGATAGACCTCGATGCCGTCGCCGGACAATGCGGTCAGTTCGCCTTTCACCTCGTCGACGGCCTTGACCATGTCATCGGTACTCGCGTTTGCGCCCGCGATGAGGATGCCGGTGCGGCCGTCGGGACTGATGGTCATGCCCGGCTGTGGGGCGATGACCTCGCCGAAGCGGGCGTCGTCGTCGAACACGGCCGCGACGTCGGTCAGTGTCTGTTGCATCGGTGCGTCTTCGATCGAGGCGGTGTCGGAGTGAACGACCACCTGCACTGCTGCGGAGGAGTTACCGCCGAAATGCTGCTGGGCGAGCTCGCGGACCTGGACGGATTCGGATCCGTTGGCTTGCCAGCCGGCGCCGGCGAGTGAGGAAAAGACCGATGGCGCTGCAGATCCCAGGGCGATGAGCGCGATCAGCCAGATCCCGAACACCCACCGGCGGCGAGCGACCATCGCGCTTCCCAGGCGGCCGAGTACGCCGGTCGTGGATACGCGATCGTCACGGCCGGTGGCCGTCACGGTGTCGGGCACTGACATTTCTGTCTCCTAATACGGGTGGGGGTATATGACAATGCCAAGAGGGTCTCTTGATGGTTCAGCCGCGCGCGGTCGGGGAGGTCAGCGACGAAACAGGGATCGGAAGATATTGGTGCGCGTCGCGGGCGCCTCCGGCGAGCAGGTGCACTGCTGCGACTGCGGAACATCCTTCATGACGTTGTCGACATGTCGACCACAACCAGCCCAGGTGGTCTTACGGCATGTCGGGCACGTGACGGGATGACACATGGCAGTCCTTTCTGGTGGCGTGTTCCCACTCTTACACATACCTAGGGGGGTATGCAAGTACCCCTGGGGGTATCAGAGTGGCACGGCGGCGGCGGGGTTGTCGAGGATCGCGGTGAAGTCCTGGTCCGAGGGCACGCCGAACCGCTTGGGGTGCTCTGATGCCGCGAGTACGGCGAATCCGTAGACGGTGTCGACGAAGATCGATCCGCCGGCAGGTCCTGCGAAGCTGGCAGCCTTATTGCGGAGCTGGAACAGCCTTTCGTGTCCGAGCAGGCGTGCTCGGTCGGTAACGGGGGTGCGAGGTGCCTTAGGCGCTGCGCACCCGTGCGTCAAAAGTGCTGTTCGAGCAACACTTTCCACACACGGGTGGAGCCGCCTCAGATGGAGACGATCATCTTTCTGTGTTCTCGCCGCGCAGCTCGAGCGGGTGACAATACGGATTTCGAGCAGCCGGACGCCTTCGAACCGATGCCGACGAAGCTGGCAACACTGTTGCAGAGTTGGCGCACCCTTTCGTGTCCGAGCAGGCGTGCTCGGTCGGTAACGGGGGTGCCAGGTGCCTTAGGCGCTGCGCACCCGTGCGTCAAAAGTGCTGTTCGAACAACACTTTCCGCACACGGGTGGAGCCGCCTCAGATGGAGACGATCATCTTTCTGTGTTCTCGCCGCGCAGCTCGAGCGGGTG
>NZ_JBAWFH010000534.1:0-6422 GCF_049591685.1 Rhodococcus sp. (in: high G+C Gram-positive bacteria) | reverse complement strand
CCTGCGGCGGTGCAGGATCGGCTCGGTGTAGCCGTTGGGTTGGCTGGTGCCCTGGAAGATCAAGTCGCTTGCGGCTTGGAAAGCGATGTTGTTCGCGAAGTCCGGTGCGAGGTCGTTGTATGTCGGGTCGGAGCTGTTCTGCCTGTCCACCACCGGTGCCATCCGCTCGAGCGACGCGCGAACCTGCTCTTCGGTGACGATGCCGTGGCGCAACCAGTTGGCGATGAACTGGCTCGAAATACGCAGGGTCGCACGATCTTCCATCAACGCAACATCATTGATATCGGGAACTTTGGAACACCCGACGCCATGGTCGATCCACCGCACGACGTACCCGAGGATCGACTGCGAGCTGTTGTCGAGTTCGCGCTGCTTACGCTCCTCGCTCCAGTCCGTCGACGGTGCGAGCGGGATTTCGAGGATGTCGTCGACGGTGGCGCGCTTGGATTTCGCGATCTCTTCCTGGCGGGCGAACACGTCGACCTTGTGGTAGTGCAGCGCATGCAATGTCGCCGCCGTCGGAGACGGAACCCACGCGGTGTTCGCGCCGGCTTTCGGGTGGCCGATCTTCTGCTCGAGCATGTCGGCCATCAGATCCGGCATCGCCCACATGCCCTTGCCGATCTGCGCCTTGCCTTCGAGGCCGGCAGCAAGTCCGGTGTCGACGTTGAAGTCCTCGTATGCGGCAATCCACTTCTGTGCCTTCATCTCGCCCTTGGGCACCACCGGCCCGGCTTCCATGGAGGTGTGGATCTCGTCGCCCGTGCGGTCGAGGAAACCGGTGTTGATGAACACCACGCGTTCCTTCGCTGCTTCGATGGCGGCTTTGAGATTGACCGTGGTGCGGCGTTCCTCGTCCATGATGCCGACCTTGAGGGTGTTGACGGGCAAACCGAGAACCTTCTCCACCCGCCCGAACAACTCGACGGTGAACGCGACCTCTTCGGGGCCATGCATCTTCGGCTTGACGATGTAGAGCGACCCGGTGCGGCTGTTGGCCAGCTCGTTGTCGCCGGTCAGCGAATGCATACCCGCAAGCGAGGTGAATACGGCGTCGAGGATGCCTTCGGGGACCTCGTTGCCGTCGGCGTCGAGAATGGCATCGGAGGTCATCAGGTGCCCGACGTTGCGCACGAACAGCAGCGATCGACCGTGCAGAGTGATCTCACCGCCGCCGACCGCGGTGTAGGTGCGGTCCTTGTTCAGCGTGCGGGTGAACCTCTTGCCGCCCTTGCTCACCTCTTCGGCCAGGTCTCCGCGCATGAGCCCGAGCCAGTTGCGGTAACCGAGGACCTTGTCGTCCGCGTCGACCGCTGCGACCGAATCCTCGAAGTCCATGATCGTGGTGACAGCCGACTCGAGCAGCAGGTCCTTGACCCCCGCAGCGTCGGTCGAACCGATGGGGCTCTGCGGGTCGATCTGAATCTCGACATGCAAACCGTTGTGCGCGAGCAGGATTGCCGTCGGTGCTTCCGGCGAGCCCTGGTAGCCGAGCACCTGCGCTGCATCGGCCAGCCCGGTGACAGTGCCGTCGGCGAGTGTCACCTCGAGCGAAGACCCGGCCGCGGAGTCGAGGACGTACTTCCTCGACCCGACGTGGCTACCGGAGGACAGGGGGGCGGCCTCGTCGAGGAACTCGCGTGCGAACGCGATGACCTTGTCGCCGCGCACCGTGTTGTACGAGGTGCCCTTCTCGGCGCCGCCCTCCTCGGAAATGGCGTCGGTGCCGTACAGCGCGTCGTACAGCGAACCCCACCGCGCGTTGGAAGCATTGATCGCAAAGCGTGCATTGAGCACCGGAACCACCAGCTGCGGGCCGGCGGTCGAGGTGATCTCGGTATCGACGCCCGAGGTGGCGATGGAGAAGTCGGCCGGCTCGTCGAGCAGGTAGCCGATTTCCTTCAGAAATGCCTTGTAGGCCGCGCGGTCGTACTCGGGGCCGGCGTGCTCACCGTGCCAGGCGTCGACCTTGCCCTGGATCTCCTCGCGCACCGCCAGCAGCGCCTTGTTCTTCGGTGCCAGATCGGTGATCACCGATTCGACACCACCCCAGAACTGATCGGAATCGACACCGGTACCCGGGAGCGCCTCGTTAGCCACGAAGTCGTACAGCACCTTGGCAACCTGGAGCCCACCAACACGTTCGCGTTCGGTCATGAATCCTCGCTCTTTCCGGTCACGGGCACCTCGAGGTGTGCCCCAACGACAACAGAAGTCGATGTTACTCGGGAGTAGGTCGGGCGAGTGCACCGCCGCTACCGAGTAGATTCTGACATCGAGCGATCAATTCCGATCGGAGAGGGGCTGCCCTGTTCATCAGGGCAGTCTGCTCGCGAACGTACTGGGCTCGACCCGTCGGCGTTTCGATGGCGATCGGCTCGAGGCCATATCCGGTCAAGTCGTACGGACTCGCACGCATGTCCACCGTTCGTGCGGCCATCGCGAGCTCGAAACAGTCGACGATCAGTGTTGATTCGACCAGCGGTGCGAGCTTGTAACTCCACTTGTACAAATCCATCGCGGCGTGAACGCACCCGGGTTGCTCCCGATCGATTCGGCTGGCGGGTTCGAGCGAGAACGAGTTGCGCGGCACCGCATCGGGGGTGAAGAAGCGAAACGCGTCGTAGTGCGTGCAGCGAACGGTTGCCTTCTCGACCACAGCGTCCGTGCCCTCGTGGCCGAGACGCAGAGGCACCGAGCCGTGTCGGAGGGCGTTCTCACCACCGCGGTATACCATGGCCCACTCGTGCAAGCCGAAGCAACCGAGATTGGGTGCCCGGCGGCTGGTGGCGGTGAGCAATCCGAGGGTGAACTCGACTGCTGACCTTCGGTGTTCGAGAAGAGACTCTCGTACTCGGTAGCCGGTTTCGCCGCCGTAACCGTCCTCGACGGCCTCGTAGGACGCGAACGCCGCATAATCGTGTGCTCGTCGACCGGTGAGAACTACGCCGAATCCGGGATTCCACCGTTTGAGGTGTCCGGGCTTGAAGCTGTAATAGGTGAACAGGAAGTCGAGCACGGGGTGGTATGCACCCCGTGCTCGATCTCGCAAGTAGTCGCCCACCAGGCGTTCGATTCGATCGGTGTGGTGCGCGCGGTGTGCAGTCCACTCCGACTCCGGCAGAACGGTGACCATCTTCCTTCAGCGGTCTCCGCCGGGCGCGGGCCCCGTGATTCGGTGCGTACCGTCGCGAACGGTACCGACGAACTCCTCGACGAGGTCCTCGAGCGCCACGATGCCGACTGTCTTGCCGGTTGCGTCGTGAACGGCGCCCAGGTGGCTGCTGGTTCGGCGTAAGCGTGTCAGGGCATCGTCGAGCATGGTGTCGTCCCTGACCACAGGTAACTTCCGGACCTCGGACCTCGGAATGACCGACTCCGGCCCGGCTGAATCGTCGACCATGTACTCGAGCACATCCTTGAGGTGCAGGTAGCCCACCAGGGAGCCGTCGGTCGCCTGCACGGGGTAGCGCGAGAACCCCGTCGCGATGACAGCTTCCTCCACCGATCCGAGCGTGGGACCGGACGACGCGCTCGACCCGGACAACCGAACAGTGCGTACCTGATCGGACGGGATGAGTACTTCGGCCACGGTTCGCCCCGACGTGTCGAGGGCCTGGGTGAGCCGCCGATGTTCTTCCTCGTCGATGAGACCTTCCGACCGTGATTCGCCGATCATCTGCGACAGCTCGTCGGCCGAGACGGACGAGTCGAGCTCGTCCTTCGGGTCGATCCCGAGCGCCCGCAGCGTGAGGTTCGCGCACAGGTTGTAGAACCAGATGAGCGGCTTGGCCACCTTCAGAAACATCAAATGGATAGGAACGAGGATCATCGCCGTCTGTTCCGGTCCTGCAATGGCGATGTTCTTGGGAACCATCTCACCGATCAGGATGTGCAGCACCACGACCAGCGCGAGAGCGATCGTGAACGAGATGGGATGGAGCAGTGCGTCCGGAATGCCGACCAGTTCCATCGGCTTCTCGATCAGGTGCGCGACGGCCGGTTCGCCGACGCGGCCCAGCAGGATGGAGCAGATCGTGATGCCGAGCTGCGCCGCAGCGAGCATCAGCGACAGGTTCTGGCCCGCCTCGATGACCGACTTGGCGCGCTTCTTTCCCTGCGCCAACAACGATTCGAGTCGGTCGCGGCGAGCTGAGATCAACGAGAATTCGGCACCGACGAAGAAAGCGTTGCCGGCCAGCAGGAACACGGCAAGGAAGACTGCGAGCAGATCACCCATGAGCGTTCTCCTCCGATCTCAATCCGGCGAGGTAATCGGCGCCGACAGGCTGAAGCATGATCCGATCGATCCTTCGACCATCCATCTGCGTCACCTTCGCCACCCAACCGCCGTCGGACTCGGCGGGTTCGTCGTACGCTGGATTGGGAAGAATGGTGCGGTCGCCCTCCTCGGGAATGCGGCCGAGCTGAGCGAGAACCAAGCCGCCGATCGTCTCGTACTCACCCTCGGGCGCGAGATAACCGGTTGCCGAAGCGACCTCGTCGATTCGGAGGAGTCCCGAGCAGACCCAGCTGTCGCCGATCCGCTGCACGTCGATCTCGGGTTCGTCGTGTTCGTCGCGGACGTCCCCGACGATCTCCTCGATCAGGTCTTCCATCGTCACCATTCCGGCGGTGCCGCCGTACTCGTCGACGACCAACGCGACCTGCATCCCGTCGGCGCGCACACGCTCCATGACCGTGTCCCCGTCGAGACTCGACGGTACGACGGGCACGTCCTGTGCCAACGATTCCAGCGTCGTGGTGCGTCGCCGTGAGGCCGACACCGCGAAAGCATGTTTGATGTGCACGACGCCGATGGTGTCGTCCAAGTCTCCGTCCACCACCGGGAAGCGGGAGAAGCCCGTCCGCGCGGCGGTCTCGATGAGGTCGAAGGCGGTGTCGGACACCGACAACGACTCGACCTTGACGCGCGGTGTCATCAACTCCTCGGCCGTCCGCTCACCGAACTGCAGTGAGCGATCGACGAGACGTGCGGTGCCCTCGTCGAGTGAGCCCTGCTTGGCGGACGTACGCACCAACGAACCGAGCTCTCGCGGCGAGCGAGCCGACCGAAGCTCCTCGGCGGGTTCGACGCCGAGGCGACGAACCAGCCAGTTCGCGGAACCGTTCAGACCGTCGATGGCCCAGCGGAAGATCGCGGAGAACCCGGACATCGCGCCTGCGGTCGTGCGTGCGGTGCCCATGGGCAGGGCGATCGCGATGTTCTTGGGAACGAGCTCACCGAAGATCATGGAGAACGAGGTCGCGATGATCAGCGCGGCAGCAAGGGAGACGCCGGATGCGACGGCCTCCGATGCGCCCAGTGCTGTGACGAGCGGGACGAAAAACCCCGCGAGTACCGGCTCGGCCAGGTACCCGGTGATGAGCGTGGTGATGGTAATTCCGAGTTGGGCCCCCGACAGCTGGAACGACAGGGTCCGGTGAGCTTTCTGCACCTGTCGCGAGCGGGTGTCGTCGTACGTGCCGACGGCCGAGTCGACCGCACTTTTCTCGAGCGCTGTCAGGGAGAACTCTGCTGCGACGAAAAGGGCCGTGCCTGCGGTCAAAGCGACGAATCCCAGCAGACTCAGAACGCTGATGAGGATTTGCATCGACTATCGCCGCCGAAGTTGAGAGAGGAGCATCGCACCGTGGGCGGGACCTGCGCCGGATCGAGAGCCGGCGGCGCGGTGTTGCGATGACAGGATCGTACGTATAGCGCCGGGTTCGTCGCCCGGCTCGGTAGAGGAGCCCTCCGAAGTGGAGCCCTCGTCGCCCTGGTCGCTCGATGCGACCGCGGCGGTGCTGATGACGGGTGCCTCAGGCACCTTGTTCCTTTCTGTCGTTCCGTTCGATGTCCCGGCCGTGCGAAAACTGCAACGACCGGGACGACAACGCCGTTCTCATCACGAGCAACGACGACGGAAGTGCGGGCTGTACAACCAAACACTCATCATAACGGCTTTCGGCGAACGGCTACCCGCTGCCGGTGCGGAATCCGTCACCATCCGGACGGGAGGGGACGTCCTTCCGCGAAGCCTGCGGCCGACTGGACACCCAGTACCGCGCGTCGGTGCAACTCGGGTAGGGATCGCGCACCGGCGTAGGTGCAGGTGCTACGCACCCCGGAACAGATGTGGTCGATCAAGTCCTCGACGCCGGGGCGTTCGGGGTCGAGCCGCATCCTCGAGCTGGAAATGCCCTCTTCGAAAAGGCCCTTGCGGGCCCGGTCGAACGCGCTGTCGGTTGCTGTGCGCGCTGCGACTGCGCGCTTGCTCGCCATACCGAAGCTCTCCTTGTAGGCGTTGCCCGCGGAGTCGGTGCGCAGATCGCCCGGCGATTCGTAGGTCCCGGCGAACCAGGAACCGATCATGACGTTGGCCGCACCTGCCGCGAGGGCGAGGGCCACGTCGCGAGGG
>NZ_JBAWFH010000533.1:0-7657 GCF_049591685.1 Rhodococcus sp. (in: high G+C Gram-positive bacteria) | reverse complement strand
GTGCCCGACGATGCTGAGACGGGCCTA
This sequence comes from Rhodococcus sp. (in: high G+C Gram-positive bacteria), assembly GCF_049591685.1. GTDB lineage: Bacteria > Actinomycetota > Actinomycetes > Mycobacteriales > Mycobacteriaceae > Rhodococcoides. Next base: position 7,630 of record NZ_JBAWFH010000533.1, on the reverse strand, counting down.
CGTGTGGTGCTGAGAGTTCTCTGGCAAGTCGGCTACGTGACGCGGGCAAACGCGTCGGCGACATCGTCGACGGCGCGGCGCAGCAGTTGCTCGTACACGTCGGGGTCGGGCACGGCCGAGTGTGCGGACATGACCCCGAGCGTCACCGAGTCGCCGATGCCGTGCACCCCGTGGGTGAGTCCCATGACGGGCGACAGCGCCGGAAATCCGGCCGTGAACCGCACTCGACCGCCGCCCACGACGAGACCGGCGTCGCCCCGCGCGACGCTGGACACGACGGTGTTGCCGGTGACCCGCTCGGGTACGGCGGTGGCGTCGAATTGGCGGATGCCCCAGCGAAGCAGGGCCGCGGGCACCATTTCCGCAGCAAGGCTCGAGGCTTGCATAGCGGGGTGCGCGGCGCGAGTACGGCGCTCCGAGAGGTCACGGCCGATCGATCGGGCGCGTTCGACGAGGTCGGTGGTTGTGGGGTGCAGCCCGACTCCCGCGTTACGAAAGTGATTGCGTGCGCGCCGTGCTCCGGGCTTGGAGAGCGTGACCTCGGCGCCGAGATCGGCGGGCGCAGAATCGCCGTGCATCGTGAGGTACCGCGTCAGGGCGTGCGAGACGGCGGTGAGGGCACCGACCGTGACGCTGATGCCCGGGGCCGTGAAATCGCATCGGTTCCGGACGACGGTGCGCACGGCAATGGGTCCGTCGGGCGCGACGTCGACCCTGGTCTTGGTGCGGCCCGGTGCCTGTGGTGGGACGACGCCGGCCTCGGTGTCCGCCGCGAGTCGGCGCTCGGCCTTCGCAGCTTCACGGGCGCCTGCGAATCTATTGGTGGGGCTCGGACGTCCGCTGTCGACGATCGGGTCGGGGTGCGCGGCGCTGTCGCCGAACAGTCGACGTGCCAGTGCCGATGCGGTCCGGCCGTCGCCGAGTGCATGCGAAATCTGCAGTATCGCAACGAGAGCGGGCCCCGCACCTCGAGGAGCGTGGGTGACGTCGGCGAAAAGGTGTATTCGCCATGTTGTTTCGCGCGGATCCAGCTGATCGGCGACGAGGTCGGCGACGCCGCCGAGGCAGTTGTTCCAGGTGCTCGCGGAGTCGTGTTCGCGCACATGGCCGTCACCGACCGCCATGGGATCCCATCGAGGAAACGTCAGGCCCCACCGGGTGTCCGTGATGCGCAGGTGCAGCTCGTCGACGCCGGAGGCATTGCGTAGCAGCTCCGCGCGCACGGAGTCTGCCGATGCGTCCGTGTCGAAGCAGAACAGGAGGAACTGATCGTTGGGAATCTTCGCGGACATCCAGTACGTCTGCGCATCGGTCGGCAGCAGGCGGTGGCTCACGCACCGAGGGTAGAACACGACTGCGCCGCCGCGCTCTCGAAAGAGAATGCGGCGGCGCAGGAAACCCCCAAGTCAGAAGCCCCAGATCAGAAGCCCCCAGGTCAGAAGCCCACAGTTCAGGCGACGTTGACGAGTCCTACCGTCGGGAAGAAGAAGCAGTTCTTCTCACCGGCGGGGGTGTTGTGCGTGACGTTGCCGAACACGGCGGCGAGGACGGTGCCGGATCCGGTTTCGACCGGCACGGCGCGGGCGCCGGCAGCGGGCAGGGTGGACAGTGCCTGGGTGAGTGGGCCTCGTGCCAGGTCCTTGACCATCTGCGGCGCGTCGAGGTTGGCCATAACGGCGTCGACCAGTTCGGTGGTCGCGCCACCCATGTCGGCGAAGCCGCCCTTCAAGGTGTTGACGTTGAACCAGGCGACCTGCATTCCGCTCTTGTTCGCGGAATCGTCGACGATGCCCGCCGGGACGAAGGCGAACACCGTCTCGCCCTTCTCGGCCGCGTTGAGCGGCGGAAGCACCGGCAACTTGATGTTCGGCCACGGTCCACCGGCTGCGCCTGCGACTGCTGGTGCGATGTCGAGCGGGAGGCCCGGCGCGGCGGCGCAGTTGATCGACGCGGTGGGGTAGAAGAACGGGGTGATACCGGCCTCGGTGAGAATGCGGTTGACGGCGTCGAGTGCGGCGAGGGGATTGGCGTCTGTCGGCTCTGCTACCTCGGTGCGGCTGGCGGCGATTGCGTCTGCGGCTGCCTGCGACACTGCATCGCTGCCGGCAGGTACTGCGTCGCTGCCGGCAGGTACTGCATCGCTGCCGGCAGGTGCAGGGTCCGCTGCCGCGGTCGCGGGAACGGCGAGGAGAGCGGCACAGGCCAGTGCGACCGTTCCCGCTAGACGGTTGAAGCGACGAGACATGTGTGACTCCTGGGACTCATGAGACCAAAGTTATGAATGTGGTGATGGGAACACACCCTCGTTCGGTTTCTCAACCCCAGAGGCCCGCGGTTACTCAATCGATACGTCAGCTCGCTTGAATTCCGTAGTCGCGAACAATGCCGACCAGGCCCGATGCGTACCCCTGGCCGATTGCGCGGAATTTCCATTCCTGACCGCGTCGATACAGTTCGCCGAAGACCATCGCTGTCTCCGTCGACGCATCCTCGGTCAGGTCGAACCTGGCCAGTTCGCGGCCGTCCGCGCGGTCGACCACCCGAATGAAAGCATTGATGACCTGACCGAAGTTCTGGCCGAGAGCGTCCGCGTCGTGAATCGACACCGGAAACACGATGGAGTCGATGTCTGGCGAGAGGGCGACGAGATCGACGTTGATCGTTTCGTCGTCGCCTTCACCCTCGCCCGTTCGGTTGTCGCCGGTGTGCTCGATGGCGCCGTCCGGCGAGCGAAGATTGTTGTAGAAGACGAAGTACAGGTCCCCGGCGGACTTCTTGTCCGCACCGAGGCCGATGGCGCTCGCGTCGAGGTCGAAGTCGCCGCCCGTGGTGTTGCGGACGTCCCAACCGAGCCCGATGGACACGGCGGTCAGATTCGGCGCTTCCTTCGACAACGAGACATTTCCGCCCTTGGCCAGCGTGACGCCCATTCCGGTACTCCTTCGGCTCGACTGCATGCACAGACTTCTGTGGTCCACAGTAGGTGCGGTGCGGGGCTGACGGCCACTGCTGGGTCGGGTGTGACTAGCGGTGCAGGTGTGAATGTGGTGCAATACCGAAACCGAGAAAGCTACCAGCGTCGTCGATCAGAGGCGCTGCGACACGCCCGAACGATTGCTATCGATGTGGGGAATGCACGTGCACGTATCGCGCCGAGACCTGTTCAAATACGCCGCCGTCGGATCTGCGGCTGCCGTCGGATGGGCGGCGGTTGGTTCGACGGCAGTGGGTACGACGGCCGCGCATGCGGACGGATTGGGAACACTCGTCGACTACTCCGGTGGTGTGCCCTCGCCCGAATCGATCTCTCGAGCGGGACACCTGGGCGCTATCCGATACGTGTCCGACCGCAGACCCGACGCGCAGTGGATGCTCGGCAAGCCGATGGCCCGGGACGAGGCGGACGCACTCGTCGAATCCGGCCTCGAGGTGGTGTCCAACTACCAGTTCGGAAAGGGGGCGACCTCGGACTGGAAGGGCGGGTACGCGGCGGGCGTCGAGCACGGGCAGCGCGGTCTCGAATTGCACAGGGCCGCAGGCGGACCCGAGAACCGGCCGATCTATGTTTCGATCGACGACAATCCCAATGCGGTGCAGTTTGCCACCCAGATCGCGCCGTACATCCTGGGTTGGCAGTCGGTCATCGGTGCGGAGAACACCGGTATCTACGCCAATTCACCGACCATCGAACTCGCGACGATCGCCGGCCTCGGCCAGTGGTACTGGCAGCACAACTGGGGAACCCCGAAGGGGTTCCGTCATCCCGCCGCGCATCTGCATCAGGTACGGATCGACAAGGACATCATCGACGGAATCGGCGTCGACATCAATGTCGTTCTCGCTCCCGACTACGGGCAGTGGTCTCTCGCCTGAGCGAGGGGTCCGAACCGTTCGATGTCGTCAGCAACAGGACGAGGGACACCGACGCCAGTGCGGCCACCGCGGCGGAGAACACCACACCGGCCGTGACGAGTCCCCACGCCTGCGCCGCAGCACCGGCGCCGATCACCGGTACCGAGATGGCGACGTAGAGCACGACGAAGAACGTCGATGTCACCTCCGCGCGCCGGTCGGCGGGTAGCTCGGCCGTCACCGACCCCATGCCCTTGCTGAACGTGACGCCCTGGCCGATGCCGCACACGATCGCCGCCAGCACCAACAGGGGCAGCGACGCTGTGAGCAGCGACAGGCAGAGGGCACCGACGCCCAGCAGCAGCACGACGCATCCGGCGCGCATCGCGAACGTCGTATCGAGGCGTCGAAATGCGATCTGGGCGACAGCCGATGACGCGAAGATCAAAAAGACGACGACGCCGGTGACGGCGTGGTTCTCGATGCCGAGAACCTGAGTCATGAAACCGGACGAGATGCCGGTGAACAGTCCCAGCACGGCGAAGCCCGCGAATCCTCCGATCGCGGCGCGAACGAACGTGCCACGGATGGGCGCCGGGATCGACAGCCGCTGCATGCGCGGCCGAGCGCCTCGCTCGACCGCGACCGGCTCGGGCGCGAGCCAGACGAGCACCCCGGCGAGTAGCAGCGCAGCAATGTCGACGGCGAAGGTCAAGCGCAGAGGCTGCGGCAGATATTCGACGAGGAGACCCGCTATGAGCGGACCGAGGCCGAGCCCGCCGATGTTGGCGGCCGTCGCGACAGCGGGGGCCCGAGAGCGCCACCTGTCCGGAACCAGCTCGACGAGAGTCACGGTAGCGGTGCCGACGAACACGCCGGCGGACAGTCCGGACAGGACTCTGCCGAAGAGCAACGCCGTGAGTGACTCGGCCGAGATGAACACGAGTGCACTCGCGATACCCAGTGCGACGCCCGCGAGGAGTAGCGGCCGTCTTCCCAGTGAGTCCGACCATCGCCCGAATGCGAGGAGCGCGAACAGAACGCCCACCGCGTATGCAGCGAAAATGACGGTGATCACGAGGACGGAGAATCCGAACTCGTCCTGATACAACGAGTAAATCGGGGTGGGCATGGTGGTGCCCAACATCGCCACCGCGAACGCATAGGTGATCGCCACGAAGGCCATGGCGCGGCTGAACGCGGGTCTGCTCACGAGCAGACCCTACGTGCCGGGTGGATCAGGGGACGAAGACGGTTCCGATGGTCGGGAGGAAGCCGCAGCTGCGTGCCGGAGCGGCCGGATCTTCCGTGGACTGCGTCGTGATCGATCCCGAGACGACTGCAAGCACGCGGCCGGGGCCGGTGTCGGCGATGGCGGAGACCGTCGCCGGTCCGCCGGGGTTGATGTTCGATGCGCCGGTCAGTTCCTGCGTACCGCTGAGACGGTTGTCGAGATTGAGCCACGTGACCGTCAGCGGCGCTTCCTGGACAGCCGCGAGCGGGGCGGTTCCGAGGGCGGTGAAGACGAATCCGGCCTGGCCTGCGGGCGGGCCGGGAGGAGGCAGGGTAGCCGGACCGGGGACGGCGAGTGCCGTTCCGACCGAGTCGGCGGTGTCCGAGATGCAGCCCTTACCGATGGTCGGGTACAGGAACTGTGCGATGACTGGGCCATCGGCCGGCGGGAGATCCGGGCCGCCGCCTCCCGATCCGTCGAGGAACGTGATGACGGTTTCGAGCGTGGATTTGACCTGATCCGGCAGAGCGGACGTTTCGAGCAGGGTTCGCGCCTGAGCGAGCAGATCGGCCTGCGGAGGCCCTGCGACGTCGGTCGGCCCTGCAGCTGCGCCCACGATGGCCGGGGCGAGAGATGCCAGCGCTTCGACCTGTGCGTAGTCGGGGAGCGGCTGATCGGGCACCGGGAGGAAGAAGGGAGGAAGCTCTGCCGCCGGCGGTGCCGGCTGAGCGTTTCCGACAGCCGGCACGGCCAGAGCGGCGGCCAACGCCACGGCCACAGCACTGACGGTCCTGCGCGTTACCCCGGTACGAAGCACTTATTTCCCCATCCTGATCGAAAAGCGGGCCGTGATTAGCTGGCTCGAGGGGTCACTCTATGTACCGGACCCATCGTTGTACAGCCGATGCCCGCCTCCACTGCTTCCGCAGATTAGCCTGTTACGGAAGTGAATAGTGTGGTTGGTGATGCAAATGTTACTTGTGACAGTGCAGCACCGACGCCTCGTTATTCTGTGATCGGCGCGTTCCGCCATTTTCCGACGTGCCTATAGGCTCGGCTGTCGGATCCGCATCCGCCGGCCCGAACACGACACCCGAACGGGAGCAGACGCGAGATGAACCGCCTGGTCCGAGGTGCACCCTTCCTGCTCGCGTTGTCCGTCGTCGCGCGGTTGGTCTGGGCCTTCGCCACACCGAACGGGATGAACCTCGTCGACCTGCACGTCTACGTCGACGGCTCGGCCGCGCTGCTGCGCGGCGATCTGTACGACTTCACCTATTCGGTCGAGACGCCCGACTTTCCGCTTCCGTTCACGTATCCGCCGTTCGCCGCTCTGGTGTTCTTTCCTCTGCATTACCTCCCGTTCACCCTTGTGGGAGTGCTGTGGCAATTGGCGACGATGGCGGCGATGTTCCTGTTGCTGCGGCTCAGCCTCGGACTCGTGCTGGGCGACGACACCGCACGCTCGTCGCACTGGACCCGTGTGACGATGCTGTGGACCGCGCTGGCGCTGTGGACGGAACCGATGCGCACCACGCTCGACTACGGCCAGGTCAACGTGTTTCTCGCGCTCGCGGCCGTCGTCGCGGTCCGCAGCGCGCGGTGGTGGATCGCCGGAGGTCTCGTCGGATTCGCCGCAGGGATCAAACTGACCCCGGCCATCACCGGTCTGTACTTCCTCGCGACCCGGCGCTGGAAGGCCGCAGCCTTCTCCGCGGTCGCCTTCGCCGCGACCGTCGCGGTCAGCTATCTCGTTCTGGGACATCAGGCGGGCACCTACTTCACCACCCTGCTCGGCGACGCCGACCGCATCGGCCCGGTGGGTTCGGTGTGGAACCAGTCGCTGCGCGGAGCGATGAGCCGCATCGCCGGTTTCGACGTCGAGTCGAGACTGGTCTGGATAATCGGTGTGGTCGTGGTCGCCGTCGCCGCCGTGCTGGCGTGGCGTTCCCTACGTGAGGACGATCGTCTCGGCACCCTCATCGTCGTTCAGCTGTTCGGGCTGTCCGTGTCCCCGATCTCGTGGTCGCACCACTGGGTGTGGGTGATGCCCCTGCTGGTCTGGATGCTGCACGGGCCGGATCGGGCGCTGCTCGGCACCCGCCTGGTCGCGGGATTCTGGCTGGTAACCACCGTCGTGGGCGTCCCCTGGATACTCAGCTTCTTCCAGGACTCCATCTGGCTCGTATCCCGGCCGGGCGGGCTCGCCTGGCTCGGCGCGGTCGACATGGTGGGCGTCCTGCTGGTCTACGGCTGGACCGTCTACCTGGGCCGCCGACGGAAAATCAGTCGGCGGGAAGAAGAGCGTCGATCTGCCGAGCCAGATCGGCGTCTTTCCTCGTGAGTCCACCCGCGGAGTGGGTGGACAGCGTGAACGTCAATTTTCGCCACCGGATGTCGACGTCCGGGTGGTGGTTCGCCGCCTCCGCTGCCTCCGCGACGCGCGAGACGAACTCGATCGCCGCCGGAAACGTCGGAAGTTCGACGGTGCGGGTGATCGTGCTCCCGGCAAGGGACCACTCGGGAAGATCTGCGAGGGCGTCG
>NZ_JBAWFH010000532.1:0-15781 GCF_049591685.1 Rhodococcus sp. (in: high G+C Gram-positive bacteria) | reverse complement strand
GCCGGGTGACGCTATTGACCGTCCATCAAGATCGGAACGAAGCCAACGGATTGGCGAAGCTGGCCGATTACGGCGTTCGTCTGCCGGGTGTCCAGGACGGGGCCGGTCGTATAGCAGCAGCCGTCGGCGCGCCGAGCGTCCTACCGGTCTCCGTTCTGGTCGACGCGGATGGCAATGTCGCCAAGGTGCTTCCACAACCGTTCCGCAGTGTCGCCGAGATAGATGACGCCGTCGGCGCCGCCCTGGGGACCACGTCGTGACCGTCGTCGATCCGTCAGCGACCCCCGAGTGGCTGCGCCGTGTCGTCGATGCGGCAGGCAGTGCACGAGGGCTCACCGACACCGACGGCATCAACCCGGTGTTGCAAAGGATGGCCGACGACGGTCAGGAAACGCGGGCGGCTTCGGTGCTCGTGCTGTTCGGCGGCCCCGAGCAAGCCGACCCGTCGTCGCGGGGCGGGCTCCCCGCCGATGCCGACGTCCTTCTCACTCAGCGTGCGGCCACGCTGCGGCAACACAGTGGACAGGTCGCGTTTCCCGGTGGCGCAACCGACCCGGGCGACGAGTCCCCGATCGCGACGGCACTCCGAGAGGCGGAGGAAGAAACCGGTCTCGATCCCGCGGGGGTGCAACCGCTCGCGACGATGCCCGGTATCTACGTACCGCCGTCGCAGTTCGACGTCGTCCCGGTGCTGGCGTATTGGCGTTTGCCGAGCGCAGTCGATGTCGTCGACACGGCCGAGGCCGAACGGGTGGTGCGTGTGCCGCTGAGGTCGCTGCTCGACCCGAACAACCGCTTCCAGGTGCGTCATTCAACCGGTTACCAAGGACCCGCCTTCGCCGTCGACGGCATGCTCGTGTGGGGATTCACCGGCGGTATCCTGGCAGGCCTGCTCGCGGTTTCCGGCTGGGAAACCGAATGGGACACGAGCGACATCCGCGACCTGGAGGCGAGCTTGGCAGCAGTGACGGAATCGAACGACAGTTCCGTACCTTCCGGGGGAGCAGGGTTCGACCGATGACCGGTTCGCGATGGGTCGACCTCGCGGTCCTAGGTGTCGCCCTGTTGGCCGCGACGTCCGGGTGGCGTCAGGGCGCGGTGGCGTCGGCGCTGGCGTTTCTCGGAGTCGTACTCGGTGCGGTTGCCGGAATCCTGATCGCACCGCACGTTCTCGAACAGGTCGACGGTGCACGACTGCGCGTGTTCGTCGGGATCGCTTTGATCGTCGTGCTCGTCATCGTCGGTGAAGTGTCGGGCATGGTCCTCGGCCGCGCCCTGCGCAGCGGAATGCATTCGCGCGGAGCACGTTCCATCGACAGCGTCGTCGGTGCAGGATTGCAGGCCGTTGCCGTGCTCGCGGCGGCATGGCTGCTCGCCATTCCGCTGACATCGTCGTCGCAGACGCAGGTTGCCTCCGCGGTGCGTGGTTCGGAGGTGCTGGGCAAGGTCGACGAAGTGGCCCCGCAGTGGCTGCGTGAAATACCGAAAGAGTTTTCCGCACTGCTCGATACCTCCGGGCTACCCGATGTGATCGGACCGTTCGGCCGCACCCCTGTCGCGAACGTCGAGCCGCCCGATCCGGCACTACAGGCGAGCCCCGTCGTCACGTCGTTACAGTCCAGCGTTCTCAAGATCAGCGGTGTCGCGCCCAGTTGCCAGAAGGCACTCGAGGGGTCGGGATTCGTCGTAGCCGACGAGCTGGTGATGACCAACGCGCACGTCGTCGCCGGCACCGAAGGCGTCACCGTCGACTCGCTGGGAACGGTTCTCGACGCCGAGGTCGTTCTGTTCGATCCCGCCGAGGACGTCGCGGTGCTCCGCGTTCCCGGTCTGACGGCTCCCGTCCTGAACCTGGCCCCCCAGCCTGCAGCGCCGGGGGAGAGCGCTATCGTTCTCGGCTACCCGGGCGGCGGACCGTACACCGCGAGCCCCGCGCGAGTGCGCGAGACCCTGAACCTCAGTGGCCCGGACATCTACCGGACCGGAACCGTGGAGCGCGAGGTCTACACCGTCCGCGGCAACGTTCGCCAGGGCAACTCGGGCGGACCGCTCGTCGCGCAGGACGGGCAGGTACTAGGGCTCGTGTTCGGTGCCGCCGTCGACGACCCCGACACCGGTTTCGTGCTGACCGCCGGAGAGATCGCCGACGAACTCACCGAGGGTTCGAGCAGCCCGGTCGCCGTCGGCACCGGGGCCTGCATCGTCTAGGGGGTCGTTCGCTCGAGGAGCCTAAGAAGCTCTTCGGTGACCTCGGCGGGGGCTTCCTGGTGCGCGTAGTGGCCGGCGCCCAACACCGTGTGCAGTCGACGCTGCGGCGCCCAGTGGGTGTCGGCGTCGACGGTTCGCGGCAGGACGTACGGGTCGAGCTCGCCGCGGATCTGCACGGCCGGGACGGTCAGGGGCGTGTCCATCGCACGCATGAAGCGTCGACCATCGGACCGAAACTGACTCCGAAAGGCCCAGCGCTGGTACTCCAGCGAGCAATGGGCCGCGCCGGCGATGCGGATGGCAGAGCGCATTCGCGCTGCTGTATCCCGGTAATCCTCGGTGGACTGCCACGCGGCCCCGGTGCGCTGGCGCATCAGCGCCTCGACTGCGGCCCCGTTGTTCTTGGTCAGCGACCGCTCGGGAACCAGGGGCACCTGGTAGCGGAGAAAGTACGGCAGCAGCGCTGCGCGCTGCGCCTTGTTGCGCAGTACGGCGCGCCGCAGTGCGACCGGATGCGGTGAGCCGACCAATGCGATGCCGCTGACCATCCGAGGATGAAGCGCGGCCGTCGCCCAACACACCACACCGCCGTCGGCGTGGCCGACGAGCGTCGCCTGTGCGTAGCCCAGCGCCCGGATCAATCCGACGACGTCGCCGGCGAGAGTCCATCCGTCGTAGCCGCGGGGAGGTTTGTCGGTGTCGCCGTAACCGCGGAGGTCGACGGACACCGCTCGGTACCCGGCTCGAGACAGCGCGGCCAATTGATGACGCCACGACCACCAGAAGTCGGCGAACCCGTGGAGCAGGACGACGAGCGGGGCGTCGGGCGGTGCATCGGAGGCTTCGACGACGTGGAATCTGATGCCGTTCGCGTGAACATCACGGTGCGTCCACGGGCCTACGAAGCGCACCGTGGACGGGTCCGGCTGAATCATGAGGTTCGTCCGCGGAAAGGTTGAGTTACTTCGTGTACCCGGTGATGCCCGGGGTGTGCTCGTGCTGATTGGGCAGTACCGACGACGTCTGCTTCAGCGAATCGATGGTCTTCTCGGGTTTGCGCAGCTTCTTGACCCGCAAATAGCCGAGGAAGCCGAGCAGCGCCGCCACCAGGACCATGAAGACGAACACGATCAGGAACGATGCCCACCGCGGCAGCCAGATGTCGAGTGTCTCGGCAAGGAAGAAAAAGAAGAAGAAGGCGCTGAAGACGAGAACCGCGAGAGCGAGGACGAAGAACAGGCTGCCCTGCAGACCCTTCTTGATCTCGCCGGTGACCTCTGCCTTGGCGAGTTCCACCTCAGCGCGAACCAGGGTGGAGACCTGCGCGGTCGCATCTTTGACCAGGTTGCCGATACTCCCGCTGCCGGGCGCTCGATGGTCGATGTCCGACAGGGGGATGGACGAGATCGTGTTCGGTACGCCGTTCGGATCGGCAGTACTGCCCGCGTATGCGCCGCTACCGATGCCCTTGCCGCGATTGGTCTCGCTCAACTTCCGACCCCTCCACTTGCTGGTGCTGAATGCTTCTCGTCATGTCTACGCAGTAACACTAGTGCCGATCCTCGGCGGTGTGCCTCACGGCCTCGAGGACAAGCGCAAATTCGGCAAGTCCCGGCTTTCTGACGGTTGTCGTCAGGTAACTTGCGTTGATCCATATACCCCTCGCCCCCGAGCGCAACCCGCAGGAGCACAACCGTGAGCACCACCTCGGCCGTCCCTTCCGACGGCCCCACCGCGGCCGCACCGGAAGTGCCGCGGTCTCGCATCGTCGTCGCTTCCATGGTCGGCACATCGATCGAGTTCTTCGACTTCTACATCTATGCGACCGCCGCAGTTCTCGTCTTCCCCAAACTGTTCTTCCCTGCAGGCAACGACACGACCGCGCTGCTGGCCTCGTTCGCGACGTTCGGTCTCGCCTTCGTTGCACGCCCCGTCGGATCGATCTTGTTCGGCCACTTCGGTGATCGAATCGGACGCAAGGCCACACTTGTCGGCTCACTGTTGACGATGGGCGTCGCGACGTTCCTGATCGGCCTGCTGCCGACGTACTCGTCCGTCGGACTTCTCGCGCCCGCGCTGCTCGCCCTGATGCGTTTCGCGCAGGGTGTCGGTCTGGGCGGCGAATGGAGTGGCGCCGCGTTGCTCGCCACCGAGACCGCGAAGCCAGGCAAGCGCGCGTGGGCAGCAATGTACCCGCAGCTCGGCGCACCCATCGGCTTCTTCTTCGCCAACGGCATCTTCCTGCTGCTGATGATGATCACCGGTTACGACGCCGCCAACTCGGCCACCGATCACGCATTCCTCACCTGGGGATGGCGAGTTCCGTTCCTCGCCAGCGCCGTCATGGTGATCATTGGCCTCTACGTACGTCTCAAGCTCGAAGAAACGCCGGTGTTCAAGCTGGCCGTCGAGCGCGGGCAGAAGGTCAAGACGCCGCTCGCGGAGGTGTTCAAGACCAGTTGGCGTCAGCTGATCATCGGCACGTTCGTCATGCTCGCCACATACACGCTCTTCTACATCATGACGACGTGGGTGGTCAGCTACGGAACCGGCAAGGTCTCCGACGTGGGCGGACCCAAGATCGCGATCCCGTACACGGACTTCCTCGAGATGCAGTTGATCGCGGTGCTGTTCTTCGCCGCACTGATTCCGGTGGCAGGGCTGCTCGCCGACAAGTACGGCCGACGCCCCACCCTGATCGTCATCACCGTGGCGATCGTGCTGTTCGGCCTGTCGTTCCACTGGTTCGCCAACCCGGAAAGCGCTGACGCCGGACGCATGCTGCTGTTCATGTGCGTCGGTCTCGGACTGATGGGTCTCACCTTCGGGCCCATGAGTGCCGTTCTGCCGGAACTGTTTCCGACGAACGTGCGCTACACCGGTTCCGGTATCTCCTACAACACCTCGTCGATCCTCGGTGCCGCAGTGGCGCCGTTCATCGCGACGTGGCTCGTCAGTACCTACGGCGTCGGATGGGTCGGGGTGTACCTCGCCATCGTCGCGACGCTCACCCTGATCGCGCTCCTCGTGATGAAGGAGACCAGGGACCGATCGCTCGAGAACGTCTAGACGCAGAAGTGTTGCGGGCGAGTCCTTTCGGTCTCGCCCGCACCACCTGTGCAGTCGGTACTAGCGGCCCTTCTTGATGGCATCGAACACCTTCGGGTCGACGAGGGTGGAGACGTCGCCGAGTTCGCGGCCTTCGGCGACGTCGCGCAGGAGGCGTCGCATGATCTTGCCGGACCGGGTTTTCGGTAGTTCGGGGACAATGGAGATCTCGCGCGGCTTCGCGATCGGCGAAATCTCCTTCGACACCTGGGCTTTGAGTTCGGCGATCAGTGCGTCGCCGGTGTTCTCCTCGCCGCCGCGCAGGATCACGAAGGCGACTATGCCCTGGCCGGTGGTGTCGTCGGCGGCTCCGACGACGGCGGCTTCGGCGACACTGTGGTGGCTGACGAGTGCGGACTCCACCTCGGAGGTGGAGATGCGGTGGCCGGAGACGTTCATGACGTCATCGACGCGGCCCAGGACCCACAGGGCGCCGTCGTCGTCGTACTTGGCGCCGTCGCCTGCGAAGTACCAGCCTTCTTCGGCGTAGCGGGACCAGTAGGTGTCGCGGTAGCGGTCCATGTCGCCCCAGATTCCGCGGAGCATCGAGGGCCATGGCTTGTCGAGGACGAGGTAGCCGTTGCCGCCGTTGCCGAGGGGTTTGGCGTCGTCGTCGACGATTTTGGCGGAGATGCCGGGCAGGGGTGTCATGGCCGACCCGGGTTTGGTGGAGGTGACGCCGGGGAGCGGGGAGATCATGATGGCGCCGGTCTCGGTCTGCCACCAGGTGTCGACGATGGGGGCGGTTCCGCCGCCGACGACGTCACGGAACCAACGCCATGCTTCGGGGTTGATGGGTTCGCCGACGGATCCGAGCAGGCGGATCGAGGACAGGTCGTGTGCCTCGGGAATCTCTTTGCCCCACTTCATGAAGGTGCGCACGAGGGTGGGGGAGGTGTAGTAGATCGAGACCTTGTATTTCTCGATGACGTTCCAGTGCCGGTGCTCGTCGGGCGAATTGGGTGTTCCCTCGTAGACCACCTGGGTTGCGCGGTTGGAGAGCGGCCCGTAAACGATGTAGGAATGGCCTGTGACCCAGCCGATGTCGGCAGTGCACCAGTAGACGTCCTTCCCCGGCTTGTGGTCGAAGACGTTGTGGTGAGTGTACGAAGTTTGCGTCAGGTAGCCCCCCGAGGTGTGGATGATTCCCTTGGGCTTTCCGGTGGTGCCGGAGGTGTAGAGGATGAACAGTGGGTGCTCGGCGGGGAAGGGCTGCGCCTCGTGCTCGGTGGATGCGGCGGCGACGGTGTCGTGCCACCACAGGTCACGGCCTTCGGTCCAGGTGACCTCGGAGTCGGTGCGCTTGACGACGAGCACGTGTTGGATCGATGCTGCGCCGTCGACGGCTTCGTCGACGGTGGCTTTGATCGGGGCGGGTTTGCCGCGGCGCCACTGGCCGTCGGTGGTGATGACGAGTTTGGCTTCGGCGTCGTCGATGCGTGAGCGCAGTGCGGTGGCGGAGAAGCCGGCGAAGACGACCGAGTGGGTCAGGCCGAGGCGTGCGCAGGCGAGGATGGAGACGATGGCCTCGGGGATCATCGGCATGTAGATCGCGACGCGGTCGCCGGCGACGAGGCCGAGGCCGGTGAGGGTGTTCGCGGCCTGGCTGACTTCGGCGAGGAGGTCGGAGTAGGTGACGTCGCGGCTGTCGCCTGGTTCGCCTTCCCAGTGAATGGCGACCTGGTCGCCGTGTCCGTCCAGGACGTGGCGGTCGACGCAGTTGTAGGCGACGTTGAGCTCGCCGTCGGCGAACCACTTGGCGACGGGGGCGTCGGACCAGTCGAGGACCTCGGTGAACGGGGTGTGCCAGTGAAGCCTGCGGGCTTGCTCGGCCCAGAACGCCAGCGGATCCCTGTCGGCTTCGGCGTAGAGGTCCGCGGTGGCGTTGGCCGTAGCCGTGAACTCCGCCGAAGGTGGGTACGAAGCCACCGCGGTTTCTTCGGCCCCGGGAGTACTGGTCGTCATCTCGAATAGCTCTCTTTCGTCCGTGAACGTCGCCGCCGTTACCGTCGGCGGACCGCGCGGAAATCGCCGAAAAGTCAGCCCGCGAAGTCCGCTCGAATGGCCCTTGTGAGGGTAGTCACATGTGAGCGCCATCGCATCGTTGCAGCGGTGTGCAACCGTCTGATCTGCGGTGATCGGTAGCTTTGGCGCGGTGGGCGGTCAGCAGCAACGGCTCTTCGAGGGGTTGGGTACGGCGCCGGCTCGAACGGCAGGAAATGAGTTGCCGAAAAGTTTCGTTCATGTTTCGCGCCTACCGACGAGTCAGCTCAATGTCGGGGGAGATCACAGGTCCATTTCAAGATGTGTCTAAAGTCCATTGCATTGGATCGTTCCTGTGGCTTACGGAGCCACGGTCTGCGATCGCCCACTGATCCTGAGGGCGTCGCCCCGAAGGACGAGCACGGTGACCCTGTGCTCACATCTAGATGGAGGATTTTGTGCGTATCAAACGTGCCGTGGTGGCTACCGCGGCTGTGCTGACGAGTGTGAGCGTGCTCGCTGCCTGCGGTGGCGACGGAGGCTCCTCCGCCGGCGGCGGCAGCGGAGACGGCATCTTCAGCATCTACATTGGAGAGCCCGAGAACCCGTTGGTTCCGGCGAACACAACCGAGAGCGAAGGCAGCCAGGTCCTGGAAGCTCTGTTCACTTCTCTGGTCACGTTCAACGACGAGGACAACGGCGTCGAGTACAACGGCGTCGCTGAGTCCGTCGAGTCCGAAGACAACATCAACTGGACCGTCAAGATCAAAGACGGTTGGACTTTCCACGACGGCACTCCGGTGACCGCCGAGTCCTACACCAAGGCATGGAGCTACGCGGCCAACAGCGCGAACGCGTTCGGTGCCTCGTACTTCTTCGAGAACATCGAAGGCTACGACGACCTGCAGGGCGCCGACGGCGCTGCGCCTGCCGCCACCGAACTCAGCGGGCTGAACGTCGTCGACGAGACGACCTTCACCGTCGCGCTCGACGGCCCGTTCGCGATTTTCCCGCTCACCCTCGGCTACACGGCATTCGACCCGCTGCCGGAGGCGTTCTATGCGGACCCCGAGGGGTTCGGTGCTCGCCCGATCGGCAACGGCCCGTTCAAAGCCGACTCCGATTTCGTTCCCGGACAAGGTTTCACCGTCACCAAGTACGAGGACTACGCAGGCGACAACGCCGCACAGTCCGAGGGCGTGAACTTCAAGGTCTACACCGAGCTTGCCACGGGCTACAACGACGTGCAGGCAGGCGGCCTCGACGTGATGCTCGACCTGCCCGAGGATGCCTGGGCCACCGCTGAAGGCCAGTTTGGTGACCGCTACACCGAGCGTGAGCGTCCCGACATCACCTCGCTCGGCTTCCCGACCTACGATCCGCGTTTCCAAAACCCCAACGTTCGCAAAGCCTTCTCCATGGCCATCGACCGTCAGGCGATCGCAACCGCAATCTTCACCGATACTCGTAACCCGGCTGACTCCTTCGCGTCCCCCGTCGTCGACGGCTACCGCGAACAAGCTTGCGGCGCAACGTGTGAACTCAATGTGGACGAGGCCAATCGCTTGCTCGACGAGGCAGGATTCGACCGCAGCCAGCCCGTCGACCTGTGGTTCAATGCCGGCGCTGCACACGACTCGTGGATGACCGCGATCGGCAACCAGTTCCGCGACAATCTCGGTGTCGACTACGCACTGCGTGGCGACCTGCAGTTCGCTCAGTACCTGCCGCTGCAGGACGCCAAGGGCATGACCGGACCGTTCCGTTCGGCGTGGATCATGGACTACCCGTCGATCTACAACTTCCTGTCGCCGCTGTATTCGACGGCGGCCACCCCGCCGGCCGGTAGTAATTACGTCTTCTTCAACGACCCAGCGTTCGACGCCAAGTTGGCAGAGGGAAACAACGCCGAAGACGTCGACGCCGCAACTGAGAAGTACCAGGAAGCCGAAGACATCCTGATCGACCAGATGCCCGCGACCCCGCTCTTCTTCGGCCTGAACCAGGCCGTGTGGTCCGATCGCGTCTCCGACGTCAAGATCGACAACCGCAACAACATCATCCTCGAGGACGTCGTCGTCAGCTGACGGTATACCCGGTGGGCGGACAGTGTCCGCCCACCGGGTCTCGTTTGAACGGGCAGGCTGTGACTCGGCCTGCCCCGACCTGCGCGCGAGACCCGATTCGCAGGTCGTGAGTCCCTAGGAGACAACAGTGGGTCGCTACATTTCTCGCCGATTGCTACTGATGATTCCCGTGCTGATCGGCACCTCTTTTCTCATCTTCGCGATGGTTTATGCCCTCCCGGGCGACCCGATTCGCGCGCTCGCGGGCGATCGCCCCCTCGCCCCCGCCGTCGCGGCGCAGCTTCGCGCGGACTACAACCTCGACGACCCGCTGATCATCCAGTATGTCAAATACATCGGCGGCTTCTTCCAGGGCGACTTCGGCACCGACTTCTCTGGACGTCCAGTTCTCGACACCATCGAGCGCGCGTTGCCCGTTACCGTCAAGCTGACGATCGTGGCTGTGATCATCGAGACCGTCATCGGTATCGCCGCGGGTGTGTTGTCGGCCCTCAAGCGTGGCTCGTTTTTCGACAACCTCGTGCTGATCTCCACGACGCTCCTGGTCTCGATCCCCGTTTTCGTTCTCGGCTTCATCGCGCAGTTCACGCTCGGTCTCAAGCTCGGCCTGTTCCCGATCGCCGGTATCAACGACGGGTGGGCCAGCTATCTGCTGCCCGGACTCGTGCTGGCCTCGCTGTCGATGGCGTACGTTGCACGGTTGACCCGAACATCGGTATCGGAGTCGATGGCGGCCGACTACATCCGGACGGCCAAAGCCAAAGGGATCAGCAATCGTCGCATCATCTTTCGACATGCACTCCGAAACTCGCTGATCCCCGTGGTGACGTTCATCGGCGCCGATGTCGGCGGACTTCTCGGCGGCGCGATCGTTACCGAGACGGTGTTCAACCTCCCCGGACTCGGACGAGCGATCTACGACGGCCTGGCCCGTCAGGAGGGCGCGGTCGTCGTCGGAATCGTGACGCTGTTCGTGTTCTTCTACATCTTCTTCAACCTCGTGGTGGACGTTCTCTACGCGGTACTCGATCCAAGGATTCGTTATGAATAAGGGCGACACGAACGCATCTCGGCACCAGCACGACGAAGGGGCGCCGGAGAACGTCGAGACCGGCGAGGCGATCGAACTCGTCGGGCAGGCGAGTCTGTGGGGAAATGCGTGGAAGTTCCTGCGTAAGAGCCCGTTCTTCATCATCGGCTCGTTCCTGCTCGTCGTCATGTTGTTGATGGCTGTGGTTCCGCAGCTGTTCGCGCGTGGCATCGATCCGCGCGCGTGCTCGCTGTCGGACAGTAGGCAGCCACCGAGCGCAGCTCACTGGTTCGGTACCGACATCCAAGGCTGCGACTACTACGCCAACGTCATCTACGGCGCCCGCATCTCGCTGTCCATCGGCGTGCTGTCGGTGATCGGTATCCTTTTCATCGGCGTGCTGATCGGCGCTCTCGCAGGCTATTTCGGCGGGATCACCGACAGTATCCTCGCTCGTTTCACCGATATATTCTTCGGAATACCGCTGCTTCTGGGCGCATTGATACTGCTGACGGTGACCGCGCAGCGCACCGTGTTCACCGTGTCGCTGGCGCTCGTGGCCTTCGGGTGGATGACGGCGATGCGGTTGGTCCGGTCGAGCGTCATTGCGATCAAGCACAGCGAGTACGTGCAGGCCGCGCAGGCGCTCGGAGCCTCGACGTTCCGCATATTGGTGCGCCACATCCTGCCGAATGCGCTTGCGCCCGTTGTCATCTACGCCACCATCTCAATCGGTGTGTTCATCGCGGCGGAGGCGACGCTGACCTTTCTGGGTATCGGTCTTCAGGCACCGGAAATTTCCTGGGGACTGCAGATCAACCTCGGACAAAATTCGTTCCTGACCGCGCCGTACCTGGTGCTGTTCCCGGCCGGATTCCTCTCCGTCACAGTCCTTGCCTTCATCATGCTCGGCGACGCACTCCGTGACGCACTCGACCCGAAACGGAACTGACAATGGTCATGAACAACAAGCCTGTTCTGAACGTCACCGAACTGACCATCGAATTCGAGGTCGACAAGGTGTGGCGAAAGGCGGTCGATTCGGTCTCCTTCAGCGTTGCATCCGGTGAAGTGCTGGCCATTGTCGGTGAATCGGGTTCAGGCAAGTCGACGACAGCAATGGCCGTCCCGGGGCTGCTTGCGAACAACTCGCGCGTTGCGGGCAGTATCGAGCTCGACGGCCGCGAACTCGTCGGACTGCCGGAGAAGCAGCTGGCGCCGATCCGCGGCAAGAACGTCGCGGTGATCTTCCAGGAACCAATGACGGCACTGAACCCGGTGTACACCATCGGTTGGCAGATCACCGAGGCCATCCGCGCGCACACGTCGCTGTCGAAGAAGGAATCCAAGGCGCGTGCGGTCGAGCTGTTGAAGCTCGTCGAAATGCCCGACCCGGAGAAGCGGGTGGATTTCTACCCGCACCAGCTCTCCGGTGGGCAGCGGCAACGCGCGATGATCGCGCAGGCGCTGTCGTCGGACCCGTCGTTGCTCATCGCCGACGAGCCGACCACTGCGCTCGACGTGACCGTGCAGGCGGAGATTCTCGACCTGATGCGCGATCTGCGTAACCGAATCGACGCCTCCATCGTCCTGATCACCCATGACATGGGCGTGGTAGCGGACATGGCCGACCGCATCGCAGTGATGAAGGATGGTGTGATCGTCGAGACCGACAGAGCCGAAACGGTTTTCAAGCACGCGGCGCACCCTTACACGCAGCAGCTGCTGTCCTCCGTTCCGCACCTCGGGAGCAGCGTCGACGCCGTTAAGCGAGGGGAGATCGCCGCTCCAGGCAAGGACTCGGACACCCGCGCACTCAGCATCGTCGACGGAGTCATCGAATATCCCGGCCGACCAGTTTTCCGGGCCGTCGACGGCGTCAGCCTCGACATCGAGATGGGTGAGGTCGTCGGACTCGTCGGCGAATCGGGCTCCGGGAAGTCAACGATCGGCAAAGCTGTCGTCGGGTTGAACAAGCTCGCCGCAGGATCACTCACCATCGGCGGGGTAGACATCACGTCCGCGTCCAACCGCGACCTCAGGTCGGTGCGCAGCAAGGTCGGAATCGTCTTCCAGGATCCCGGCTCGTCGCTCAACCCGAGGTGGCCGATCGGCCAGTCCATCGCCGAGCCGATGCTTCTGCACACCGAACTGGATTCGCCGGCACGCAACAGGAAGGTCGAGGAGTTGCTCGACCGGGTGCACCTGTCGCGGACCATGCGTAACCGTTACCCCCATCAGCTCTCGGGTGGTCAGCGTCAGCGCGTCGGCATCGCACGTGCTCTCGCGCTCGAACCGACACTGCTCGTCGCCGACGAGCCCACGTCCGCGCTGGATGTGTCGGTGCAGGCGAAGGTGCTCGACTTGTTCAAGGAACTCCAGCGGGAGTACGGGTTCGCGTGCCTGTTCATCAGCCACGACCTGGCCGTCGTCGAGGTGCTGGCCAAACGAATCGCGGTCTTGAACAAGGGCAAGATGGCCGAGTTCGGCACCACCGACCAGGTTTTGCGCAGGCCGACAAACGAGTACACCAAGCGTCTCCTCGCTGCTGTGCCGGTGCCCGATCCCGCCGAGCAGGCCAAGCGCCGCAGCGCCCGCGCCGAACTTTCGGCCACCGGGGCACAATAGGTGGCTGTGGACGAGGGGGTACCGTCACTTTTCGTGACGGACCCCCTCGCACCGCTGCTCGATCTCCCCGGAGTCGTCGACGCTGCCGAACGCGCTCGCGACGCACTCGGCGCCGTTCATCGACACAAGACCAACCGCCGTGGCTGGCCTGCCACCGCGGCCGAGGCCGCTGTGCGCGCAGCACGGTCGTCGTCCGCCCTCGAAGGCGGTTCGATGGACTTCCCGCGCGAAGGCGAAGAGGGAGATCCCGTCCTCGCCGGCTCCCTGCGGGTGGCGTCGAACCTCGACGGTGACGCGCTCGGCATCATCCTGTCCACCTGGAAACGAGCACCGCTGCAGGCGCTCGCTCGGTTGCATCTGCTCGCCGCCGCTGATCTCGTCGACGATCAGTCCGCGCTGGGGCGGCCCCGCAGCGACGGCGGCATCGGGGAGCGACTCGACCTGCTGGCCCAACTCGTCACCGGCGGTACCTCCGCGCCCGCGCCGGTGATCGCCGCCATCGTCCACGGTGAGCTACTGACGCTCAAGCCCTTCGGGTCCGCCGACGGTATCGTCGCCCGCGCCGCGTCCCGACTGGTCGCTACCGCGTCGGGTCTCGATCCGCACAACTTGGGTGTCCCCGAAGTCAGTTGGATGCGTCGATCCCAGGCGTACCGAGACGGGGCTGCAGGATTCGCATCGGGCACCGCAACCGGAGTCGGCAGCTGGGTGGTCTACTGCTGCGGCGCGTTGGAAGCCGGAGCCATGGAAGCCACGTCGATCGCCGAGGCCGCAGCAGCAGAGACGTAAGAGGCGGGGAAAAGGGCGGCACATAAAAGGGCGGCGCCGCCGACAAAAGTCGACTTCGCCGCCCGTTAGCACGGACTACCTGGTTACCAAGCGTGCAAAGGTGGGCTGTGGCGATCGAACGTGATCGCGAGGCCTCGGCGTCGGTCCGGTGAAGAAGGAGGTCATCCCTGCAACCGGTGCAGGGTTCTTGCTGCTTCTTCCCGGATCACGCAGGCCCACAGCGCTTCTGCCATTTCAGCGGCGCACTCCGCGTGGGTGCCTGATGTCCGTGCTGGGAATCCCGGGCGGGAGAGCGAACCTTCTCTTCCGGCTCGATCTTGGCCTTCCGTTCTTCCGTACGTCATTTGTACCCCGTGACGCCGCTCACATCAAGGGGTTGCGTCAGCGATTTCTGCGGAGTAGTGCGTAGGTGACCGCGCCGGCGACGAGTGCGCTCAAACCCACTGCGGCACTTGCCGCTACGGTGGTTCCCGACGGACTCTGGATGCGCGAACGCAGCGACACGGGGTTGGAGAACGTCAGAATCGGCCAGCCCAGCAGTGCCGCTTCCTTGCGCAGGGCGCGGTCCGGATTGACTGCCGTGGGGTGCCCGACGGCGTGCAGCATCGGTAGATCGGTGATCGAATCCGAGTAGGCGAAACACTGCGTGAGATCGTAGTTTCGTTCGGCCGACAGGTTTTTCATCGCTTCGACTTTTCCCTCGCCGTAGCAGTAGAACTCCACCGTGCCGTTGTAGCGGCCGTCTTCGACCTCCATGCGCGTCGCCATGCTGACATCCGTGCCCAGTGCCTCGGCGATCGGCCTGACGATTTCCTCTCCGGACGCCGAGACGACGACAACGTCGTGGCCGCGGAGCTTGTGATCGGCGATCATGTCGGCCGCCTCGGCGAACACGAGCGGATCGACTATGTCGTGCAACGTTTCTGCAACGATCGACCGGACTTGTTCGACGTCCCAACCGGCGCACATGCTCGCGATGTGGGCCCGCATTCTCTCCATCTGGTCGTGGTCCGCGCCGGAGAGCAAGAAAAGAAATTGCGCATAGCTGCTCTTCAGAACGGCTCGTCGGTTTATGAGTCCCTGATCGAAAAACGGTCTGCTGAACGCCAGCGTGCTCGACTTGGCGATGATCGTCTTGTCGAGGTCGAAGAACGCTGCAATTTTTCCGGCGGAACGCGGGGTCTCGGTGGCGTCTGTGCCGGCGCTGGTCATCACCTATCACACAATAGAGGCAGCAGGTGTCACGCCGATGTCACGGCCGTTATCGATGCTGAAACTTGCGAATGTTGAACTTGCAAACAGCACTGCGGAGCGGTGTAGTATCGGTGCAGTCCGATTCGTTCGGACATGTTCAGCCCGACCCCCCGGGGCTGAACTAGACGACCCTCGCCTCCTCCCCCCCTGGCGAGGGTCGTCCTCTTTTCCGGACAAACATTCTGGTACCGGCGTCCAGTAATTGATCCACACCCCCTGTGTTTCTCCACAATCCGTACAACGGCCCTGGTCGACGCCTTGGTGCGGGCGCAGTCTTGTCGGCATGCATCCAGTAATAAGCGCAGCGCAGGGCAGTGGAGCGCCGGGGAGGCCTTGCCTGTTGGTCACGGGGGATGCCGTCCTGCGAGCGGACGCCCTGCGCGTGGCTGCGGCGGCGGATTGTGCTGTGCAGGAACGGAACCTACCAGTCGGTAGATATGACGCAGACTCGTCGAGGGTGCGGTTGGAGTGGGAAGACGCTCGCGTCGTTCTGCTCGACGCCGATACTGCGAAGCAGGCAGGGAGTCTGGGGATGCCACGCAGGGACGGCATTGTCGTGCTGGCGGCGGGAGCGGCGTCGGTGGACCACTGGCGTTCCGCCACCGCAATCGGAGCTGTCGACGTGCTGGAACTACCGCGGGACGACGAAGTCCTGATCCGGTTGCTCACCGCGCAGCACGACGCCGAACACACC
>NZ_JBAWFH010000531.1:0-4226 GCF_049591685.1 Rhodococcus sp. (in: high G+C Gram-positive bacteria) | reverse complement strand
GTGTTCGGCAACCCCGGTGGCATCGGCGATGGCCGGATCGACGGTCGGATCGGTCGCGTGCGCGTCAATGTCTCCCACGCGCTCAACCCTAGGAGATGCATCGGTATGCGGCACCGCTGCGGGAGGTTACCGCCGGGTAGTATCCGCTCATGCCTTTTCTGGAGCGCAACGGCGACGTGCATGTTCTCTATCTCGGTGACAAGGACGGACCTGAGAACAACGAGAACCGATTTCACCCCGACTGGATCGACGCCGTCCACGCGCTGCTCGACGAGGTCGAAGCCGTCGATGGACCCGCGGCACTGGTGACGACCGCCGGCGGCAAGTTTTTCACCAACGGTTTGGACACCGATTGGCTGTTCGCCAACCTCGACAAGATCACGGGCTACCTCGACCGCGTCCACACCCTTTACTCGCGCCTCTTGACGTTCCCGATGCCAACGGTCGCGGCTGTACAGGGGCACGCATTCGGTGCCGGTGCGATGCTCGCCACCGCTCACGATTTCCGCGTGGTCCGAGCCGACCGAGGCTTCTACTGCCTGCCGGAGGTCAACCTGAACATGCCGTTCACCGTGGGAATGTCCGCGCTCGTGACGGGCAGATTGCCGAAGCAGACCGCGGTCGAGGCCATGACGACGGGCCGACGTTACGGCGGCGCAGACGCCGTTGCCGGCGGCATCGCGGATGTCGCGGTCGCGGAGGACCAGGTTCTGGCATCCGCCGTCGAACGCGCTGCAGCGCTGACGAACACCCGCGGCGCCAATCTCGCGGGCATCAAGCGTGGGATCCACGCCGACGTACTCGCTGCGCTGAACACCCCGACGGACGAGAGCAACTTCAAGTTCGGACAGTAGTAGTGACAGACTGGGCCGGTGATCGATGAGACCGACGCAGGTGTTCAGCACGCCGCACCAGAGCTGATCGGGCTGTCGCATTCGATTCATTCCGAGCCTGAGTTGGCGTTCGAGGAACATCGAAGCGCGGCCAAGGTGCGCGAGTCGCTGACGGCGCACGGTTTCGACATCGAGTCGCCGATCGCCGGAATGCCCACGGCGTTCACCGCGACGTACGGCAGCGGCGACCTGGTCATCGGCATCTGCGCGGAGTACGACGCGCTGCCCGAGATCGGCCATGCCTGCGGGCACAACATCATCGCCGCATCGGCTGTGGGTGCGGCGATCGCGCTCGCACCTCTCGCCGACCGACTCGGAATCACCGTCAAGGTGCTCGGCACGCCGGCAGAAGAGAGCGGCGGCGGCAAGATCCTGATGCTCGAACACGGCGTGTTCGACGGTGTGGCCGCGGCCATCATGGTGCACCCCGGGCCGTTCGACATCGTCGGCGCCACCTCGCTCGCGTTGTCAGACATCGCGGTCTCGTTCACCGGCCGTGCCGCGCATGCGTCGGCGGCCCCGGAATGGGGCATCAACGCGGGCGACGCCGTCACTGTCAGTCAGGTCGCGATAGGTCTGCTGCGCCAGCACCTTGCTCCCGGTCAACAGCTGCACGGCATCGTCAGTGACGGCGGGCTCGCCCCCAATATCGTGCCCGGGCACGCCGAACTTCTGTACGACCTCCGCGCGCAGACCTCGGAGTCGCTGGCTGCGCTGACGGCCAAGACCTATGCCTGTTTCGAGGCCGGCGCCGTGGCCACCGGCTGCACTCATGAAATCCGAACGATCTCCCCGACGTACGCGGAACTCACACCCGATCCGTGGCTGGCGGCCGAGTTCCGCCGCCAAGCCGTGGACATCGGGCGTGCACCGCTTGCACCCGAATTGGAAGGATTCCGCCCGCTGGGCAGCACCGACATGGGAAACGTAACCAATGTTCTACCGGGCATCCACCCGGTCATCGGCCTCGACTCGTCCGGCTCCGTGACGCATCAACCCGAATTCGCGGCGGCGTGTATCACCGAATCCGCCGACCGAGCGGTGATCGACGGTGCGAAGCTGTTGGCCCGCACCGTAGTGCGCGCAGCCCAGGACGTAGACGTACGAGCACGGCTACTCAGCGGTGTCGAAGCGCGGGCAGGGCGATGATCGACCATCACGGCCACGTCGACAAGTGGATCCTCGACAACGCCGACCGGCTCTCGCAGTGGCGTCGGCACATCCATGCCAACCCCGAGCTGGCACGTCAGGAATTCGCAACCACGGCGTTCGTCGTCGAACAGCTCGAGGCAGCAGGCTTGACGCCGAAGCTCCTTCCGGGTGGAACGGGACTAGTCTGCGATATCGGGCCGACTGGCCCGCGCGTCGCGCTTCGGGCAGACATGGACGCGCTTCCCCTGCAGGAATTCACCGGCGCCACCTACAGTTCGACGGTTCCCGGCGTCTCTCACGCTTGCGGGCACGATGCGCACACGACGGTTCTGCTCGGAACGGCGTTGGCACTGGCGTCGCTTCCGCATCTCCCGTTCGGGGTCAGGCTCATCTTTCAGCCTGCCGAGGAGGTCATGCCGGGAGGGGCACTCGACGTCGTCGCTGCCGGAGCCCTCGAGAACGTGACCAAGATCTTCGCGCTGCACTGCGACCCTCGGCTCGAGGCCGGGAAGGTGGGCGTGCGGGTCGGACCGATCACCTCGGCCGCGGACACCGTGGAACTGCGCCTCGACTCTCCGGGCGGGCACACCTCGCGTCCGCATCTGACGACGGATCTCGTGTACGCGCTGGGCACCGTCATCACCGGTCTGCCGGGAATGCTCAGCCGCCGAATCGACCCGCGCACGAGCACGGTGATGGTGTGGGGTGCGGTGGTCGCGGGTCAGGCGCCCAATGCGATCCCCCAAAGCGGGATGCTCACCGGAACGGTCAGGACCGGTGACCACGAAACGTGGGCGCTGCTCGAACCGCTCGTGAAGGAAATCGTGACGGGTTTGCTCGCGCCCACCGGTGTGCGTTTCGAACTGCACTATCGACGCGGTGTGCCACCGGTGGTGAACGACGCCGCGGTGACGCGCACCTTCGAGAACGCCATCCGACGCCTCGGCCCCGGTGCATTGGCGGACACTGCTCAGTCGGGCGGTGGTGAGGACTTCTCCTGGTACCTCGAGGAGGTGCCCGGCGCGATGGCTCGGTTGGGCGTGTGGTCCGGAAACGGGCCGCAGCTCGACATCCACCAGCCCACGTTCGACCTCGACGAGCGCGCGTTGGCTGTCGGCGTCAAGGTCATGACGGGAATCGCGCTGGACCCGCACTAGCGGTCCAGCGTGATTTCCCCGCGCGAACCGGTACTACGTGGTTCCGGGTCCAACGTTGCGGCTGTTGCGGGTGCGGAGGTCTCGCACGTACTCCGCCGGAGCGCCGGCGATCTCCGCTGCCTCGGCCATGACGCCCAGGTAGCGGGCAGACGGCAAACCGCCCTCGTAGGCGTCGAGCACGTACAGCCAGGCCAACACGGGGCCGTCCGCGGTGTCGACGCGCAGGCGCACCTTGCGGTGAATGCCCAGCTCGCCGCCTTCCCAGCGATCGAGACTCTGCTCGTCTTCCTCGGAGACGTCGTAGAGAACGACGAACACCTTCTCGTTCGGATCCGGCGCGACGGTAGCGAGGGCACCCTCCCAGCCGATGTCTCCGCCGCCGAACGTCAAACGCCACCCGTGCAGCCACCCTGTTCCGGACAGGGGGGAATGCGGGCAACGCTGCAACATCTGCTCCGGATGCATGTTCGATCCGTAGGCGGCATAGATTGGCACGTCGGCAAGCCTAAACCGTCGGCGCATCGAACGTTGCGGGGCGGCACTCGACCGGTGCGTCCGCGCTGGTCGTAGCGAAGTGAAGTAATCCTTACCGATGCATGACGCCCGTCACTGGAATAGCGTTGGGGGCGCAGGCAGAGTTTTGGAACCCAAGTCGAAAGAGGCTCAATGACCCGGATCGTGATCATCGGTGGCGGACCCGCAGGGTACGAGGCGGCACTGGTGGCGGCGCAACACGGGGGAACGGTGACGCTCGTCGATTCAGAGGGAATCGGCGGCGCATGTGTTCTGTGGGACTGCGTGCCGTCGAAGACCTTCATCGCGTCGACCGGCATCAGGACCGAGATGCGTCGCGCGAGCGACCTCGGTATCTCCCTCGATCCGTCCAAGGCGGCGGTCGCGCTCCCGCAGATTCACGAGCGGGTCAAATCTCTCGCGCAGGCACAGTCGGCCGACATCGCGGCTCGCGTCCGGTCGGTAGGGGTCGAGATCATCTCGGGTCGCGCAGAGATGATCGACTCTCAGG
>NZ_JBAWFH010000530.1:0-21081 GCF_049591685.1 Rhodococcus sp. (in: high G+C Gram-positive bacteria) | reverse complement strand
GCGTTGCCCACGGCAACACGACTGGTCTGATCTAGCTTGTTTCTTGCTTCCGGACTGCACACTCACCTCGCACCAAGCCGAGGCTCGATACTCGAACACGGCGTGCACAAGACACAGCTGAGTGGCGTCACCGGGAGCGACTTATCAAGGTTACGGCAGACGGGCGGCCAAAATCAAACCGCCCGTCGGCCGCCACCTATGCGTCTACCGGTGGGCCTGCCGGGCGAGCCGCAGCGCGACGTCGTCGCGGCTTGGTGACGGGTGCTTCGTCGACGACGTCAGCCGCTTCCGGGTGGGCGAACGCCGGAACGGTGATGGGCGCGGCTTCGATCTCGGCCTGGGTCGGCTCACTACCGTCCGATGTCGCGGGAATCACCAATACAGTTCCTGCATCGGGGGTTTCCGCGGTGGGCGCTGCCGCCTTGCGCGCAACCCGGCGGCCGCGACGAGCCTTCACAACAGGCTCAGCCGGTTCCACGTACTGGACAGCTTCTGCTGTCTCGACCGTTTCTGCCGTCTCCGCGGGTCCTGCTGTCCCGACGGGGACAACCGGCTCCGAAGCAGCTTCGGGAACCACCGGGCTATCGGCGACCGCACCGTCCGGGGCCGCGGCCGGGTCGGCCGATGTGGCTGCTATGGCCGGTGTGGCTTCGTCGACGACGGTGGACGCTGCAGGCCTAGACGCCTTGCGACGCCCGCCTCTGCCGCCGCGTCGCGACGACCCGTTGGAGTCCGACTCCACCTCGCGGGCCACAGCGTCACCGCCGGCGGCGGCCGCGCTGTCCTGCCCGTTCGTTTGTCTGCCCTGTGCTGCCGCAACCTCGGCTGCGTCGATCACCTTCGGCCCGGACTCATGAGATCCGTCGGCGGCCGCTGCGTTGTCCACCACGTCGGCGGGCGTCACGTCGTCGACGACGTCATCGTGGTGCGCGGCCATCGCCAAGGCCACGGGATGCGCTCGCTTGACGGACGGATCGGGCACGTGCTCGTTCGGATCGGCCGGAGCTGATCCGGTGCCCTGATCGGCCTTGTCACGCCCGCGACGCTTGCGCTGCGAACTCGAGTCTGCACGCGAGGAACCCGAACGCGAACCGTCGTCCGGCTTGCTCTCGACGGGGTACGGATGAACGATGATGCCCCGGCCCTGGCAGTGCTCGCAGTTGGTCGAGAATGCCTCAACCAAGCCCGTGCCGAGCTTCTTCCGGGTCATCTGGACCAACCCGAGGGACGTGACTTCGGAAACCTGGTGGCGGGTGCGGTCTCGTCCCAGCGCCTCGGTGAGGCGACGCAGGACGAGGTCACGGTTCGACTCGAGAACCATGTCGATGAAGTCGACCACGATCATGCCGCCGATGTCGCGCAGACGCATCTGACGAACCACCTCTTCGGCGGCCTCGAGGTTGTTGCGCGTGACTGTCTCTTCGAGGTTGCCGCCGGCTCCGGTGAACTTGCCCGTGTTGACGTCGACGACGGTCATCGCTTCGGTGCGGTCGATGACGAGTGTTCCACCCGACGGCAGCCAGACCTTGCGATCGAGCGCCTTGGCCAACTGCTCGTCGATGCGGTGCGCCTCGAACACGTCGGGCTTACCCGGCTCCGAGACGTGGCGTTCGAGCTTCGGAAGCATGTCCGCTGCAACGGTCTCGATGTAGTTGGAGGTGGTTGTCCACGACTTCTCGCCCTCGATGACGAGCTTGACGAAGTCCTCGTTGAACAGATCGCGAATGACCTTGACGAGCATGTCGGGCTCTTCGTACAGCGCCTGAGGCTGGCTTCCCTTGCCGGACTCCGCCTTTGCAGACGCTTCCTCGATGGTGGCCCACTGCGCCTGCAGCCGGGTCACATCGCGGGCGAGCTCCTCTTCGCTGACACCCTCTGCAGCAGTGCGGATGATGACGCCGGCCTCGGGAGGCACGATCTCGCGCAGGATCTCCTTGAGACGTTTGCGCTCGGTGTCGGGCAGCTTGCGACTGATGCCGGTCGAACTGCCACCCGGCACGTAGACGAGGTAGCGGCCGGCCAGCGACAGCTGTGTGGTGAGTCGGGCGCCCTTGTGTCCGACGGGATCCTTGCTCACCTGAACCAGGACCTGGTCACCGGGCTTGAGCGCCTGTTCGATCTTGCGGGAATTGCCACCGAGGCCCGCGGCGTCCCAATTGACCTCACCGGCGTAGAGCACGCCGTTGCGGCCGCGGCCGATGTCGATGAACGCGGCCTCCATGCTCGGCAGCACGTTCTGAACGCGCCCGAGGTACACGTTGCCGACCATCGACGCCGACGCACTGCTGGTCACGAAGTGCTCGACGAGAACGCCGTCTTCGAGGACCGCGACCTGCGTCGTCTCGCCATGGTCCGGGAACGTCTTCTCACGTACGACCATGACGCGGTCGACGGATTCGCGGCGCGCGAGGAACTCGGATTCGGTCAGGATCGGTGGGCGCCGACGTCCGGCGTCACGTCCGTCGCGGCGACGCTGACGCTTGGCCTCGAGCCGGGTCGACCCGGTGATGCCCTGGACCTCGTCCTTGCTACGCGACTTGCTGCGGGGTTCACGTTCATGAACAACCGTGTTGGGCGGGTCGTCCTCGGACGCGGTGCCGTCCGACGTGGCTTCGCCGGTGCTACGGCGACGACGGCGACGACGGCGGCGGCGACTGGAGCCGTCGGAACCGTCCTGGTCATCGTCGTCGGAGTCGTCCGCGGACGACTCGGCTCCCGAGTCGCCGGTGTCGGAGTCCGCGTCGGTCGCCGTCGACTGCTCGTCGTCGCTCTGGTCGGCCGACTTGGATCCACCGCGGGATCGGCTGCGTCGCCGCGACCGCCGTTCGTTGGTCGGCTTCTCGTCCGCCGAGTCGGTGCCCTCGGTTTCGGACCCATCGGTGTCGGACTCACCGGTGTCGGACTCATCGGTGTCGGACTCACCGGTGTCGGACTCACCGGCGTCGGTGCCTGCCGAATCCGCATCGACAGAGCGATCGTCCGTGGCGTCGACGTCGTTGTTGGTCGAATCTACGTCGTTGTCCACTGAATCACCATCGCCCGAATCGTCCGATTCGTCGTCGGTATTGCTGTCGTTCGACTGGTCACCGCGTCCGCGGCCGCGGCCACGGCGTCCCCGCCTGCGCCGCCTCGGCTGCGACTGATCGTCGTCGCCGTCCGAAGTCGTGGAGTCCTCTTCGACGTCGGTGTTGCTGTCGTCGTCACGGTCGTCTTGGGCGTCGGTCTTGCGGCTCGTACGGTCGGGGGCGTCGGTGATCTCGGTCGGGGACGCCGACGCGGTGATCTCCACCGAGGTGTCACCGGCTGCGTCGTCGCCGGCCGAAGTGCTGACACCGGAAGTGCTGACATCCGAAGTACCTGTCGGTGCGGTCTTGCTGCCCGAAGTAGTCTGCGCTTCGGTACCGGTGTCTGCGGCCGGGCCTGCGGCTTTGCGGCTGCGGCGACGTGCACGTGGAGGCTCGGCTGCGACCTCGGGCTGCAGGAACAGCGGAGTGGCGGAGCGTGAGACGGGTGCTGGCGCGGCGGGAGACTCGACCGGAGGAGCTTCGAAGAGCGTCGACGCCTGCTCGGCATTCGCCGCAGGTGCACTCTCGGCCGAGGGCGCAGGGACCGACGAGGTCTCGGCGACCGGAGCGTCGGGCGCCTGCGTTTCCGGCACGTCCGCGTCCGCTACCTGCGACTCTTCGGGGGCGGTGAAGGCTGTGTGAACGGACTCGGCATCGACGCGGCCGAGACTCGACTGAGCGCTGCGCGCTTCGATTCCCAGCTCGCCCAGCTTCGCGAGCACCTGCTTGCTGGTGACCCCGATTATCTTTGCCAGCGCGTGTACGCGCAGGCGGTCGGGGAACGTGGGCTTCGGGCCGGCGGATGCGGCCTCGTCACCTGCCGAACTTCCCGTGTTCGAATTCTGTACATCTTCTGGCGGGGCTTGATCGGCCACGTATGTCTCCTTGGCCCCCGGGCGCGTCCACCTACCGAAGTGGGTGTGACGCGGCCACGCGAGGGCAACTCTTGTGTCCTGACGAAAGGTTTGACGTCAGTTCGTTCGGTCTCGCTCCGCACCCGGTGTATCGGCCACAGCGAGTGTCCGATGCGCCGAGCGCGGTGCCTGTCTGGATGGCTCTGGTGTCCTTCAGTCCGAGCGCCTGATCATCAAGCATGCCGGTGCGCTGGGGGTTTCCCCTCGCCTTCGGCTGCGATGACGGGCATCGGCCTGCGGGTGTCATCCGGTTGCTTCCACGCGGAACGCCACTGGAGTGCCGTTCCGTCCTGCGGGTCCCTCGAAGTACTACAAAACTTGTCGTCGGTGAAACTGAAACTGTGTAGGCAACCGCCACGAGTATCCCACACGATTCAGATGTGCCCGCCACACCTCCGAAAAAGCATCGTCGGCGGCGTGGCGGGCACAGATGGATCGGGGTCCCTGAAGGACGAGAAATCTCAGGTCAGCTCAGCCCGGGAAACCACAGTTCGATCTCGCGTCGGGCCGACTCGACGGAGTCCGAACCATGAACGAGGTTCTGCTGGCCGTCGAGGGCCAGATCCGCACGGATGGTGCCGGGGACGGCCTTCTCGACCGGGTCGGTGCCTCCCGCGATCTGTCGGAACGCCGCGATTGCGCGCGGCCCTTCCAGTACGGCAGCCACCACGGGTCCCGAGGTGATGAACTCGAGCAGGTCCGGGAAGAACGGTTTGCTCTCGTGCTCGGCGTAGTGGGCGGTGGCCGTCTCGGTGGAAACGGACTTGAGCTCGAGGGCGACGATGCTCAGTCCCTTCTTCTCGACTCGGCCGAGAATCTCCCCCACGAATCGGCGGGCTACTCCGTCTGGCTTGATAAGTACAAGGGTGCGCTCAGTCACGGTCACAGACAGTAGTGGACACCGCCGAACCCACAGCGGTCAGTGCCCGGGGCCGGACGGAAGAGGCCGAACTCAGTCTCGCTGACCGTGAAGCATCCCGCGCTCGATACGCCGGGTGATGTCTCTGCGTAAGTACAGCAGATAGGCCCAGACCGCCCCGAAAATCAGTCCGACGATGCCGATGGAGATGTGGAAAAAAACTCCGATCAGAACGAGCACCTGCAGAATCAGGTTGATCCGCATCGCCGCAGGCCTGCCCTGCATGCCTGCGGCGAGGATGAGCGCGACCGCAACACCGACGAGGTACAGGGTGGAGAACCACCCGAGGCCACCACCGACCGTGGCGACGACCGGCAGTGCGAGGAGCACGACGATCGCTTCGAGCACCAACGTTCCGGCGACCACGCCTCGGAAACCTTTCCACGGGTCATTGGTCGGCGGTCTGAACCTCGGCGCGTCGGCCTGCGGTCGATCGGACCGAGCCGGTTCGTCCTGCGAGTCGTCGAGGCTCATGTCGGTTCCTTTCCGAACAGGGTGCGCGCAGCGCCTGCCGTCACCACGGATCCCGTGACAACGACGCCCGCGCCGGACACCGCCTCACCCGGATCCGCGACTTCCTCGGCGAGTCCGATGGCAGTTTCCACAGCGTCGGTCAGTGTCGGAGCGACGACGACGCGTTCGTCACCGAATTTCGCGACGGCGATATTCGCGAGGTCTTCCACGTCCATTGCCCTCGGCGATCCGTTGTGTGTCACGACGATCTCGTCGAACACGGGCTCGAGCGCGGTCAACATCGCGTCGACGTCCTTGTCACCCATCACGCTGACCACGCCGACGAGTTTCCGGAAGTCGAATTCGTCCGCGAGCGTCGCGGCCAACGCTCGTGCGCCGTGTGGGTTGTGGGCGGCGTCGATGAACACCGTCGGCGCGTTGCGTACGCGCTCGAATCGGCCGGGGTTCACGATCGACGCGAACGCGGCGCGGACGAGGTCCGCATCGAGCTGTCGGTCGGCACCCGCACCGAAGAACGCCTCCACCGCGGCGAGGGCCAGCGACGCGTTGTGTGCCTGATGCTCGCCGTGCAGCGGCAGGAAAATGTCGGTGTAGACGCCCCCGAGCCCCTGCAGTTCGATCTGCTGACCACCGACGGCGATACGCCGAGCGAGGACCCGGAATTCCGATCCCTGACGCGCAACGGCAGCGTCGGCTTCGACAGCTGCGCGAAGAAGGACGTCCGCTACTTCGGGTTTCTGTTCGGCGAGGACGGCGACGGTGTCACGCGGCACGAGCGACTCCGGCGCCTTCTTGATGATTCCGGCCTTCTCTGCCGCGATCCCCGCTAGATCCGAGCCGAGGAATTCCACGTGGTCGATGTCGATGGGCGTCACGACCGCAACTTCACCGTCGACGACATTGGTTGCATCCCAACGACCCCCGAGGCCCACCTCGACGACCGCGACCTCGACAGGCGCCTCCGCGAACGCCGCGAAGGCCATCGCCGTCGTCACCTCGAACTTGCTCATCCGCGGACCACCGGCCGCCTCGGACTGCGCATCGATCATGTCGACGAACGGGGCGATCTCGTTGTAGGTGTCGACGTAGAGGCGCGGCGAGATCGGGCGGCCGTCGATACTGATCCGCTCGGTCGCCAGTTGCAGGTGCGGGCTCGTCGTGCGGCCGGTGCGGCGATGAAAGTGCGTCAACAACGCGTCGATCATGCGCGTCACCGACGTCTTGCCGTTCGTTCCAGCGACGTGAATCGACGGGTACGCCTTCTGCGGCGAGCCGAGCAAATCCATCAGCGCAGCGATTCGCGCTGTGCTCGGCTCGATTTTCGTTTCCGGCCAACGCTTGTCGAGTTCCGCTTCGACCAACGCCAGTTCGGCGAGGTCGACCGGTCCCGGATCGGACGCTGCGGCGGGGCCACTCATTGTTGCCCCATCGCTTCGAGCCGAGAAGTGATGCGAGCGATTTCTTCCTGCGCGATCTGCTGACGCGATTTGATCTTGTCCACCACAGCGTCGGGCGCTTTGGCCAAGAATGCCTCGTTGCCCAGTTTGGCGGTGGTCTGCGCCAGTTCCTTCTCCGCAGCAGCGAGATCCTTGACCAGTCGGGCTCGCTCGGCAACGAGGTCGACCGTTCCGGAGGTATCCAGCTCGACGGTGACCGTCGCGGCCGACAGACGCACTTCCACCGAAGCCGTGGCGTCGAAGTTCTCCGACGGTTCCGTCAGGCGTGCAAGTGATCGGACCGCCGGTATCTGTGCGGCCAGGTCTGCTCGATCGACGCCGATCATCTTGGCGGCCACCTTCTGCGACGGCTTAAGACCCTGATCGCTGCGAAAGCGTCGCACTTCGGTGACGAGCTTCTGCATGTCGTCGATGCGCTGCGCGGCAATCGAATCCGCGTCCGCGCCGGACGACTTCGGCCAGGATGCGACGACGATCGACTCGCCGCCCGTCAGTACCTTCCACAGTGTTTCCGTGACGAACGGAACGACCGGGTGCAGCAATCTCAACAGGGCGTCGAGCACGTTGCCGAGAACCCCACGGGTGGCCTCCGCTTGCGTCTCGTCGGCGAATTGCACCTTGGCGATCTCGAGGTACCAGTCGCACACCTCGTCCCACGCGAAGTGGTACAACGCCTCGCAGGCCTTGCTGAACTCGTAGCGGTCGAAGGCCGTATCCACTTCGGCGCGAACATGATCGAGCCGGTCGAGGATCCAGCGGTCGGCATCGGTGAGCGTTGATCGCGCTGGAAGTTCGGCGGGCGCGGCGCCGTTCATCAATGCGAACTTCGTGGCGTTGAACAGTTTGTTCGCGAAATTGCGTGAAGACTGCG
Source organism: Rhodococcus sp. (in: high G+C Gram-positive bacteria) (assembly GCF_049591685.1). GTDB lineage: Bacteria > Actinomycetota > Actinomycetes > Mycobacteriales > Mycobacteriaceae > Rhodococcoides. Next base: position 13,381 of record NZ_JBAWFH010000530.1, on the reverse strand, counting down.
CGTGATCTTCACCGACGGAGAGATCGGCACCCGGGTTGGCGCCGCGCGCCAGGGTGAAGCGCAACGCATCGGCACCGAAGCGGTCGACCCAGTCCAGCGGGTCGATCCCGTTGCCCCGAGACTTCGACATCTTCTTGCCGAACTGATCGCGCACGAGCCCGTGCAGGAATATGTCTCGGAACGGCACCTGTCCGCCGTTCTCGCCGGCGGTCACGGACGCGTCGTCTGCGACGTACGTTCCGAACATCATCATGCGAGCAACCCAGAAGAACAGGATGTCGTAGCCCGTGACCAGAACCGAGGTCGGGTAGAACTTCGCCAGTTCGTCGGTCGCGTCCGGCCAGCCCATGGTGGAGAACGGCCACAGCCCGGACGAGAACCAGGTGTCCAGAACGTCGGGATCCTGCACCCATCCCTCCGGCGGAGTCTCATCGGGGCCGAGACACACGGTCTCGCCGTCGGGTCCGTACCAGATCGGGATGCGATGACCCCACCACAGCTGACGCGAAATGCACCAGTCGTGCATGTCGTCGACCCAGGCGAACCAGCGCGGTTCCTGGCTCGTGGGATGGATGACGGTGTCGCCGCTGCGGACGGCGTCGCCCGCAGCCTTCGCCAGTCCGTCGACTTTGACCCACCACTGCAACGACAGGCGCGGCTCGATGGATTCTCCGCTGCGCTCGGAATGACCGACGCTGTGCAGGTACGGCCGCTTCTCGGCCACGACGCGCCCCTGCTCGGACAACGCCTCCCGGATGGCTACGCGCGCTTCGAAGCGGTCGAGTCCGTCGAATTGCGTTCCGCTGTCGGCGATCCGACCCGCCTTGTCCATGATGGTCGGCATCGGCAGGTTGTGACGCACCCCCATCTCGAAGTCGTTGGGGTCGTGCGCGGGCGTGATCTTCACTGCGCCCGTGCCGAATTCGGGGTCGACATACGGATCGGCGATGACCGGAATTCGACGGCCCGTCAGCGGGAGTTCGAGAGTGGTGCCTACCAGGTGTGCGTAGCGCCCGTCGTCCGGATGAACGGCCACGGCGGTGTCACCGAGCATCGTCTCCACACGTGTGGTGGCGACGACGACGTGCGGCTCGTCGTCGTCGAGCGAACCGTAACGGAGCGAGACCAGTTCGCCTTCGACGTCCTCGAATTTGACCTCGATATCAGAGATGGCGGTCTGCAGAACCGGCGACCAGTTGACCAGACGCTCGGCTCGATAGATGAGGCCGTCGTCGTACATACGCTTGAACATCGTCTGCACGGCGTGTGACAGCCCGTCGTCCATGGTGAATCGCTCGCGGCTCCAGTCGACGCCATCACCGATACGGCGCATCTGCCCGCCGATGGTGCCGCCGGATTCACGCTTCCACTCCCAGACCTTCTCGATGAACGCCTCGCGACCGAAGTCTTCCTTCTTCTTGCCGTCCGCGGCGAGCTTCTTCTCGACCAGTGTCTGTGTCGCGATTCCGGCGTGGTCCATACCCGGGAGCCAGAGCACCTCGAAGCCCAGCATCCGCTTGCGGCGGCTGAGCGCGTCCATCAACGTGTGGTCGAGCGCGTGCCCCATGTGCAGACTGCCCGTGACGTTGGGCGGCGGAAGCACGATCGAGTACGGCGGCTTTTCGCTCGTCGGATCGGCTTCGAAGTAACCGGCGTCGACCCAGCCCTGGTACAGCTCCGCTTCGACTGCACTCGGGTCCCAGCTCTTCGGCAACTCGTTCGGGTCGCCATGCCGGCTGCGCTCGCGTGCCTCGGCTGGATCGTCTGGGGTCTCTGGCGCTGAACTGGTCACCGGTCGATTCTAGTGGTCGACTCCGGACGCCCCGACACGCCCTTTTCGATGGACACTCAGCCGAGTGACTCCGGCAGTGCGACCGTCTCACCGCGGACGTGTTCGGACAGGAAGGCGAAGACGACCTGGTACCAGACTTTGGCGTGCTGAGGCGAGAGCACCCAGTGGTTCTCCGACGGGAACATCAGCATGCGGTGGTCGCTGCGGCCCTCGCCGTCGGCAGGCAGGCCCGACTCGCTGAGCAGCTCGAACCACAGTCGCAGCCCTTCGCCCACCGGTACCCGATAGTCCTTGTCGCCGTGGATGACGAGCATCGGAGTGACGATGTCCGCCACGTACAGGTGCGGTGAGTTCTCCACCGCCATCTCAGGGGTCATCTCCCGCTGCCAGTAGTACGCGGCGTCGGTGGTCGGCCCGAATTGATCCAGTGCCCACAGGCCGGCATGGGTGACGATCGCGTCGAAGCGGTCGGTGTGACCGGCAATCCAGTTGGCCATGTATCCGCCGAACGACCCACCCATGGCAGCCGTACGGGCACCGTCGACATACGGGAGTTCTTCGGCGGTGTCGGTGATCGCCATCAGATCGTTGAAGGGTTCTCTCCCCCAGCGTCCCCAGCCCCGCTGGACGAAGTCCTGGCCGTAGCCGGTGGACAAAGCGGGGTCGGGCAACAGAACCGCGTAACCCCGTGCCACGAGAAGCCACGGGTTCCATCGCCACGACCAGGTGTTCCACGAGCTGAGAGGTCCGCCGTGAATCCAGAGAAGCAGGGGTGCCGTGTTTTCCTCGGACGCGGAGGACGGAAGCGCGAGCCACGCCCTGACGCGGCGTCCGTCCTGGGCTACCGTGTCGATCTCGGTAAGCGTGCCCGGCAGTAGCGGCTGTTCGACCGGCGAAGGCAGCGCCCGCACCTCGCCGGTGCCGAGGTCGATGCGCACCGGACGAGGCGGGTGCGCGTAGGACGCTTCGAGTGCGAACACCGAGCCGTCGGCGCCGGCGTGCACGTGTGAATAGGCGCTGTCGGCATTCGTCAGCCGGCGTGTGACACCGTCGCGGACGAGGAAGACGGGCGCTCGACCGTTCTCGTCGGCGACGACGAGGACACCGCTACCGTCGCGAAGCCACACGGGCGTCATCGGCCACAGATCCCAGCCCGGGGCTGCGTCCGACACCGAGCCGTCGCGGAACGAGTACAGCTGCAGCGTTATTCGCGGGGACTCGTCGGGTGTGGAATGCGTTTCGCGGACGAACGCGACGGTGCGGCCGTCGGGCGCGATTGCCGGTGAGCCGAAATCTGCATCCTCGTCATCGACGAGGACGGTGCGTTCACCGGAAACGATGTCGATGCGTACGAGTACGGTCCGTGACGTGGCGAGCTCACCGCACACCGTCCACGTCGATACGACGAACGAACCGTCGGCGTCGATGTCGTAAGACGCGTCTTTCAGCGCTCCGCCTGCAGCGGGAGTGACGCGCTGAATCGCACCGACACCTGATGTGTCGGTCGCCGAGCCGGAGAACAGGTGCGGCGTGGCAGGGCCGAGGTCGTGATCCCAGTACCGCACCGGATAACCGGTGTGTAGGACAGCGTCGATCTTGCCGTCCTTGCGCGCCGACCGGATGCGCTCGTCGGCTTCCTCGGTGGCCGCCGACCGATGGACGGCCGACGATGCCACGAACGTGGCCGATCGCGAGGCTGTTCGGAGCCCCTCGAAGCCGGCACCGCGCTCGGCGATGACGTGCGCTTCACCGCTCGTGCGCGGAAGCGCCCAGATCGCTGAGGTGTCGTCCACGGCAGCGCGGCGCAGGAAGAGAAGGTCTCCCGATGCGGTGAACACCGGATCGCTCGCACCGCCGCCGCTCCACGTCAACCGCCGCGCAGGGTCGGTGCCCGTCACATCGACGTCCCACAGAGCCGGGACATACTTCGCGGCGTCCTCGTCGAGTTCCGAGACCACGACCACGACGCGCGCGCCGTCCGGCGACGCAGCGAGCGCGGTCACCCGGGGAGCAGCGACGTACGCGTCGAGGTCGTCGAAGATGTCGGTCGGCGTGTGTGTCACGGGCAACGCTCCTGAGGTTCGTTCGACGGTCCGACGGTGACGTCAGCTCGCGCCGAGATCCTCACGCAGAGTCGCCAGCGTCCGGGACAGGATACGAGAGACGTGCATCTGCGAGATACCCATACGCTCGGCGATCTGCGTCTGCGTCATGGAACCGAAGAACCGAAGAATCACGATCTGCCGCTCGCGCTCCGGCAGCTTCTCGAGAGCGGGCCGAACCGTCAGATAGCTTTCCATCTTCTCGAGCTCGGGATCGTCCGCACCGAGCGTGTCCATCAGCGGGAGCCGATCATCGCTGACCACCGAGTCGACGGACACCGTCTGATAGGCACTGCGCGCGAGCAGCGCCTGCGATGCCTCCTTGACGTCGATATCGAGCTCCGCGGCGATCTCGCTGGCGGTCGGTGCGCGACCGAGCTTCTGAGACAACGTCCCTACCGCGCCGGAAATCATCGAGTTGAGTTCTTTCATCCGACGCGGCACGCGTACGGACCATCCGGCATCGCGGAAGTAGCGTCGAGCCTCGCCCATGATCGTGGGGACAGCGAACGACACGAAATCGGACCCGCGTTCGATGTCGAACCTGTCGACCGCGTTCACCAGACCCAGCCGCGCGACCTGCAGCAGGTCCTCGTGAGCTTCGCCCCTACCACCGAACCGGCGAGCGATGTGTTCGGCGAGCGGAAGGCAACGGGTGATGATGCGGTCGCGCAGAACCTGACGTTGGGGGGAGTCCGCGGGCAGTGCCTGCATCTCCTGGATGAGGGGTACTACTTCGCTGTAGTCGTCCGATTGACGCCGCGTGGATCTTTCGTACGGCACGGGCACTAGATGTTGCTCCTCCGCTTGACCACGTCCACTGCGACACTCGATCCCCCGTCGACCGAAGACGCACTCAGTGCGATCGAGTCGGTCAGCGTCTGCAGCACGTGCCAACCGAAGCTGTCCGACTTGGGTACGTGGCCATCCTGGACCATCGACGTGGTGGTGATGCGCATCGCCGTGTCACCGACCACGAACGAGCAGCTGAGCTCTGCGCCGACGACCGCTCCCGCGATCAGTTCCGAGCACACCTCGTCGACCACGAGTTTGATGTCGGCGATGTCGTCGAGCGTGAAATCTCCGAGCACTGCCAACGTTTCGGCAACTGCACGAACGACCGGCAACTGATCGGCATCGGCAATCACCCGTAGCTCGACCGGTGCGCCGGAATTTCGTTCCAGCTCTTCGATCTTGCCAACGAAAGTCATTCGCGCTCCCTATCCGTTGTTCTGGGCGGATCCTGCGTTCCACGAAATTCGGCAGCCACTCGAAGGTGACGGGCGAACGTCGACGAATCAGTGATGCCGAGGCAGCAGCCGGCCTGCCCTGGCCGCGATCAGAGTACCCGGGGCAACCGAGTTCAATCTCGGCGCTCCCGCAGTTGCCGGGTGGGCCTCGCGATCGCCGCCCGGCTTCGACGAACCGGGGAAGAACAGGCGGTGTCCTTGCCCGCTACCGGGTGACGGAACCGACCGCTGCTGGCACGATCGGAGTGTGAACTACACAACGCAGTTGCGAGAGCTCGCTCGGAGATGCGGAGTCTCGACGTCCTACCGTGGCTGGGACCAGACCGAGAACGATGTATCGGATACGACCCTGCAACGAATCCTGCGTGCTCGCGGGATCGAGGCCGACACCGATGCGGCAGTGTCGGAGTCACTCGCCGATCTCGACGAGGCGCCGTGGCGGCGCATGCTTCCGCCCGTGGTGGTCGCTGTCGAAGGCGACGACGGAACAGTCAGTGTCCATGTGCCGCACGGTGATCCAGTGTCCGTGCACGTCACGACGGAAGACGGCGAACATCGGCCGCTCGAACAGCTGGGCGTCTGGACCGACCCCCGCGAAATCGACGGTGCGCTCGTGGGCCGGGCCACATTCGCCGTTCCCACCGACTTGCCCACCGGTTGGCACACCATCACCGCGGAAAGTGCTCCCGACTCCATGCATCGAACTCGGTCCGAGTGCACGCTCGTGGTCACCCCTCGTCGCCTGTCCGCCAACGACGCACTCCTGGGTCGACAACGTACCGGTCTGCTCACCCAGCTCTATTCGATCCGATCCGATCGATCCTGGGGAGTCGGTGACTATGCCGACCTGGCGGACCTCGCCGCAGTGGCCGGCAGCACACACGGCTTCGACTACGTACTGGTCAATCCCCTGCACGCGCAGCAACCGGCGCCACCGGTCGAGGCGTCACCGTACCTGCCGACGACGCGACGCTTCTTCGACCCTATGTATATCCGGATAGAGGACATCACCGAAACCGCCTACCTTCCGCGCGATCAGTACGCGAAAGTACGAGACTCCGCACGTAATTTCTCCCGAGCGAACAAGCGAACGAAGCGCATCGAACGTGACCCGGCGTTCCGCTCGAAGCTGCGTGCCCTCAAACGCATTCACGGTGTTACCCGCTCACCCGCACGCGAGGCGGCGTTCGATGCGTTCTGTGCACGCGAAGGATCGGGACTCGACGATTTCGCGCTGTGGTGCGCCTTGGCCGAGAAGTTCGACCGCACGAGTGATGTGTGGAGCGAACGCGCCGCGCACCCCGACACAGATTTCGCGACCGAGTTCCGCGAGTCGGCCGCCGACAAGATCCACTTCTACAAGTGGTTGCAGTGGATCTGCGACGAGCAACTGGGCCGCGCCCAGGACGCCGCGCGACAGTCCGGTATGGACATCGGGATCGTCCACGATCTCGCCGTGGGAGTGCATCGACAGGGCGCGGACGCGTGGACGCTCGGCGACGCGCTGACATCCGGCGTGACCGTCGGCGCGCCGCCCGACAACTTCAACCAGCAGGGACAGAACTGGAATCAGCCGCCGTGGAACCCGGACAAGCTTCGGGAACTGGGCTATGCGCCCTACCGAGACATGCTGCGTACGGTGCTTCGCCACGCAGGCGGGGTTCGCGTCGATCACATTCTGGGTCTGTTCCGACTGTGGTGGATCCCGGAGGAGGCGGCGACACCCGGTGAGGGCGCGTACGTGCAGTACGACCACGAAGCTCTCATCGGAATTCTCGTCCTGGAGGCAGAGCGCGCAGGCGCGGTCGTCGTAGGCGAGGACCTCGGCGTCTTCGAACCCCAGGTCCAGGAATACCTGGGTGAGCGCGGCGTATTCGGCACGTCGATCCTGTGGTTCGAGAACGACGACGACGGACCGATCGCACCGGAGAAGTACCGCGAACTGTGCCTGACCTCGGTCACCACTCACGACCTGCCGCCCACCGCGGGATACCTGCGCGGCGAGCACATAGCTCTGCGTTCTCGGCTGGGCCTGCTCGAGCGTGATCTGGAGGCGGAGACGGAACAGGATGCTGCCGGACGGGAGGCAGTGCTCGACCTCGCCCGGGTACGCGGACTCCTTCCGGAAGGCGCGACCGAGAAAGAGACCGTCGAGGCGCTGTATCGGCTGGTTCGGAGAAGTCCGTCGGTTCTGTTGGGAGTAGCGCTCGTCGACGCGGTCGGCGAAAACCGAATCCAGAACCAGCCCGGCACCGACGAGACCCAGTACGAGAATTGGCGGGTACCCCTGGCCGATCACAGGGGCAAAGCGGTCTGGGTGGGTGACCTCGCCGATCACCCCCGCATGGTCTCCCTCGTGGCCGCGCTCGGGGACACGGACGCATAATTCTCGAATGGGACGAATAACCGCTCGGCGCCCGGTCGTCAGGATCCGAGGCCCGCACGAAACCTCTCGGCCCGACACACTCGTCGTCGAGGAGCCGCTCGAAATCCGTGTCGGCGGGACTGCGCTGGCAGTGACGATGCGAACACCCGGCCACGATGTCGAACTCGCGCATGGATTCCTACTGACGGAGGGCGTCATCGCGGGCCGCGAGGATATCTCGGTCGCACGATACTGCGACGGCGTCGACGACGAGGGAGCAAACACCTACAACGTCCTCGACATCACGCTCGCTCCGGGCGTCGCGCCGCCGGAGCCCGGGGTCGAGCGGAATTTCTACACGACATCCTCGTGCGGGGTCTGCGGGAAGGGCTCGCTCGACGCAGTTCGATTGAAGACTCGGCACTCCCCCGCGTCCGACGACGTCAGGGTGAAGGCCTCGGTTCTGGCCACTCTCCCCGGCACGTTGCGCGAGTCACAGAAGGTGTTCGACACCACCGGTGGTCTGCATGCGGCAGCACTGTTCGACCGTGACGGCCGGATGCTGGTACTTCGCGAAGATGTCGGCCGCCACAACGCGGTCGACAAAGTGGTCGGTTGGGCAACGGGCGAGGGACGAATTCCATTGCAGGGGACGGTGCTGATGGTCAGCGGCCGCGCATCCTTCGAACTGGCCCAGAAAGCTGTCATGGCAGGGATCCCCATCCTCGCGGCCGTCTCGGCACCGTCCTCGCTCGCGGTCGATCTGGCCGACGAGTCCGGCTTGACGGTGGTCGGCTTCCTCCGCGGCGAGAACATGAACCTCTACACGCATCCGCGCCGCATCGTTCGCTGAAACAACCTCACCTCGGCGCAGGGGTTATCATGCATGAGAAGACCCGGCCATCACACTCGATGGCCGGGTCTTTTCACGCGGACCTGCGGCGAACCGCGTCAGGCGGACTTGTCGCGCCGCTCGGGGCGTTCCGGCTTGCGCGGAACGATCGTCGGCAACACGTTGTCGTTGACCGTCTCCGACGTGACGACGACCTTGGCCACATCGTCGCGGCTCGGGATGTCGAACATCACCGGGTTGAGCACCTCTTCGAGGATGGCGCGTAGCCCACGAGCGCCGGTGCCGCGCAGAATCGCTTGATCGGCGATTGCTTCGAGCGCGTCCTTTGTGAACTCGAGCTCCACGTTGTCCATCTCGAACAACCGGCTGTACTGCTTGACCAAAGCGTTTTTGGGTTCCGACAGGATTGTGACCAAGGATTCCTTGTCCAAATTGGTCACCGAAGCGACAACCGGCAGCCGGCCGATGAACTCCGGAATAAGACCGAACTTGATCAGGTCCTCCGGCATAACGTCGGCGAAATGATCCTGCGTGTCGATCTCCGCCTTGGAACGCACCTCGGCACCGAAGCCGAGGCCGCGCTTACCGACCCGATCCGACACGATCTTCTCGAGACCGGCGAACGCACCTGCAACGATGAACAGCACGTTGGTGGTGTCGATCTGAATGAATTCCTGGTGCGGGTGCTTCCGCCCGCCCTGCGGCGGAACGCTGGCCTGTGTGCCCTCGAGGATCTTCAGCAGCGCCTGCTGCACGCCTTCACCGGACACGTCACGCGTGATCGACGGGTTCTCGCTCTTGCGGGCGATCTTGTCGACCTCGTCGATGTAAATGATGCCGGTTTCGGCGCGCTTGACATCGTAGTCCGCGGCCTGGATCAGCTTGAGAAGGATGTTCTCGACATCCTCGCCGACGTATCCGGCCTCGGTGAGCGCCGTCGCATCGGCAATGGCGAACGGGACGTTGAGCATCTTCGCGAGCGTCTGCGCGAGATACGTCTTGCCGCAACCGGTGGGGCCGAGCATGAGGATGTTGGATTTGGCGAGCTCGACGGTTTCCCCGCGGGCGTCTCGCGCCTTGTCGCCGGCCTGGATGCGCTTGTAGTGGTTGTAGACGGCCACCGCGAGGGTTCGCTTGGCGGTGTCCTGTCCGATCACGTAATTCTCGAGGAAGTCTCGAATCTCGGAGGGCTTCGGCAGATCGTCGAGCTTGACCTCACTCGACTCGGCCAGCTCCTCCTCGATGATCTCGTTGCACAGGTCGATGCACTCGTCGCAGATGTACACCCCTGGACCTGCAATGAGCTTCTTGACCTGCTTCTGGCTCTTGCCGCAGAAAGAGCATTTCAGCAGATCGCCACCGTCACCGATGCGTGCCATTCGGAGGTTCCTACTTCCTTGTCCGCGTCCGGCAGACCCACACCCGTATCGGGCGTCGGACTGCCGTGAGCAACTTCTCGATCACAGCATTCTCGAGTGCAGCGAGGTACCGCCTGCAACGTTGTGACGACCACACCACGTCGGCAGCCACCGCGTTCGAGCCCTGATGCGACCGTACCCGTGTTCTCGACGACACGGGCCAGTTGTTTCCGGTGATTCGCCGCCCGATTCGTAAATCGATGCCGATCGAGAGTCACCGTGTTCGTGTACTACCGCAATCGCAGCAAGTGCTTCGAAGCGTTACGGCATCGATGCCGAGCGCGGCACCGGGCGCGGAGTTCACCGCGCCCGGCACTGCAGACGGTCCTGCGACGATACCTGTCGGCACTACTTCTGTGCGGACAACTTGCGGTACTCGAAGACGGTGTCGATGATTCCGTAGTCTTTCGCCTGCTCGGCCGTCAGGATCTTGTCGCGATCGGTGTCCTTGCGGATGACGTCGGGATCCTTGCCCGTGTGGCGACCGAGGGTGGTCTCCATGAGGCGACGCATACGCTCGATCTCCGCGGCCTGAATTTCGAGGTCGGAGACCTGCCCCTGAATGCCACCGCTGGAAGGCTGGTGAATGAGGACACGGGCGTTGGGCAGTGCTGCACGCTTGCCGGGCGTTCCGGCGGCGAGCAGAACAGCAGCCGCAGAAGCAGCCTGACCGAGGCAGACGGTCGCGACGTCCGCACGCACGTACTGCATCGTGTCGTAAATGGCCATCAGCGACGTGAACGATCCGCCCGGCGAGTTGATGTACATCGTGATATCGCGATCGGGGTCGAGCCCTTCGAGCACCAAGAGCTGCGCCATAACGTCATTCGCAGACGCGTCGTCGACCTGTACGCCGAGGAAGATAATGCGCTCTTCGAACAGCTTGTTGTACGGGTTGGACTCTTTGACGCCGTAGCTGGAGTGCTCGACGAAGGACGGCAGGATGTACCGGGAGGACGGCAACTGGTTGGGATCGAACAGGTTGGTCATTCGTTTCTCCAAGAGGTGAGTGATCGTGGGGTGCGGCTGCCGGGCGATCTACTCGCCTACTCCGCCTGCCTGTCGTGCACGGGAGACAACGTGGTCCACGAAGCCGTACTCCTTGGCCGCTGCCGCCGTGAACCAGCGGTCACGGTCGGAGTCGGTGGTGATCTGTTCGACGGTCTGGCCGGTGTGCTGGGCGATGAGCTCGGCCATCTCGCGCTTTGTGTGGGCGAACTGCTCCGCCATGATGGCGATGTCGCTGGCGCTACCACCGATGCCCGCGGACGGCTGGTGCATCATGATGCGCGCGTGCGGGAGTGCGTAGCGCTTGCCCTTGGCGCCGGCCGAGAGCAGGAACTGGCCCATCGAGGCGGCCAGGCCCATGCCGTAGGTGGCGACGTCGCACTCGGCGAATTCCATCGTGTCGAAGATGGCCATTCCCGCGGTGACCGAGCCACCGGGCGAGTTGATGTAGAGCGAGATGTCGCGGGTCGGATCTTCAGCGGAGAGCAGAAGAATCTGCGCGCACAGCCTGTTGGCGATGTCATCGTCGACCTGAGTACCGAGGAAGATGATGCGCTCGCGAAGCAGCCGCTCGTACACCGAGTCGCTGAGATTCAGGCCGGAAGCGGCCGAAGTCATGACGGGACTCTGCTGGTGCGAAGCCGCCGGATTCTGAACAGTCACGGTACCTGCCTTTTCCATACTGATCGTTGGTTCCTGATACAGACACTAACGAAAGACGGCGGCCCCGGAGTCCCGGAACCGCCGTCGTTCGCTGTCAGCGTTACTTCTCTTGTTCACCCTCGGAAGAATCGCCTGCTGCAGGCTCTTCCTCGTCGGCGGGGCTTCCGAAGAGCTCGGTCGTGTCGATGGACGCACCGGCCGTGTCGGTCACCTTGACCCGGTCCACGACGGAGGCGAGAGCCTTGCCGCGACGGACATCGGCGAAGACCGCACCGAGCTGATTGGCTTGCTGCACCTGCTGGATGAAGTCTTCCGGCGACATGCCGTAGCGCTGCGCCTGGAAGATGATCCGTTCGGTGAGCTCGTCCTGGCCGACCTGAGTGTTCTCGGCTTCGGCGATGGCGTCGAGCAGCAACTGGGTGCGCACCGACTTCTCGGCCGTCTCTTTGACCTCGGTGTCGAACTCCTCGCGGCTCGAACCCTGAGCTTCGAGCAGCTCGGCGAACTTGGCCTCGTCGTGATCGAGTCCGTGAATGGCCTCGTGCACCTGCGAGTCGACCTCGGCCTTGACGACGGCGTCGGGCGCAGGGATCTCGACGGTCTCGAGAAGCGTCTCGAGCACCTTGTCGCGAATTTGGCCTGCCTGCTCCACCTTCTTGACACGCTCAACGCGAGTCTTCAGGTCGGCGAGGAGTTCGTCGAACGTATCGAACTCGCTGGCGAGCTGGGCGAACTCGTCGTCGGCCTCGGGAAGCTCACGTTCCTTGACGGACACGACGGTGACGGTGACGACGGCTTCCTTGCCCGCGAAATCGCCTGCGACGAGGGTCGAGGTGAAGTCCTTCGACTCGCCGGCAGACACTCCGACAATTGCCTCGTCCAGACCTTCGATGAGCTGGCCGGAACCGACCTCGTGCGACAAGCCGCTCGCGGTGGCTTCTTCGACGGTCTCACCGTCGACGGTTGCCGACAGGTCGATGGAGACGAAGTCGCCGCTCTGCACGGGGCGATCGACACCGGTGAGAGTTCCGAAGCGCTGACGCAGGGACTGCAGCTGCTCGTCGACTGCCTCGTCGGTGATCTCGAGGGGATCGACGGTGACCTCGATGGTCGAGTAGTCCGGGAGCGCGATTTCGGGGCGAATGTCGACCTCGGCGGTGAAGGTGAGTTCGTCGCCGTCCTCGATCTTGGTGATCTCGATGTCGGGCTGACCGATCACCTTGATCTTCTCGTTGGTGACAACCTCGGAGTATCGCGCCGGAAGAGCGTCGTTGACGACCTGCTCGAGCACTGCACCGCGACCCACGCGGGCTTCGAGAAGCTTGGCCGGAGCCTTGCCCGGGCGGAAGCCGGGCAGACGGATCTGCTGCGCGAGTGCCTTGTATGCGCGGTCGAAATCAGGCTTGAGCTCCTCGAAGGGCACCTCAACGTTGATACGGACTCGCGTCGGGCTGAGCTGCTCGACGGTGCTCTTCACGGGACATGCTCCTTCTGGTGGTCTTGCCTTGCGGTCGGTCCGATTCACCGGCACTGACGGTGAACCACTCGGGTAACTCGTCTGCACCCTGTGCAGAAGCCGGACCCATATAGGATCCGGCTTCTTCTTGTCGGGGTGACAGGAATTGAACCTGCGACCCTCCGCTCCCAAAGCGGATGCGCTACCAAGCTGCGCCACACCCCGTCACCACGCGAGCAGTTGCACCGAAACGGCGAAACCGTTCGAATCGATGAACCGACCTCGTTCAACCTACAGGCACCATTAGACAGCAGACGACTGCGGTACCTGCGAGCGGCCTACGCTCCCGTCCGTCGTGAACGGTACATGCAGGCGGTTTGTCATCTCCTTCGGAGATTATGTAGAGTTTCGAATCGCAAGCGACGGACACGGCGATCCCGTACTCGTCGCAGGCACGCCGATGTAGCTCAATGG
>NZ_JBAWFH010000529.1:0-1549 GCF_049591685.1 Rhodococcus sp. (in: high G+C Gram-positive bacteria) | reverse complement strand
GATTCAGGCTGTCGAGCGGGCGGCGATTATCATGTCCGCGTTCACCCCGGCGCGGCCGAGGTTGTCACTCAACGAGATCACTGCGGCACTCGGTACCAGCAAGGCAACGGCCCATCGCTACACCAAGGCGCTCCGCGCAGCCAACTTGCTGCGGTACGACCCCACCGAGTCGGTGTATTCGCTGGGCCCGCAGGTCTTGACGTTGGCTGCAGCGGCGCGGTCGGGCCTTCCCGTGATCAAGCTTGCCGAACCGTTCATGGAGCAGCTGCTGCGCGAAGTGCAGGAGACTGTGGTCCTGAGCGTGTGGGACGGGGAGAGTCCCATCGTCGTTGCATCGAACGACAACACCGAACACGTTGCGCGAGTGGCGGTCCGGCTCGGGGCTCGGTTATCGCCGACGGCGTCGGCGCAGGGCCGCGTGTTCTGCGCCTACCTGCCCGAGGACGAGGTTCCGATGCTGCGTCGAGAGATGCAGTCGGATCCGGATTTCGCGAAGGAACTGAGTCGTATTCGAGAGATCGGCGTATCGGTGAAATCGCCCGTCGTGAACGGGCTCCGCACGCTGGCGGCTCCGGTGTTCCAGTCTGATCGTGTCGTGGCGGCTCTTGCCCTCGTGGCGACGTCGAATGCAGGTGACGACGAAGTCGACCGCAACATCGATGCCCTGCGGCGCGCTGCCGAGCACCTGTCGTCGGCGCTCGGCAACGGTTAGACCTCTATCTGTCCGACGAGTGACCGGGCGTTGTCGACAATGTCGAATCGATCAGCGGCGCGATGTTGTTCACCGCCGATGCGGCTTCGCCGAAGCCGACGCTCATCAGCCGCACCTTGGTGGGGTACTCGCTGATGTCGCCCGCCGCGAACACTCGGGGAATCGACGTCTGCATGTCACGGCCGACGACGATACGGCGTTTGTCCTGCTCGAGGCCCCAGGAATCCAACGGCCCCAGGTCGGCGATGAATCCCAGCGCGGCCACAACGGCGGACGCTTTCAATTCGACCGGTTCGGGATCCTGCTTGTTGCGGATGGTGACTCCGGTGATCCAGTCGTCTCCGCTCACCGACACCACCTCGTGGGGCGTCATGACGGATACCGTCGATTGTTCGAGCAGCGCGACGCTGCGTTCGTGAGCACGGAAAGCGGGCCGACGGTGCACCAGTGTCACGGACGCCGCGACGGGCTCGAGACCGAGTGCCCAGTCGATCGCGGAATCGCCACCACCGACGATCACGACATCTTGACCTGCGAGTTCGTCGAGGCGGGGAACGAAGTACCGCAGTCCACGGCCGGCGAACTCGGAGCCGGCGGGTAGCTCGCGCGGGATGAAGCTGCCGACACCGCCGGTGACGAGCACTGCCTTGGCGTCGACGACAGTTCCGTTGTCCGCGGTGATCACGACCCCTCCCTGGCGTGACTCGAGCGTGGTCGCGGTGCGTCCCAGCAAGAGGGTCGGGGTGCTTTGCGTCGCCTGTGCATACAGGGAGTCGACGAGTTCCTGTCCCTTGATCGCAGCGAAGCCGGCGACGTCGTAGATCGGCTTCTCCGGGT
>NZ_JBAWFH010000528.1:0-4168 GCF_049591685.1 Rhodococcus sp. (in: high G+C Gram-positive bacteria) | reverse complement strand
CCGCTCGAGAGCGGGTGCCGGCCCGGTGTTGTCGTCTTCGGGTGTCGGTATCTCAGGTGCGCAATGCCTTGTCGTCTGCCCCCACCCGGATTGCGCCGACGCGGAAACCGCAGATTACCTGAGCAAGTGGGTGAGGAGTGGCGAGCGTCTGAACGTCGTCCGCGCTCCCGGGTTCTGCGGCTCCGCCGCCCGTGTTCACAAAGTGTCGTCAGGACGGCATTTTTCGCACACCGGTGGCGGAGCCGCCCACACATGTCGGCCCTCTTTGATAGAAGTCGGTAATGCACACAACACCCCGGGCGCGGCCTCCGCTGCTGCAGGTTCGACGCATCTGGGCGGAGCCGGACGCCATCGCCGACCTGCGCGGGCAGGAGGTTCTCACGCGCTTCCCCGATGCGGAGATCATCGAGGTCGACTCGCATTGGCAGATACCGTCGCTGCACGGCAACGAGGGCAACGTCGACCGCTGGGTCAGGGTCAAAACCGAAGACCTGGTGCTGGGTGTCAAGAAGTCGCTGACGGCACGGCCCAACGGTCGCTCCGCCGACTGGATCGCACCGTCGACGGCCAACGGCTGCGCGATGGCGTGCTCGTACTGCTACGTGCCGCGCCGCAAGGGGTACGCGAACCCGATCACAGTGTTCACCAACATCGACAAGATCGTCGGGTATTTGGGCCGGCACATCGAGCGCCAGGGTCCCAAGCCGGAGCCGAACCAGTGCGATCCGGTCGACTGGGTGTACGACATCGGCGAGAACAGCGACTGCAGCGTCGACGCCACCATCTCCGACAATGTGCACGACCTGGTGTCGGCATTCGCGGGCTGGGACGGCGCGAAGGCGAGTTTCGCGACCAAATACGTCAACCGCGATCTGTTGGCCCTCGAACCGCGCGGCGGCACCCGGATCCGCTTCTCGCTGATGCCGCCCGCCGAGTCGACCCTGCTCGACATCCGCACCTCACCCATAGGGGAGAGGCTCGCGGTACTGGACGAGTTCGTCGAGGCCGGCTACGAGGTGCACCTCAACTTCTCGCCCGTCGTCCTCTCGCCGGGATGGCAGGACCGGTGGGCCGAGCTTCTCGACCGACTCGACGACGCCACGGGCGAGGGGTTCAAGAAGCAGGCTTCCGTCGAGGTCATCATGCTCACCCACAATCGCGACCTGCACGAGGTCAACCTCGGGTGGCACCCGAAGGCCGAGGAACTGCTGTGGACTCCCAGCACTCAACAGGCCAAACGTTCGCAGAACGGCGCGTGGAACGTGCGGTACCGCAACGACGTCAAGGCACGTGGCGTCGCCGAGCTCACCGCGATGATCGCCGAGCGCACACCCTGGTTGAACGTTCGATACGCGTTCTGACGCATCACCAATACTCGTGTCGCTGCCCATCGGTGTCGGCGATGAACACGACCGCGTCGGTCCCGGGCAGCTCTGCGGGTGACAGTGGAATGTGACCAGGGACGATCGGTGCACCCGGGGTAACGGACTCGGGCAGCGCGCCGCGTAACGCGTCCGATGGGAACAACGCGCGTCGGCTAGTTGCGTCGGCCAACATGGCTTGCAGTGTCCCGACTGCTGCCGACGGGTTGGCGTCGGTCGCGATAAACACGTACTCCTCGCCGAGGTCGCGGGCCACGAGCGCTCCGGCTGCAGCCCAACTCGCCTCGCCCGGCAACGCCGAATCGCCGCGGTGCAGGTGCGAGTTGTGCGCAAACACCAGGGTCGGCCCGCGACGGCGTTCACGCGCGACGATGTCCCGAAGGTTGTCGGCCATCATCTCGGCGCGCACACCGAGTAGCTGCCCGATCCGCTCAGGGGATGTACTCGCCATCGCCGCGTGATAGCGAAGCAAGCCCTGGGCGGCGCGTGCGTGCGCGGATACCTCCCACTCCGCGTCCAGTGGTAGAGCTCCGGCCAGACCGTCCGCGATCGAGCCGAGAATCCTGGCCCTGTCGGATCCGCCGATCGACGCGGCAGCGTCGTACATCGCGTTCGGGTCGGTCCAGTCGTCGTCGTCACCGAGGAGTTCGTCGAGGTCCTCCATCTCGAAATTTCCGAGGGGTAAAGCTTGCAAGACGAACCTCAAAAACTCCCCGGGGCCCGGTGCGCCCGAGTACTCGACGGGCGCGTCGAAGCCGTGAAACCGGACCCGGTCGGCCGGCGCGCACGCGGCGTTGTGACTGCGCAGCCATTCGAGCAGTTCACGGTTACCCGGAACGGCGCCGAACCCGTGGCTGAAACCGGACGCGAGCACCTCGTCGAGGTCCGTTGTTCCACCGGCCACGTATTCGTCGACGATGGACGCGGCGAAGAAGTCGGTCTCGAGCGCGACCGATCGAAATCCGCGTGCGACGAGATGGACGAGCAGTTCGTTGCGCAGGCTCGTGAAGGCGGGAATCCCGTGCGTCGGCTCGCCAAGGCCGAGAAGGAAGGCCCGACGTTCGGCCAGGAAGGCGTCGACCACGCGGCCGAGGTCCTCGCCGAGTTCTCGGGCGATGGTGTGCAGTTCGGCAGGCATATGTTCGACGGTATCGTTGAGCACTCCATTGATACTTCGGCCGCAGTTTCCGGGCTTTCTTCGCGTCAACCCTCAATCGAGGTGCTGTGAGACCCACTGATCTGGCCCGGGGACACGGGCTGTCCGCACAGGCGGTACGCAATTACGAAGAGGCGGGCGTCCTACCCCCCGCGGTACGCAGCGACTCCGGCTACCGGCGGTACACGGCCGTTCACGCCGCGGCGCTCGACGCGTTCGTCGCACTGCGCCGCGGACACGGGTACAGGCCGGCGGTCGAGATCATGCGTGCGGTCAACGCCGGTGACGACGAATCCGCATACCGAACGATCGACGCCGTCCACGCCGCTCTGCACACCGAACGTGGCACCTACGGCGAAACGGCCGACGCCCTGGAGAGCCTGTCGACGACGGCACCGCGGCCGATCGCAGGGCGTCCGCTGACGGTGGGTGAACTCGCGCGACGCCTCGATCTGCACCCGGCGACCCTGCGGGCCTGGGAGGTGGAAGGCATCGTGCGGCCCACGCGCGCCCCGGCGACGGGCTACCGCGAATACAACGCAGAGGCCGTCCGGGACGCCGAGATCACGCGGCAGCTCCGGCGCGGCGACTACCGATTGAGCCAGGTCGCGCACTTCCTCGCGTCGTTGCGCGAGGCAGGAGGCGTCGAGGCACTGCGTTCCTTTCTCGACGCGTGGCAGGCGCGGCTGACCGCGCGGGGCCGCGACCTCCTCGTCGGCGCGGCTCGGCTGGACGCCTACCTCCGTCTTCGAGACCAGGATTCCGCCAATACTCGGTGAACGGCCCGCCACGACTATCGGACTGCATAGCGGGTACCAAACCTTCGGACACTGACGAAGAGAAGGGCGGTACCTATGGCCGACCGTGCCCCGTGATCGATTCGCGCCGTAGCACCGTGGACGACGACCCGGATCTGACGTCGAGGCTCGAGCAGTCGTTGAAACTGGTCCACGAGCGTGCAGAGGCAGAGCTCGACAGCGCACTTTTCGATGCACTGCAGTGGCCCACGACGCTCGACGACTACGAGAAGTACCTCGAATGGTTCCTTCGTTGGATCCCGCAACAGTCGACCGACGAGGCGTGGGCGTCGGGACCTCCCGGGGAACGAAACGCTCAGGAGGCCAGCGACCGGCTGGCCCTCTTTTTCTGGCTCGTCGACCAAAAACTCGGGCGATGACGACGAAGAGATCGTCGAGGGCTTCGACTCGTTCGGTCGGTGGTTGACGGAGTTCGCCTCGACGTGGGGCGATTTTTTGGACACGCCCGAATCGTTCGACGACGACATTCTGCGGTCCGTAATCGAGGACTCCCCGGAGTATCGGGCGGAGGATTCCATGGTGAACGGGCGGCCGAACATTTCCAGCGGCTGGCGCACCTTCAACCAATTCTTCGCCCGGCAGCTCAACACAGGTTTACGGCCCATAGTCGTGCCGAGTGTTCAATCGAGAGAATGGTCTTGCGGTGATCGTCTTGCGAACCGCGACGTTCTTCCCCGATGTCGACGACCGGCCCCCCAGTCCGCGCCGCGTACCCCGATGCGAACCCGAAGATCAACGAATTGCTGTACAGCAGGGTGGACATCGCCGACGTGGTGGACGCGCACGAACGCGCTCTGGACGCGGCTGACGAT
>NZ_JBAWFH010000527.1:0-4240 GCF_049591685.1 Rhodococcus sp. (in: high G+C Gram-positive bacteria) | reverse complement strand
GCTCGGTGTTGACCAGGCCCTTCGGCCCGATCGGACGCCTCGCCCGCACCAACTCTGTCCGCAACCCGCGCCGCACCGCCGCGACGGCGTTCGCACTCATGCTCGGCCTGATGCTCGTATCCGTCATCGGGGTCCTCGGGTCCACCGCGAAGGCGAGCGTCGACGCGCTCGTCGATACCGGAATCCAGGCCGACTACATCCTCAGCGGCCCACCTGCCATCGGCGTTCCGACCGGAGCAGCCGACGCCGCCCGCCGGGTGGACGGCGTCGACAAGGTGGCGGTCCTACACCCTGTGGGCGTCGACATCGACGGTGAATCCGCCTTCGGGGTCGGGCTCGAGGGCAGTCCGGAAGGACTGTTCGACAGCGTCGTCGTCGACGGCGCGACCGAGCTGAGCGGCAACAGCATGGCGGTCTCCGAGTCGGCCCGCAGGGACGAGGGCTGGCAGCTCGGTGACGTCGTGGAGATGACGTCGCCCGATGGCAAGGTGGTACCGGTCACCGTGACCGGCGTGTACGCGGACAACCCGCTGGTCGGCCAGTGGATGGTGTCGCAGGAGGTGTACGAGCAGGTCACCCCCGCCATCGTCCGGTCGGACATCGTCGTGCTGGTCGGCGCAGTGGCCGGCACGGATCCGGTTACATTGCGCACCGACCTGGAAGCCGCAACGAAGCCCTTCGTCGTCGTTCAGGTGCAGGATCGCGAGGAGTTCAAGGGCGCACAGGGTCAGCAAATCGATACGTTGCTCGCCGTTCTGTACGGCCTGCTCGCACTTGCCGTCGTCATCGCCATCCTCGGCATCATCAACACGCTGGCCCTCTCGGTCGTCGAACGTCGCCGCGAGATCGGCATGCTTCGCGCCGTTGGGATGCAGCGCGCACAGGTACGCCGAACTATCTACCTGGAATCGCTGCTTATTGCGTTGTTCGGCGCGATCGTCGGCCTTGCCCTCGGGGTGGCGTTCGGCTGGGGGTTCGTCCGAACGTTGCGCGACGAAGGGCTCGGCACGCTGACGATTCCGTGGGGACAGATGACGGCAATGCTCGTCGGGTCTGCCGTGGTCGGCGTCCTGGCGGCACTGTGGCCCGCATCCCGCGCAGCGCGGACGAAGCCGTTGGAGGCCATCACCGACGCCTGACGCGGCGTACCTGCTCCAGCCGGACAAATCCGTTTTGTCCGGCTGCAGTTGCATAGGAAACCGCCTCGGAGCTACCTTGTACCGTGTAAAACAGACTGAACGACGGTTTTCGGCGGAGAACCCGGATCCTCTGTAGGCACGCGCAAGGAGACCCATGTCGATACACGGCTTGTCGATCGACGAACGCGACATGGCGGCGCATGCCGCGTTGGCGCCACTCTGCAAACCGGGCACGCGTGACTCGCTGCTCGACCGGCTGTGCGAGGTCGCGCACGCAACACCGGATCATCCGGCCGTGGTGGCAGCCGACGGCATGGTCACGTTCCACGCTTTGACGCATCAGGCATACGCGTTGGCGCGCAGAATTGCATCGGTAGCACCCGACGAGGAACGGCCCGTGGCCGTCGAGAGCACCGGCACCGTCGCAGCGGTGACGCTGATGCTCGCGGTCATCGCGTCGGGCAGGGCCCTGGTCCCGCTCGATCCGAAGCTCCCCGAAGGTCGGCGCGACGACATCGTCCGTCGCGCCGGCGCACGACGCCTCGATCGGTCCGAAGTCGACGGCGCCCAGGAGTCGGCCATGCCGCTGCCTCTGGTCAAGGGTGGCCGCACCGCACTCATCGCGTTCACCAGTGGATCCACCGGCGCCCCCAAGGGTGTGTTGCTGAGTCACCGCATGTGCTTGAGCAAGGCGTACGAGGTCAGTTCGGCACTCGGCCTTGTCCATCAGGACCGCGTGGGGTGCGCCTTACCGATCAGTTTCGGCGCGGGCATCAACACGGTGTTAGCAGGCATCCTGAGCGGTGCCACCGTCTATTGCCGAGACCCACGAGAGCTGCACGGCGACAACGTGATCGACTGGGTCGGTGCCAATTCGTTGACTACCCTGCACTGCTCCCCATCATTGGTGCGCGGCATGTCCGCACACGCTTCCACGTCGGGTCCACGACCCGGCGCGACCGTCGACGCCGTGCCCTCGCTGCGGTACGTCACCACCTACGGGGAGCCTCTGCACTCCCGCGATGTGACTGCGTTCCGTGCCGAGTCGGGTTGCACAGCAACGATTGTCAACTGGTACGCAACCACCGAGGCCGGTGCGGTGGCACACCGGCAGTACCGCGCCGACGAACCACTGCCTACAGGGTTTTTGGCCGCGGGTTCTGCGCCGACCGGAAAGACCCTCCACATCGTTCGCTCCGACGGCGCCCTCGCGCGCAACGGCGAGACCGGCCAGATCCGCCTCACCGGTCACTGCTTCGCCGACGGCTACCTCGATCTCCCGGACCAGACGAACGAGCGGTTCACCACCGATGGCGGACTACGGCGGTACTGGACGGGCGATGTCGGCCGAATCGACGAAACCGGCGCGCTACACCTCGTCGGTCGTGTCGACGACGCCGTCAAGATTCGCGGCTACCAGGTCGAGCCGGCTGAGATCGAAGGCGCACTACGCTCCATCGCGGGAGTCGCCGACGCGTTCGTCATGCCGCACCAGGACGGGCCGGACACCGCGAGGTACGAGCTCACCGCATTCGTCGTCGGCACTACGCCCGAAGCGGACATTCGAGGCGCTCTCCGCGAGAAGCTGCCCGAATGGATGATGCCCAAGTACGTCACGACTCTCGACTCGATTCCGCGGTCCGAGCGGGGCAAGGTCGATCGAACCGCGCTGCAGATGCGAGTGTCCGAGGGATTGCGCACCGCCACGCCGTCCGAGACGGTGCTGGTGGGCGCAACCGAGAACTGGCTGGCACTGATCGTCGCCCGCGAACTCGGCCTCACCTCGCTGCACCGAGACGACGACTTCGCCGAGCTCGGCGCCACCTCGCTGGTGACCACGCGCATCCTCGTCGAGGTCCGCACGGCGTTCCACGTCGAACTGTCCCCAGCCGATCTGGTCGATGCGATGACCGTGCGCAGGTTGGCCGAGGTCATCGACTCGAGGCACGCGTCGGTAGACCGGGAGAAAGCCCGCGCCAGCAACAATCCGGTCTGTGTTCCGCTGCGTTCCGACGGCACCGGCAGTCCGCTCTTCGTCGTTGCAGGTGCCGGCGTACCCGCCATCGGCCTTGCGCCACTGGCCAAGCACCTGACGGGCAGACCCGTTTTCGCGCTGCAGGCACGAGGGCTCGATACCCGCGCGCTGCCGCACCGAACGCTGAAGGGTTGCGCACGGGCATACGTCCGCGAGATTCGACGCATCCAGCCGCACGGCCCGTACACGGTCGCCGGGCATTCCCTCGGCGCGTGGATCGCCCTGGAAATAGCCGACATTCTGCGCTCGCACGGCGAAACCGTCGAACGCGTGGTGCTGCTGGACCCCCGGTTGTACCGCTGGGTGCTCGACAGGTTGCCCGGCGGCTCGGCGCTGACGGCGGCACCGCCGGACCCCGGCAACGCGGTCTACAAGCCGAGCGTGGCGGCCTACCTGCGTCAGACGTGGCGGGTCATCACTGCAGGCCTCGTCCGCTACCCGACGACCGAACGCTGGCTCGCCTTCGGCATCATCGGCTCGATGGCTCTGCGTCGCCACACGCCGACGCCGTGGGACGGTCCGACCACCGTCGTCGTCACCGACAGCAACACGGCGGACCGACGCTCCTGGGAAGCCGTCGTCACCGGCGACCTCGACCTGACGCCCGTACCCGGGCCGCACATCGGCATGGTGCGGGAGCCGGTGGTGTCCGCGGTCGCCGACATCGTCACCCGTGCAATGAACCCACACCGAACCGGACGCGCGTAGGTTGGTCGTCGACGCGCTCCAATGCGTGAAGTCAAGCGCCGAGCGGCGAGGAGGTTCGATGAACGAAGAGGCATCACCGTACGAGCTCGAATCCGTCGAACTTCACCGGGACGTGCTCCGGTACGTGGACGAAGGCGACGGCCCACCCGTCATCCTCGTGCACGGTCTGCTCGGGTCGCATCAGTCCTGGGCGGGCCAGATCGAGCGTCTGGCCGCCAACCATCGCGTCATCGCGCCCGATCTGTTCGGGCACGGCGATTCCGACAAGCCGTCCGGTGACTATTCGCTCAGCTCGCACGCTGCCACCGTCCGCGATCTGATGGACCACCTGGGTATCGACTCCGCGCCGATGGTCGGC
>NZ_JBAWFH010000526.1:0-10269 GCF_049591685.1 Rhodococcus sp. (in: high G+C Gram-positive bacteria) | reverse complement strand
GGGCGGGCAGGCGTGGTCGGCGGCCCCCGAGCCCGGTCCTGTGTCCGGCGGCCCGAACCCGACTCAGCAGTACTCGCGTCGAGATCAGGCGCAGAACGAGGCGTGGGGCGACCACGCGCCGCGGCAGCAACCCCAGCCGTATACCGAACAGCCGTATAACGAGCAGTCGCAGCGCGAGCAACGAGCTCGCCGAGCGGACCCGCCGCGCCGACCGCCTCCCGAGCGTGCGTTGCGGCGACCCGAACCGGAGCGCGCACCTCGTCCGAGCAAACGAAAGCATCGGGGTCGACGCCTCGGGCTGACGCTTCTGGCGCTGCTGCTCGTCGTCGGCGGGCTGACCTACTACGTCGACAGTTCTCTGACTCGCATCGATGCGCTGTCCGACTACGACGGCCGGGTTGCGGACACTCCGGGCACCAATTGGCTTCTCGTGGGGTCGGATTCGCGAGCGGGGCTGACGCCGGAGCAGGAGGCCGCGTTGGCGACGGGCGGCGAAACCGGCCCGAGCCGCACCGACACCATCATCTTGATTCACATTCCCGAGGGCGGCGGCGCCACGACGATGGTCAGCCTGCCGCGGGACTCGTACGTGTCGGTACCCGGCAGCGGGCAGGACAAGCTGAATGCGTCGTTCGCGCTCGGTGGGCCGCAATTACTGGTCCAGACGGTCGAAGGCGCGACGGGGATACGCGTCGACCATTACGCGGAGATCGGTTTCGGTGGTTTCGCCGGCATCGTCGACGCCATCGGTGGTGTGGACGTATGCCTGCAGAACGCCATCTCCGATCCGCTCGCGGGTATCGACCTGCAGGCGGGCTGCCAGGAGTTGGCGGGCGCGGAGGCTCTCGGGTTCGTTCGGTCGCGGGCCACCGCCCTCGCCGATCTGGATCGCATGAACAATCAACGCCAGTTCATGTCCGCTCTGCTGTCCAAGGCAACGAGTCCGTCGACGTTCCTCAATCCGTTTCGCCTCTGGCCCTTGGTCACCGACACGGTGGATTCGCTGAGTGTCGACGAGGGTGACCACATCTGGAATCTCGCGTCGCTTGCGTGGGCCATGCGCGGTGAACTGGTGACGACGGCGGTTCCCGTCGCGGGATTCGAGAATACCGACGTGGGCAACGTGCTGCTGTGGGATTCCGATCGTGCGTCGCAGTTCTTTCAGGCGCTCGCCGACGATCGTCAGATACCGGAAGAATTGCGAACTGCCGGCCCGTAGTGTCAAAACATTCCGGCGCACATTCGGCTGGTCGGCATCCATATTTAGGGCCATCTTATTTAGGCTATGTTCGCCTCAATAAGGCTCGACTTGGATGACAATGCCCTCTGACCAGCATATTCTTCTGGGCATGAGCGCAAACATCACAGAAACCACGCATTCGAAATTCCATGCACTCCTGCGTGATCAGATCCGCAACGAATTCAATGCGTCGCACCAATACATCGCCACCGCTGTGTATTTCGCCAATGTCGACCTGCCGCAGCTGGCCAAGCACTTCTACGCCCAGGCGGTCGAAGAGCGTAATCACGCAATGATGATCGTCCAGTATTTCCTGGATCGCGACATCACCGTCGAGCTCAACGGCGTCGACGGCGCGAAGACGGTCTTCACCGACGCCCGGGAGCCGATCGCCCTTGCGTTGACGCAGGAAGAGGCCGTCACCGACCAGGTCGTCAACCTCGCGAGCACGGCGCGCGAGGAAGGCGACTACATCGGTGAGCAGTTCATGCAGTGGTTCATCAAGGAGCAGATCGAAGAGGTCGCCAAGATGCGCACACTGCTCAACGTCGCCGACCGCGCAGGTCACAACCTGTTCGATCTCGAGCAGTTCGTAGCCCGCGAGATGAACGGGCCCAGCGTCTCCGACACCGGTGCCCCTCAGGCCGCAGGCGGATCCATCCAGTAAGCGCTCGCGCCGGCAGTACCGCGCGCTCGTACGAAAGCGGAAGCCCACCCCATCACGGTGTGGACTTCCGCTTTCGTCGTTCTGCAGCGCAGCTACAGAAGCAGTACCAAGTCAGCGCAGGGTGACTTGCCTGCCGCGCAGACCGTCACGCGAGCGACGCTCCTCGGAGGTCAACGGTGCATCGACGGCCAGCGCCTCGGCTAGCTTCTCTCCGAATGTTGTTGCGGGGGCGGACCATTCGGTCGGGTGCATCTCGTTGTCCAGGTCGAAGACCGGGACGAGCAGACCGTGGGTACGGAACGAGCCGGCGTAACGCGAGCCTTCGCCCAGCGTGAGATTTCCGGCTGCGTGCAGTCGGGCCAGAGCGAGCATCAGATCGTCCTCGCTCTCGGGACGGACCCACCGCAGGTGCGCCTTGTCCCCGGCGTCGACCCACCAGGCAGCGACGAGACCATCACCCTCGAGACGAGCCGACGGCATGATCGCCTGATTCGCACGCTCGACTGTGGCAGCCACATCGGGCGCAGGTTCGGCGTTCTCGGGAAGCCACCAATTGAAGTCCTGGTGCACCGTCACGTCCAGCTGTAGCGACGGGTCGAGAACCTCCGCGAGTGCTGCTGTGTTGCCGTCCGGCCTCGATGCTTCGAGCGACTCGCCCGGCTGCGCAATCGACGCCCATGTGAGCGCGCTGGACAGATCGGCTGCCACGTTCGGCGAATGCACCTGCACCTGCAGGCCCGCGAAGCCGACCGCCGTGTCGTTCTCCTCGCGCACCAACGCGGCCACGGCACCCGGCAAGACCGTCGCGACGGTCACCGGACGACCGTCCACGACCACCGGCGCGGTAGCCGACGGAACGAACTCACGCATGGCGACGAGGTCGCACTCCGCCGCGACACCCTGGAACGGGCGCACCGGTGCTGCGCTCACGCTCGCGCGCTCGGCTTCGCGCTGCGCAAGCAACGCTGCTCGGTTGCTGCCCTGCTTCGGACCACTGTTTCTTTTGCTCTTACCCACGCCCGAAACCTACACGTCGACCGGGACGGCCGGTCAGGTTGCCGCCCGCTCGAGCCACGCCCTCGTCCGCCCCGGATTGTTGGTGGCGATCCAGCCGACGCCGAGTCGGTGGCACAGTTCGACGTCGGCCTGCTCGTCGACCGTCCAGCAGTACGTGGCGCGCCCGGCCGCCGCTGCCCTGTCCACCAGCGACGGACGTTCGCGCAACGTTCTGATCGACGGTCCGACGGCCGTCGCGCCGACTGCGGTGGCAGCGCCCCCGCCCAGGTAGAACGACGCGTCGCCGAGGAGGACAGTCGGGAGCAGCGGGGCCATCCGGCGCACCCGCCACACCGCGGTGGGTGCGAACGACATGATCACCGCCCGCGAGTGCGCAGCCGACGCCGGCTGAGCGATGCCGAAACGGTGCAGTTCGGCCAGGACCTTGTTCTCGATGAGGCTTCCGTAGCGCACCGGGTGCTTCGTCTCGATGAAAAGCTTGACCGGCTTGCTGGTCCAGTCCATGACCAGTGCGATGAGATCCGCCAGTGTCAGCAGGTCGGCGCGTTCGATGTCGTCGCCGTAGTCGAACGACTTCATCGTGTCCAGAGCGAGTCCGCTGACGGTGCCGGTGCCCGTCGACGTCCGGTCGACCCGTCGATCGTGCACGCACACGATGTGACCGTCCCTCGTCAGCCGGACGTCGCATTCGAGTGCGTCGGCGCCCACTCGCAGCGCGTGTTCGAACGCCGCGAGGGTGTGCTCCTT
The DNA here is from genome assembly GCF_049591685.1 of Rhodococcus sp. (in: high G+C Gram-positive bacteria). Lineage (GTDB taxonomy): Bacteria > Actinomycetota > Actinomycetes > Mycobacteriales > Mycobacteriaceae > Rhodococcoides. Next base: position 6,598 of record NZ_JBAWFH010000526.1, on the reverse strand, counting down.
CTTCTCCTCCGACGCGCCGCGATGCGCGACGATGAACGGCCCACGCCCGTCACCGCTCACGACGCCGTGGCCTTCTCTGCGGTGGCATGAGTCTCTTCGGTGGGATGGGACTCCTGGCTACCTGAAGTTTCAGGGGTGGTGGCGCGGGTGGTGGCGACGACCCAGCGTGTCGGCGCGGGCCGTGCGGTTCCGCGCCATCGCAATCCGTCGACGCCGCGGATGACGCCGATCGTCGCGACGGCCAGCGCCGCCCCGACGAACGCAACCAAGGCAGCGAGCAGTACGCCGTCTGCCTGGGCCTGCAGCGAATCGCGGAGCCGCCACAGCGAGGCAGCCACGATGAGAAGCCAATTGGCGATCCAGGTTGCCCACCAGATGCGGACCAACACGAGCAGGCGGTGCTGGTCGGTGCCGCCGCGTACGTTCACCACTTCGGTGAGGTACACCCCGGGCATGACGAGCGAGAGCACCGGCACCAGGCAGCCCAGAAGTATCGAGCGCGCACTGCGCGGGTCGCGAGAACCGGCTCGTTCGTAGACGGCTCGGCGTGCGCGGACGAGCCAGCAGGCCGAGGCGACGGCAGCGGCGACACCGATGACGATGGCCGCGATCTCGGCGAAGAACACCAACGCGTCCGAGGTGATCACCGTGGTCTGACCGACGAGTCGAGTGCGGTTGTAGAGCAGCACCGAATATCTGACGAGTTCGGCCACGACGGCAAGACTCAGCAGCGCGCCGACAAGCGTGAGCAGGCCGGGAGCCGCGCTTGCCCAGCGCTTCAGCCGTGTCTCACGCTCTTCGCGCGGACCGACAGGGCGGTCGGTCAGTCCCCAGCGCGGGATCTCGTCGTACTTCGGTGTGGGCGTCTTTCCGGGCGACACGGTACGCGTCGACGCCGCTGTTCTGGTGCGCGGTGCGCGGGCGACCCATTTGAAGTTGCGACGTCCCTGAGCGGGTGCCTGCGCGGAGACGGGCGAGAGCAGCACACCGTGGCATCGCGGGCACCAGAGAGCGGGACGCGTCCCGACGGGCCACCGCGTCGCGCATCTCGCGCAGACCTGGAATGCGGACACTAGGCGATTCTCGCCTCGGCGCCGTCGTCACGCACCACGGGACGCCCGACGGCTTCCCATGCGAGCATGCCGCCGTCGACGTTGGTCGCCTCGTAGCCGATTTGCGCGAGGTATTCGACAACGCGTAGCGATCGCCCGCCCACGCGGCAGACGACGTACAGCGGGACATTCTGGTCGATCTCACCGAGCCGCGATGGAACCTCGCCCATGGGAATGTGCACGGCTCCGGGCGCGTGGCCCTGCTGCCACTCGTCGTCTTCTCGGACGTCGAGAAGTACTGCGGACTCGCTCGGGTCGGTGGGGAGTTCGGCTACGGGCACAGAGGGCAGATCCGGGGCAGACACATACACGATCTTGTCACGCGCCGTGCTCGGCCTGCCACCGCGAACGGCGCCGACCTGTGGACAGCTCGGCGAGTTATCCACACTATCCACAGGTCGATCCACAGAAACCGGACAATCGCAGGTTCTATCCACAGGCCGGGCGACGCATCTGCGCGTCACTTCTAAGCTTGTGTCATGGCTACTTCGAAGATGGAACTCCGCGTATTCACCGAACCGCAGCAGGGCGCGACCTACGAAGACCTGCTCGAAGTGGCGCAGGCAGCCGAGAAGCTGGGCTTTGGCGCGTTCTTCCGATCCGACCACTACCTCGCGATGAACTCCACGGGCCTGCCCGGACCGACCGACGCGTGGATCACGCTCGCCGGGATCGCGCGGGAGACGTCGACGATCAGGCTCGGAACGCTCGTCACCTCGGCGACGTTCCGGTACCCGGGTCCGCTCGCCATCAGCGTCGCGCAGGTCGATGCGATGAGCGGTGGCCGCGTCGACTTCGGGCTCGGCGCGGGCTGGTTCGAGGACGAGCACACGGCATACGGCATCCCGTTTCCGTCGCTGGGAGAGCGGTTCGACAAGCTAGAGGAGTCGCTGGCCGTCATCACCGGGCTGTGGGAGACGCCCGAGGGCGAGACGTTCACGCACGAGGGCAAGCACTACCCGATCGTCGACTCACCGGCGTTGCCGAAGCCGGTCCAGTCTCCGCGGCCCCCGATCCTCGTCGGCGGCGGCGGTAAGAAGCGCACCCCGGCGCTGGCCGCGAAGTACGCCGACGAGTTCAACATTCCCTTCGCGTCATTGGAGGCCACCGCGACGCAGTTCGATCGCGTGCGTGCCGCGGCCACCTCGGCAGGCAGGGATCCCGAGTCGCTGGTGTACTCCAACGCGCTGGTGCTGTGCTGCGGCCGGACCGAGGACGAGATCGCTCGACGAGCAGCCACCATCGGCCGCGAGGTGCCCGAACTCCGCGAGAACGGCGCCGCGGGAAGCCCGGCCGAGCTCGTCGACAAGATCGGGAGCTACGGCGAACTCGGCGCCACCCGTGTCTATCTGCAGATGCTCGACCTGAGCGATCTGGACCACCTCGAACTCGTCGCCTCCGAGGTCATGCCCCAGCTGTAACAGCTGTGGACAGCGCGGTCAAGTGCCTTCGGCGGCGCTCGGTCGTGCTTTCTCGGGGGTGCGGGTGAAGCGCCCCTTGAGCCACACTGCCGCGGGCGTCTCGATGTACCGATAGAGAATTTCCGACGCCAGCGCGGTGACGGCGACGAACGCCACCACCGCGCCCGTGGGTCCGGTATAGGGAACGACGTTTTCGTAGACGCGGTAGAGAATCAGGGTGTGCAGCAGGTAGATCGCGTAGCTGCGAGTGCCGGTCCAGTGGACGACGCGCGATCGCGCGAATCTTCCGTCGCGCCGGCCCAACAGCAACGTCAGGCCGGTGACCACGATGATCGTCCACATGTACTGGTCACCCGCCCAGTAGGCGTGCACGTCCGTCGCGAGACGGACCACCTCGACTTGCGCGATGGTCGCGACGACCACCCAGCGGCGGTCGATGATTTTCGCCCAACCGAGGTAGATGATCTGGCCGAGGAACAACGTGGGCAGCGTCGCCGCGATCTTGGAGAGCATCGGCACCGACCAGGGCTGCGGTATGTACAGGTTGTAGATCAGTACGACGACGCAGATTGCCGCACCGAGCACCGGCACGAGCGCGGGCCTGCCGCGAAGAAGATCGCGCGCAGCGAGGCAGTAGAGGTAGAAGATGAGCTGCACCGTCAGCGTCCACGTAACGCCCAGTACGGCCACCTCGGGCTTCAGAAAGAATCCACCGAGCACGAAACTCAGCGCGGCCTCGCTGTTGCTGATGCCGTTCTGTCCGCTGAACATGCCGTTGATACCGAGTCGCACGAGCACGATGGCCAACGCGATGGCCAGCCACAGAGCCGGAACGAGCCGCGACAACCGGCCCACTGCGAAGTCGCGTCGGGATTGCCGAATTGCCGACCGCGTGACGAGTAGGCCGGTCAACAGCATGAAGATGGCGACGCCGACGAACGAGAGGTGATTGTTCAGGCCCATCTCCCGAACGAAGACCTGGTGCACGACGTCCATGACCCACCAACCATCACCTCGGTCGTCGATGAGGTAAAACGATATGTGCGAGTACAGCACCGTGAGTACGGCAATGAAGCGCAAGAGATTTGCGCCCGGGAGATTCACGCGGGGCGCGACGTCGACCGATGTGTTCTCGGTTTGCTCGCTCGACCGGCGTGAAAAACTCACGAGACCATCTTAAGTTCCCGTTCATCTGCCGGACGAATTCTGCCGTTCGCTCGTGACCTCGTCGTTATCAAGCACCCCTGCCGCGCACCCCTGTGTTTATTCCGAGAAATGCGTCTCGGTTGGAACGGTTGCACTAGGAGTAGGAATGAGATTGGGTTGTAACCCTACGAAGATTTCGCAGTAGGACGATCGCGCCCGGCATCAACGGTGGACGCGGCGTCGAGAGAGAAGGGAAACACGTGTCCGAGTACACACTGCCCGACCTTGATTTCGATTACTCCGCCCTCGAGCCTCACATCTCGGGCGAGATCAACGAACTTCACCACTCCAAGCACCACGCCACGTACGTGGCCGGTGCCAACACCGCCATCGAGAAGCTTGCCGCTGCTCGCGACAACGAAGATCACGGCGCAATCTTCCTGCTCGAAAAGAACCTCGCGTTCCACCTCGGTGGCCACGTCAACCACAGCATCTGGTGGAAGAATCTCTCGCCCAACGGTGGAGACAAGCCCGAAGGCGAACTGGCCGCAGCGATCGACGATCAGTTCGGTTCGTTCGACAAGTTCCGCGGGCAGTTCACCGCAGCCGCCAACGGCCTGCAGGGATCCGGCTGGGCAGTGCTCGGCTACGACTCGCTCGGCAAGAAGCTGCTCACCTTCCAGCTCTACGATCAGCAGGCCAACGTGCCGCTCGGCATCATCCCGCTGCTCCAGGTCGACATGTGGGAGCACGCCTTCTACCTGCAGTACAAGAACGTCAAGGCCGACTACGTCAAAGCATTCTGGAACGTCGTCAACTGGGCCGACGTCCAGGCTCGCTTCGCAGCCGCCACCTCGCAGACGCCGGGTCTCATCTTCCCGTAGTCCTGTCAGTTGCAATAACTTGTTCGGCTCCGATGGGCCATCCGTACCGCGCAGCGGTGTGGGTGGCCCATTCGTGTGTTTGGATGTCCCTGTTTTTGAAAGTCCATGGCTGGCACTCGCATGGTCTTGTGTGCCAGCGCCTGTCTGGTTCATCCTTTTCCTCTACCCAACGTGGTGTAGCCGTTACCGGAGTTATTTTCGAAGCCCCTTCGGCACTCACCCGCGAGGAGTACGAGATGAACGAGCACAATCTCATCGGTGTATCCCCTTTCTCTGCTGCGGGCCTGCTGCGCGGCTTCGTCGTGTCCGGCAGGTGGCCCGCCACCACCAAGGAGTGGACCCAGTTCCTTGCACTTGCCGTTCAGGTTGCCTCGATGCCGGGACTGTTGACGACGTCGACGGTGTTCGGTGTTCGGGAGGAACTTCCCGACGACCCCGAGCCCGGAACCGTCGGCCTCGTGCTTGCCGACGGCCCGGTCGTCGGCGAGACGGCCGTCACACCCGGTCGATACGCACGGCACCAGCCGTCCGCTCTGCTGATGCTGCATCCGCCGTCGGAAACCACCCCGTCGCTGCCCGAGTGCGCCGGCGCGGCTTCGGGCTGCGTCTTGCTGCCGGGCATTCCTCATCTGGGTCTCGAACACCGCGCTGCCTGGGTCGAAGCCGAATCCGACGGCACCGTCACGGGAATGCGCAGCAGGGTGGGAATCGACCCGATCAGCGATCCCGACACCGCGGTTTTGGCGATGCTCCTCGCGTCGTGATCGAAGCCCGTACAAGAGTTTTCGGGTAACCAAACTTGCTGTGGCGTTTGCCATTTCGCGCCGACCGACCTAATCTCGTTGACAGCGAAGGGGAGTAGCCCCCAATTGCTGTGTCGACATACTGGCCACCCCATACGGTGTGGCCCGGCACGGTGAACCGCCCCTCATCACAAAAGAGGGCGGTGGGCGAGACCTTCGGTCACGTTCGTCGACCGAGGAGTCCCGCACCCGTGCTCTCTGCCCTGATACTCAGCTTCGCCGTCATCTTCGTTGCCGAACTGGGCGACAAATCCCAACTGATGGCCATGACGTTCGCGCTGCGCTACCGCTGGTACGTCGTCATCGGCGGCATCACGGTCGCCACGACAGTCGTTCACCTCGTCTCGGTCGCCGTCGGCCACTTCCTCGGACTCTCGATCCCCACCGCCGCCATCTCGATCGTCGGCGGCATCGCCTTCGTCGTCTTCGGCCTCTGGACGCTGCGCGGCGACTCACTGTCCGACGACGAGGGCGTAAAGGCATCGAAGGTGACGCGTTCGGCGTTCCTCGCCATCGCGTCGGCATTCTTCCTCGCCGAACTCGGCGACAAGACGATGCTGGCGACGGTCACGCTGGCCACCGACAACGACTGGGTCGGCGTGTGGATAGGGTCGACGGTCGGCATGGTCGCCGCGGACGCACTGGCCATCGTCGTCGGCGCCGTTCTCGGCAAGCACCTGCCCGAACGGGTCATCCAGTACGGCGCCTCCGTGCTGTTCTTCGTGTTCGGCGTATCGCTCTTCTTCGAAGGACTCATGCCCGGTACCGCAGCGCCCGTCATCGCGGCAGGCGTCGTGTTCGCCCTGTCCGTCGGCGTCTGGATCACCGTGGTCGCGGTCCAACGGCGTCGACGAGCCCGCACCTCCGTGCCGTTCGAACAACCGGTCACCGTCGAAGAGAGCTGACATACACTTTCCTTCGCGAAGATCGTGGAGGAACGTATGTCAGCCCGGCCCACCAGCACACCGTCGCCGCGAGAGCGCACCGGGGAAGAGCATCGTTCGCTCGACCGACTGGTCCGACTGTTCGCGCGGTTCGTCGGCACCGGCTATCTCGTCTACTTCGTCCTGCTTCTGCCGGAGATTCGCCGGACCGCGTATCTGACGTCGTCGTGGTGGGTGTGGTTCGCCGTCGTCGGTGTTTTCGGATCAGGTCTGCTGTTCGGCGCCTCGTCTTTCTCGAACAACATTCAGCTCATTCGCTACGCGGGGAGCTGTGCCGCCGTGACGTAT
>NZ_JBAWFH010000525.1:0-3166 GCF_049591685.1 Rhodococcus sp. (in: high G+C Gram-positive bacteria) | reverse complement strand
CGTCGAGCTGGGGCGACGCTCATGGCGCACCTGGCTCAGCCGCAAAGGAGTGGTGGTCAGCCCGAAACATTTGTCGCGATGCGGAGCCACCGTGAGTGGAAGTTCGTCGGAGGGGAAGTCATCGTCGGTCAGCGGATAGTTGGCCACCAGCAGTCCGTACTGCAACGCGAGGTACATCGTCGTGGGAGTCTTGCCGCACCGGGAGGGAGCAATGATGATCACGTCAGCAAGGTGGAGCCCTCGCTCGCTCTGCCCGTCGTCATGTTCGATCGCGTACTCGACCGCCCGCATCCGAGCGAAGTACCGCTCGATGTCGCCAACCCCATGGAATTGACCGAGCTGCTCAGATGCGGTTGTGCCGATAGCCGCTTCCAGTTCGGTCAGATGCCCACCCAGCAAGTCGATGACCACCGCACCAGAGGCATGGAGCTCGCCGAGGATATGGGCGGACTTCACTGTTGCGAAGACGATCGGCTGAGCGCCGTTAGTCGACGCGCGCTTGATGTCATCTACGACATTGCGGGCACCGACGGCCGAATCTACGAAGGGAACCGTGTGACGCTGAAACGGCGCGGCAGGGAAATTGGCGAGCAGGGCATTGCCGAGCGTCTCTGCCGTGATGCCGGTGCTGTCCGACACGAAAAAGACGACGCGGCCGGGGCTCAACGGCGCCAAGCGTGGCACTGAGCCGGACCTCTCAGCCACCTGCCACCATCGCTTCAGGAGCAAGCGCCGTGACCGGCTCGAGAGGCGTGGCCACAGGTTCCATTGGGCGTGGGGGTACCGGGCCGTCTCGGCGAGTATCGACGCGACCAGTGTTACGTGCCGCCGCTTCAACGGTCATGGATTTCTCCTGAGTCCTCGTCTTGTATGAGACGCATTCAGCGCGCGGTGCCTTGCGGATCGCGCTCTGGTGGTGCCGTCAGGGATGATGCTGGGCTGCGCGTGGCTACGCGCAGCCCAGCTCGATGGCGGATCAGCGGAAAAGGTGGTCGGCGGGGTTGCTGTTGCGTCGAACCGCGAACGTGACGAGAACGAGTCCGAACGCACCGGCAAGCATCAGGACGAATGCCGGCATGTATGTGTTTCCGGTGGTGGCGATTAGCCACGTCGCAAGGTAGGGGCCTGCGCCACCGCCGATCACGGCGCCCACGCTGTGACCAACCGCGACCCCGGTGTGGCGTACCCGGGTGGGGTAGAACTCTGCGACGGAGCTGTACGTGCCGGCCTGGGACAGCGCGTACGGGATCATGCCCAGCGCGAGGCCGGCGATCGCAAGCCCGAACACCCCGGTGTTCATCATCATGAACGTGGGGAAGGTCACAACGACGTAGAGGACGTACGCGATGATGAGCGTCTTGCGCGCGCCGACGCGGTTTCCGAACAACCCTGCCACCGGGATCAGGCACGCCGCAGTGAGAACAGCGATGAGGACGATCGTTGAAGCTTCACTGCTTGAGAAGCCCAGCACCTCCGAGAAGTACGTAGCCACGAAGACGGTGCCGATATACGTTCCCAGATTCTGCACAGTGGAGATGCCGATGACCTTGAACAGCTGCGGGCGGTAGTCTCGCCACACTTCCCCGAACGGCTGCTTCGTGGTGTCCTTCTTCTCGGAAAGGGCGACAAACTCGGGAGAATCGGCGACCTTCAACCGCGCCACCAGCACGAGGATGCCAAGGGGAAGCGCCAGGAGGAACGGCACACGCCACCCCCAGGCGAGCATCGCTTCCGCCGGCACGGCAAGCGCGATCAGCGCCGCAACCCCGGCCGCCATGCCCTTCCCGAGGTTCCCGAAAGCCGGGACAAAGGAAATGTAGAACGGTCGCCGCTGCGTCGGGGCCCACTCGCGAATGTATGAAGCAGCCCCGCCGATTTCTCCGCCGGCCGAGAAACCCTGCATCATGCGTAGGATCACCAGGAGGATTGGAGCAGCTACGCCAATAGCGTCGTAGTCCGGCAAGAGGCCAGTCAGCGTCGCGGCGGCACCCATCATCGAGATGCTGGCAATGAGGCTTACCCGCCGGCCCTTTCGGTCACCGAGCCGCCCGAAGAACCATGCGCCGACCGGGCGCACCAGGAACGCCGATCCAAACACCAAGAACGTGTTCAGCAGACCACTCACCGGGTCGTCGCTTGGGAAGAACACCACCGCAAGCGTGGCGGCCACGTAGCCATACACGCTGAAGTCGTAGTACTCGATGAACGTTCCAAAGACCGCCGCTCCGGTCGCCTTCTTGGCTCCCGTTCGACGCTTCTCCTCGACATCCGCCATGATCGCTCCTGTCTCCGTTGACTAAGTGCGTACGTCATCGCACTTTATTTTGACAGCGTCTCAGCGTTCTGCTCGTATGTCAAGCGCCAATTTCTCGACGGCTATGCGCCATCCTTGGCCGAGGCCACCCCTTGTGCTGAGCATATGACGTCAGCTACAGTCGCTAATTGCGAGTCCAATCGCGTTTAGCAAAGGAGCAACACATGGGACACGTTTTCATTCCGAACCCAATCTCGGACGTCATCGTCGAACGGCTTCAGACGACGAATGAGGTCACTCTGGGCTACGGCGCGTCTGCGCGAACATGGGAAGACGTCGCCGGCACCGTTGAGGCGACACTCGTGCGCGGAGACATGATCACCGCGGAGCGCATCCGCATGGCACCCCAGCTGAAGATCATCGCGCGGCACGGCGTCGGCACGAATAACGTCGACCTCGATGCGGCCGCCGCGCAGGGCGTATGGGTGACCACCACTCCTGGAGCGAACGCGCAGGCCGTCGCCGAACACGTGTTCGCCCTGCTCCTCTCCCTGACCCGCCACACCGCCCGAGCAGCGCAGAACGTGCGGTCTGGCGCATGGAACCGCGGCAGAACCGAACTGGTCGGCGTCCAGCTCCACGGCAAGACCCTTCTGCTCCTCGGCGGCGGCGGCATCGCGCGCCTCGTGATCCCGATCGCGAAGGGGTTCGGGATGAACGTGCTTGTGCACGACCCGTACCTTGCTGCAGATGTGGCCGAGGAACTCCGCGTGACACTTATCGACCTTGAACACGGCCTGTCGCTCGCGGACGTCCTCAGCGTTCACGTGCCGCTCACGCCGAGCACCGCCGGACTGCTCGATGCGCGGCGCCTCGGCCTCATGAAGCCCGGCTCGTACATCATCAACACCT
>NZ_JBAWFH010000524.1:0-22215 GCF_049591685.1 Rhodococcus sp. (in: high G+C Gram-positive bacteria) | reverse complement strand
GCTGAGCACCCGTCGCATGAATGCCATCATCGAGCTGGACGTCGAGAACCGAGTGGCGGTAGTTCAACCCGGTGTGACCAACAAACAGCTCAAAGACGCTGCCGGACGACAAGGTTTGACGTATCTGCCCGACCCGTCCAGCTGGGAATCGTCGACCATCGGCGGGAACATTGCCACCAATGCCGGCGGCCTGTGCTGCGTCAAATACGGCGTTACCGCGCGCTTCGTACGCGGATTGCGCGTCGTACTGGCAGACGGAAGAGCCACATTCGTGGGAAGGAGGACGGTCAAGGGTGTAGCAGGCCTGTCCTTGGCCGAACTGTTCGTCGGGTCCGAGGGAACACTGGGCGTCGTCACCGAAGCAACCGTGGGCCTCGACTTCCCCAGTGCCGAACCGATAACCATGGCCGCCACGTTCCCGTCGACAGTGTCTGCAGCCGCTGCCGTTTCGAGCACCCGTGCAGCGGGAATCACGCCCAGCCTCTTCGAACTGCTCGATCGCACCACGATCCGAGCCATCGACGCCTACGCCAAAATGGACTTCGGTCCGGACGCCGGCGCCGTGCTGATCGCGCAATCGGATTCGGGACCCGGCGCGGCGGCAGAACTGGAGGCCATCGCGGCGATCTGCACCGCAGCCGGCGCATCCGACGTGGTGGTCGCCGAGGACAGTGCGGAATCGGAACAGCTCGTTGCGGCGCGCCGGCTCGCCTACCCTGCACTGGAGCGTCTCGGGTCACCGCTTGTCGACGACGTGTCGGTGCCGTTGTCGCACCTGGCCCGGATGATCGACCAAGTGGGACATATCGCGGACCGCATCGGCCTGGTCATCGGTGTCGTCGGACACGCAGGCGACGGCAACATTCACCCGACGGTCATCGTCGATCCCCTCGATCCCGATTCGCTTGCCTCGGCTCATCGCGCTTTCGACGAAATTGCCGAGTTCGCACTGAGTCTCGGCGGAACCATCACCGGTGAGCACGGCGTCGGACTGCTCAAACGCGATCTTCTCGAGAAGGAACTCGACCCCGTCGCCGCGGCCCTGCAACGTGGGATCAAAGAGCTACTGGACCCGCACTACCTGCTGAACCCCGGAAAGTTGCTCACGACCCAACCTCAGCGTCAACCACACAAGTAGCCGGGTGTCGGCGTCGTCGAGATCGAGCCCGAACAACTCCTTTGCTCGACGCAGCCGATACCGAAACGTGTTGGCATGCAGATAGATCGAGGTCGACGCCAGCGCGACATTGGATTCGTGCTCCAGCAGTGCAAGGACGGTGTCCGCGTAGCTTGTCCCCTCGGCGGCGTCGTGGGCACGCATCGCTTCCACGGCCGGGATGTTCAGCGGGCGGGCGGTGAAGGCCTTGCCGATGTCCGACAACGCGATTCGCGGTGCTACATCGCGACGACGAACCGACCGGGCCTCGTCTCCGACGACTTCGAGCACCCGACGTACCTGCTCGCGCGCTGCAAGGGGGCTGCGGTGTGGGTCGCTGATAACGATGGTCACCGGCACTTCGAGAGACGCCGACGCCCGCAGGCGTGCGGTCTCGACTCTGTCGTCGAAATCCGCCGTATCGAGCTCATCTGCGCTCTGGACGGCGCGAAGCAGGTACACGCTCCCGTCGATGATCACCGAACCCGAATCGGGCCCCCGTGCGAGCACAAGCTCGAGTAGACCCGCCAGCTGCTCGAGAACCGAATTCGGATGCGGGCTCGGTACCACAGCCGCCAGCACGACGTAGTGCGCATCCCGAACGGTGACGCTTTCGTCGAGGAGAGCCAGTATTCGATCGTTGCCTCCGCTGGTGGGCGATGTCCTCGCCAGCATCAGCGGCGCCGCCGACTCGGCAGCACGTGTCAATGCTGCGGCGGCCTCGGAGTCGACCGAACCTGACAGACCATCCGGCACGATCGACCAGATGGAACCGAGGTGGTCCTTGCCGCTACCGACCGCGATAGCCAGGCGCGGCAGCGTTCCTGCGACGTCGACGACCCGGACGGTCCGCTCGGATCGGAACGTCGCGTCGCGATGGTGGACGAGGTACTTCTCCGGCACCCGCTTACCGAGAATGCCGTCCCGGCGAACCTCGTCGATAGGTTGACCGGGCACCGAGGAGTAGGCGATGACGTACCCGTACGAATCCATGATCGACACGGCGCCGCCGGTGGCAGCTGCCGCCGCATCGGCGAGAGTCGACAGGTCGTCCGAGGTCACTGCCTCACGATACGACTGTCGCCTCTGAATTCCGCGATCACCGTGCCCCCGCTGCTCACGGTGACGTCGTAGATGCCGTTCTTACCGAATCGCGCTCGCTCGATCGCATCCGCGACGAGCACGTCCCCGGCCTTGGTGGGACGCAGGTACCGGATGTCGCAACGCGCTGCCACCGCAGGCTCGTCGTAGCTGTTGCAGGCCATGGCGAAGGTGGTGTCCGCCAATAGGAACACGTAACCGCCGTGGGTGATTGCGTGGCCGTTGACCATGTCCTCGGTGACGGTCATCGACATTCGTGCGTGGCCGTCGCTCAGCTCGATCAGTTCGATCCCGAGCTTCTGCGACGCCGCATCGACGGCAAACATCTCGTGCGCGATTCGGTTTCGCATCACTGCCGGACTTCTTCCTGCGTGAACATGGTGACTCCGCCCGTAGCGAAGTTCCGCAAATCTTTTCCTGCCGCTTTCATTTCCGGCGACGTCAAGCCTGCCTGCAGCGACGCCTCGTCGGCGAAGTACAGATTGGCCACCGCGTAGTAGGGCGGCTCCGTCCCGTCGAGTGAGCCGACCTTGCCCCACGTGAAGTCGGTCAGGCCGGGTACGGCCTTGGCCAACGGCACGTGCGTGGACGCGTAGTACTCGTCGAAGGATGCGGGGTCCTCGGGCTTCCCGTAGCAGACGGCGACGCGGTAGCTCATGACTCGCCCTCGGGCTTTGCGACGAGAGTTAGCACGTCGTACGTGGCGACGGGGTCACCTTGCTGGTTGACGACCACTGCGTCCCAGCGCACTTCGCCGTAGTCGGCACTCTGACGCGGGGTGATCAATTTGGCGGTCAGCGTAACCGTCAGCGAATCCTCGGCTTTGACCGGCGTCAGGAAACGCAGGCTGTCGACACCGAAGTTGGCGAGTACCGGGCCCGGCGCGGGATCGACGAACAGGCCCGCCGCGAGCGAGACGACGAGATAGCCGTGAGCGACGATGCCACCGAACAGCGGATTGGCCGCTGCTGCCTCGGGATCGGTGTGCGCATAGAACGTGTCACCGGTGAACTCGGCGAAGTGATCGATGTCTGCACGGGTCACCTGACGGGGTCCACCGACGATGGTGTCCCCCAGCTTCAGCTCGCCGAGGTTCTTCCGGAACGGGTGCACGTCGCCGGTCGTCTGGGCCGAGCCCGTAACCCACTTGTTGCCGACCGCGGTGAGCACGTCGGGAGTCCCCTGAATTGCGGTGCGCTGCATGTGGTGCAGCACGCCGCGCATACCGCCGAGTTCCTCACCGCCGCCGGCGCGGCCCGGTCCGCCGTGAACCAGAACGGGCAGGGGCGAACCGTGCCCGGTGGACTCCTTGGCGTCCTCGCTGTTGAGCACCAGGATCCGGCCGTGATACGGCGCGCAGCCGAGGACAATGTCGCGAGCGATCGCCGAATCCTTGGTGACGAGCGAGGCGACCAGCGAGCCCTTTCCGCGTGCGACGAGGTCGAACAGGTCTTCGCTGCCGTCGTAACCGATGACCGTCGAGACGGGTCCGAATGCTTCGATCTCGTGTGGCTCGGGGGCGGTCTTGTCCCCTGCCTTCAGCAGTACCGGTGCCATGAACGCGCCGGGCCTCGTGTCGACGTTGTCCGGATCGCCGTACACGACGGTTGCCGACTTGGTCAGTCCACGAATCGATTTCAGTACCTCGTCGCGCTGGTCGATACTGGCGAGAGCACCCATCGTGACGCCTTCGTCACGCGGATCGCCCACGACAACCTTGTCGAGCCGCGACGTCAGCGCATCGATGACGGGATCCACCATTGCCTGCGGTACGAGGACACGACGGATGGCCGTGCACTTCTGTCCGGCCTTCGCCGTCATCTCGGCGAAGACGCCCTTGACGAACAGATCGAACTCCGGATCGTCCTGCGACACGTCGGACGCCAGAATCGACGCGTTGAGCGAATCGGCTTCCGCGGTGAAGTGCACCCCGTCGCCGACGACATTCGCATGACCACGAAGCGATGCGGCGGTGTCGGCCGAACCGGTGAACGCGACCGAATCCTGGCCACCGAGATGGTCGATGACGCCCCGTGCACTGCCGCACAGCAACTGCACGGAACCCTCGGGGAGCAAACCACTTTCGATGATGCGACGGAACACCAGCTCGGTGAGATACGCGGTCTGACTGGCGGGTTTGACGATGGTGGGGACGCCGGCGATGAACGCGGGCGCCAGCTTTTCGAGGAAGCCCCACACCGGGAAGTTGAACGCATTGATCTGGACAGCGACGCCCCGACGCGAGGTGTAGATGTGTTGGCCGAGGAACGTGCCCTTCTTGCCCAGCTGCTCCACCGCGCCGTCGAGGTAGACGGTGTCGTTCGGGAGCTCGCGACGAACTTTGCTCGCGTAACTGAGGATGGTGCCGAAACCGCCGTCGATGTCGACGCCGGAGTCTCGCTTCGTTGCGCCGGTGTGGACGCCGAGCTCGTAGAACTCGTCCTTGCCTGCCATCAGCGTCAAGCCGAGCTGCTTGAGCAGTCCCGCACGCTCGTGGAATGTCAGGGCGGCGAGCGCAGGTCCGCCGACGGTACGCGCGTAGTCGACCATTCCGGCGACATTCAGGCCGGTCGACGAGATTCGCGCGACCTCGCTGCCGTCGATCGCGCTGAGCAACGGGGTTCCCTCGTCGGTCGCGGCGAACCATTGTCCTTGCGCGTAGCTTTCCAGCAGTCTGCTCACAGCATCTCCATCTCACCGTACGTTCGGTCGGTAATTACCATCGCGCGGTGCACGGTCGGTTGTCAAGAGCAGCTCAGCCGGGTTGGCGCTTCAGGCCGTCGAACGTCAACGCCACAACGGCATCGGCCAGTGCATCGGCAGACCCGCCCGTACGCGGCTTGTACCACTCGATCAGCGAGTTCACCGTGCCGAACAGCAGGCGCGAGACGAGCGCAGGGTCGATGTCGGCGCGGAGGTCACCCTCGTCGGCGGCCGCTACCACCAAGCCCGAGACGAAGGCGTCGAACTCGCGCCTGCGGGCCAACGCTCGACGCTCGACCTCGGTGTTCCCACGAACCCGTAGCAGCAGGGTTACGTACGGCAACTCGGCGACCAGGATCTCCACACTGCGTCGAACCAGGTACTCGAGTCGATCGATGTAGCGCCCCTCGATGGCCGATTCCTCCGTGGTGACCGCGAACAGCGCGTTCAGCGCACGGGAGAGCGCAAGCTCGAGCAGTTCCGACTTGCCGGACACGTGGTGGTAGATCGACGACTTGGTGATGCCGAGCCGCTTCGCCAGTACCTCCATCGACGTACCGTCGTACCCCTTGTCGTTGAAGACCTTGACGGCCACGGCCAAGAGCGAATCGAGGTCGTATCCGGGGCGCCCGGGGAGCCCTGTCCTACGTGGGGCACGTGCGGTTGTCATGGCGACATCTTCGCAGGTGCAGTCGAGATGCACAGCGTCATCCCCTCCCAGACCTTGCGCGACGACCGAATGTTCGGTTATTAATGGGATAACGAATACCGGAATGGGAGCAAGCAGTGGGCGAAGTTTTCTCGGCAGCAGGCGCGCGAACACCACAGGGCCGGCACGACGGCGCACCGATCGAGGCGACGTGACCACCCTCGTCGTCGAAGAACTCGACGACCGCGTCGTCGTCACGCTGTCGCGCGAGAAGCAGCGCAACGCCATCGACGCCGCAATGATCGGCGAATTGCACGGGGTGTGCGCGGTAGTCGAGCAGGATCCGAAGATTCTGATCCTGACCGGCCGGGGCGAACACTTCGCCGGCGGTGCCGATATCAACCAGCTCCGCGCGCGCACCCGCGACGACGCCCTCCGCGGCATCAACCGCAACCTGTTCGACCGCATCGCCGCACTGCCCCTGCCCACGGTCGCAGCCATCCGTGGTTACGCGCTGGGCGGTGGCGCCGAACTGTCCTACGCCTGCGATATCCGTATCGCGTCGTCGACCGCGGTGTTCGGCAACCCCGAGCCCGGGCTCGGCATCATGGCCGCCGCCGGGGCGAGCTATCGGCTGCCCGAGTTGGTAGGCGTCTCCGTCGCCAAGCAGGTTCTGCTCGGTGGCCGAACGCTCGACGCCGACGCCGCACTGCGGTACGGACTGGTGATGGACCTCGTCGACGATCCACTCACTGCGGCGCACACGCTGGCCGACCGCATCGCCAAGCAGGCGCCGCTCGCCCTGAAGCTCACGAAGAAGATCGTCGACGCACCCGGCTCGCAGCCGTGGGCCGACGACATCGCCCAAGCCGTCTTGTTCGAAACCGACGACAAACAACGCCGCATGACGGCATTCCTGGAGAAGAGCAAATGACAGTTCCTTCGCACGTAGGTGTCGTCGGCGGCGGCCGGATGGGCGCCGGGATCGCTCAGGTCTTCGCCGCACTGGGCTCGACCGTCGTCATCGCCGAAGCCGCCGACCAGAAAGCCGCCCTGGGACGCGTCGAGACGGGACTGGCTCGCGCCCACGAGCGCGGAAAGCTCACCGCGGACCCGAGCGACATCCTGGCGCGCGTCACCACCGTCGCCGGGCCGGCCGACCTCCGGGCCGAGCTGGATCTCGTCGTCGAAGCGGTTCCGGAGATTCCGTCGCTCAAGGTCGAGGTGCTCTCGCTGATCGACAGGGCTGTCTCCGCCGAGACGGTGATCGCGTCCAACACCAGTTCGATCTCGATCGCCGAACTCGGTGCAGCCCTGAACGACCCGGCTCGATTCATCGGTATGCACTTCTTCAACCCGGTTCCCGCGTCGACTCTGGTCGAGATCGTGCGGGCGCCGGCGACCTCGCCCAACGTGGTCGAGCGGGTCCGCGGGTGGGTGACGCTGCTCGGCAAAACCGAGGTGCTCGTCAACGACTCCCCCGGATTCGCCACGAGTCGCCTCGGCGTGTGCCTCGGCCTCGAGGCCATCCGCATGCTCGAAGAAGGTGTCGCCGACGCCGAATCCATCGACCGAGCAATGGAACTCGGCTACAAGCACCCGATGGGCCCGCTTCGCAGTACGGATCTCGTTGGATTGGACGTCAGGCTCGCCATCGCCGAACACCTGGCGTCCACCCTCGGGGAGCGTTTCACTCCGCCGCAGTTGCTGCGCGACAGAGTCGCCCGCGGTGAGATCGGCCGCAAGTCCGGTAAAGGTTTTTACGATTGGGAGAGCAAATGACCGTACGACTCGACATATCCGACGGGCTCGCCACCATCACCCTCGGCCGATCCGCCCTGGATACCGCGACGAAAATCGCGTTCAGGGAGGCCGTGGACGGAGCCGGTGACGCCAGGGCTGTTCTCATCACGGCAGAGGGCAAGAACTTCTGCGTCGGCCAAGATCTCGGTGAGCACGTCACGGCTCTCGAGACCGACCCGTCGACGGCCATGGACACCGTCGGAGTGCACTACAACCCGCTGATCCGAGCAATCGAAGCTCTCACGGCGCCCGTCGTGGTGTCCATACCCGGCGCCTGCGTCGGCGCCGGACTGGGGATCGCCTTGGCCGGCGACATCCGTGTCGCCGGCACGAGAAGTTCGTTCGCGACGGCGTTCACCGGCATAGGTCTGGCCGCCGATTCCGGGTTGAGTTATTCGCTGGTCGAGTCCCTCGGCGCGTCCCGGGCGTCGGCGTTGATGCTGCTGGGCGACAAGATCACGGCCGAGCAGGCGCTGGCCTGGGGGCTCGTGCACCGCGTGGTGCCGGAGGACGAGGTGTCGACGACGGCTTTCGAGCTGGCCCGCACACTGGCGTCAGGGCCCACCGAGGCGTACCGGCAG
Source organism: Rhodococcus sp. (in: high G+C Gram-positive bacteria) (assembly GCF_049591685.1). Taxonomy (GTDB): domain Bacteria; phylum Actinomycetota; class Actinomycetes; order Mycobacteriales; family Mycobacteriaceae; genus Rhodococcoides. Next base: position 14,222 of record NZ_JBAWFH010000524.1, on the reverse strand, counting down.
GTGAAGTCGCTCGTTGCCGCGTCGGCCTCGGGTCTGTCCGATGCCCTCGACCGCGAACTGATCGCCCAGAAGCATCTGGGCCGGACCGCGGACCACAGGGCAGCCGTGGAAGCGTTCCTGGCCAAGGCCAAGCCGACATTCACCGGCGCCTAGCGCTGGGGCCACTTGTGCGCCCGGTCACCGTCGGGCATACTGGTTACCAACCGATCATTCGGTAATGAAAGTAGGACTAATGACCACGTCAGAAACCTTGGAACTGCAGGGGACCTTCGACGAGACCATCGCCCGAGAGCAGCGCGTCGAGCCGCGCGACTGGATGCCCGACGGCTATCGGAAATCGCTGATCCGCCAGATTGCGCAGCACGCCCACTCCGAGATCATCGGTATGCAGCCGGAGGGCAACTGGCTCACGCGGGCACCGTCGCTGCGCCGCAAGGCGATCCTCATGGCCAAGGTTCAGGACGAGGCCGGGCACGGCCTCTATCTGTATTCCGCAGCCGAGACGCTCGGAGCCGACCGCGCCGACCTGACGGTCAAGCTCATCGAGGGAAAGCAGAAGTACTCCTCGATCTTCAATTACCCGACATTGACGTACGCCGACGTCGGCACCATCGGCTGGCTCGTCGACGGAGCGGCCATCTGCAACCAGGTTCCGTTGTGCCGCAGCTCGTTCGGCCCCTACGCTCGCGCGATGATTCGCGTATGCAAGGAGGAATCGTTCCACCAGCGCCAGGGCTACGAGCTGCTCGCGACGATGATGCGCGGGACGGCCGAACAGCGTCGCATGGTGCAAGAATCGGTCGACCGGTGGTGGTGGCCGGCACTGATGATGTTCGGCCCGCCGGACGACGAGAGCCCCAACACCGAGCAGTCCATGAAGTGGGGCATCAAGCGACACACCAACGACGAACTACGCCAACGCTTCGTCGACATGTCGATCCCGCAGGCAAAGGCACTCGGAGTCACGTTCCCGGACCCGGACCTGAAGTGGAACGAAGAACGTAAGTCGCACGATTTCGGCGAGCCCGACTGGTCCGAGTTCATGCAGGTGATCAAGGGCAACGGCGCGTCGAACGTCGAACGGATCGCGAATCGCCGCGCAGCGCACGAGAACGGTGCCTGGGTCCGTGAGGCAGCAACCGCCTTCGCGCGTCGTGAGGAAACCGAAAGGAACGCAGCGTCATGAGCGAGTTCACGGCCGAAGGCGGCCACGGCGCCGTGCCCACCGAAGGCGTGCCGGTAGAGCCGAAAAGGGAATCCGTGAAGGCGGATTGGCCCCTGTACGAGGTCTTCCTGCGCGGCAAGCGCGGCCTGAATCATGTCCACGTCGGATCGCTTCACGCCGCCGACGATCACATGGCGCTGCGCCACGCACGCGACGTCTACACCCGCCGCAACGAGGGGGTCAGCATCTGGGTGGTGCCGTCCAATTCGATCGTCGCGTCCTCACCGGCCGAGAAGGATCCGTTCTTCGCACCGAGCGGTGACAAGGTATACCGCCACCCGACGTTCTACGACATCCCCGACAACGTTCCCCACATGTGAGGCCTGAAGCATGACTGATCACGACAACGCCTACGAAGGCCTCGTCGACGAGGATTCGCACGGCCAGTGGGCGTTCGGCACGAGCTTCGACGACCCGCTCGCCGGCGTCGACACCACCGTCCCGGACGACGTCGACTTGAAAGCCCTTGCGGAGTACTGCCTGATGCTCGGTGACGATGCGTTGATCAGCTCCCAGCGCCTAGCCGAATGGAGCACCCGCGCACCGGAACTGGAAGAGGAAGTAGCGCTCGCCAACGTCGGCCTCGATCTCCTGGGCCAGGCCCGCCTGCTCCTCGCCCGCGCCGCGGCAGCCGACGCCTCCGTGGTGCCGTTCATCTCCGAGACGACGCCGGTTCCTTCGGAGGACGCGCTTGCGTTCTTCCGCAACGATGCCGAGTTCAAGTGCGTCCGCCTCACCGAGCTTGACAACGGCGACTTCGCCAAGTCCCAGGTTCGCCTGTTGATCTTCTCGACGTGGCGCCTGGCGATCTTCGATCGCCTGCGTACCTCGCGTGATCCCGTCCTCGCTGCCGTCGCGAACAAGGGCGTCAAAGAGCTCACCTATCACCGTGACTACACAGCGCGCTGGGTCGTGACGCTCGGATGCGGCACCGACGAATCGAAGCGTCGGGTACGCGAAGCGCTCGCACACCTGTGGCCGTACGTCTCGGAACTGTTCGTCCCCACCGACGAAGAGATCGCGTTGGCGAAAGTCGGCGTCGGCGTGGATCCGCGAGATGTACGTGAGGAGTTCGATTCGGTCCTTGCGCAGGTCCTGCACGCCGCCGAACTCGGAGCGCCGGAGGGCAAGAGCGTCGGCACCATCGGTGGACGCGGCGGTCGACGCGGTATCCATACCGAAGCTTTCGGTCCCCTGATCGCCGAGATGCAGGTCGTGGCCCGAGCTCATCCGGAGGGGGTCTGGTGACCACGCTCGAATCGTCCGCGCGCGCCATCGCGGCATCCGTCATGGATCCGGAAATGCCGCTGCTCACCCTCGACGACCTCGGCGTTCTGCGCGAGGTCGAGGTGCGCGGCGACGGCAGTGTCCTGGTCACCATCACACCGACGTACTCGGGCTGCCCGGCCATGGCGACCATGCGAGACGACATCGAGCACAAGCTCCGTGACAACGGCTATTCCGAAGTCGAGATCGTCACCAGCCTCACCCCCGCGTGGAGTACGGATTGGATTTCCGACGAGGGCCGCCGCAAGCTCCGGGAGACGGGCTATTCCGTTCCCGGACCCGCGCAGAAGCGTGCGGCCGGTCCGGTGCCGTTGACCCTCACCGTCAAACCCCGTGAGATCGCATGCCCCCAGTGCAGCTCGATGAACACGATGTTGACCTCCGAGTTCGGCGCAACTCTGTGCAAGGCACAGTACCGGTGCAACGACTGCCTCGAACCGTTCGATCACGTGAAGGAAATCTGATGACCGTCACCGCCGAGCCGTCACTGAAAGACCAGCGCAACAGACCGTTTCACACGTTGACCGTCTCGGACGTCGAGAGCCTGTGTGACGACGCCGTCGCCGTCACCTTCGACGTGCCGGCCGATCTCGAAGACGAGTTCGCCTTCCGCCCGGGTCAATCGCTGATGATCAGCCGCACCGTCGACGGGGTCGAACATCGACGCTCGTACTCCATCTGCGCCCCGGCCGGCGAGAAACCTCGCGTCGGCGTCCGTGAAGTCACCGACGGCTTGTTCTCGTCGTGGCTCGTGCATCAGGTCAAGGCAGGCGACCGCATCGACGTGCAGGGGCCGTCGGGTACATTTCACGCCGATCCGGCCGCGGGAGGCAGGCACGTTCTCATCGCCGCGGGGTCCGGCATCACCCCGATGCTGTCGATCGCCGGATCCGTGCTTGCGAACCCCGACGCCGAAGTGGTTCTGCTGTACGGCAACCGGCGCACTCGGTCGGTGATGTTCGCCGAGGAGATCGCGGACTTGAAAGACCAGTACGGCGCGCGCTTCGACGTCATCCACGTCCTTTCCCGCGAACCCCGCGAGGTCGATTTGTTCAGCGGTCGCCTCGACGCCGTGCGCCTGCGGAACATCCTCGACGCTATCGTTCCGACGCCCGACATCGACCACTTCTGGCTGTGCGGGCCCTTCGGCATGGTGAACGACGCACAGTCGGTGCTCGCCGAACTCGGCGTGCCGAAGAGCAGCATTCACCACGAGCTCTTCTACGTCGACGACGTACCGCCTCCACAGGAAAAGCACCGCGAACCGGGCGTCACCGGGCCGAGCAGTGAGGTGACGATCATCCTCGACGGTCGCGAAGTCACCGGCACCCTGCCTCGGGACGAATCCATTCTCGACGCCGGTGAGCAGCTGCGCTCCGACCTTCCGTTCGCCTGCAAGGGCGGAGTGTGCGGCACGTGCCGCGCCCAGGTGTCCGTCGGCGATACAGACATGCGCCGCAACTACGCGCTCGAGGACAACGAAGTCGCTGCCGGCTTCGTCCTCACCTGCCAGACATTTCCCGTCAGCGACACCGTTACCGTCGATTTCGACGCCTGACTCGTCACCCTCTCGACAACCTCGGAGACCATCATGACCAGCGTCCTCTCCAGCCCGACCGACACGCCCGATATCGAATTCGCGACGCGAGACCGCATCTCGAGTCTCCAACTCGAACGGTTGCAGTGGTCGCTTCGGCATGCTTACGACAATGTGCCGCACTACAAGAAGGCATTCGACGACGCCGGGGTGCATCCGAGTGACCTGAAAGACCTGTCCGATCTGGCGAAGTTTCCCTTCACCGCGAAGAAGCATCTGCGGGAGAATTACCCGTTCGGCATGTTCGCGGTGCCGCAGAACCAGGTCTCGCGCATCCACGCCTCGTCCGGTACGACCGGTCGTCCGACCGTTGTCGGGTACACCGCGAACGACATCAGCAACTGGGCCGATCTGATCGCACGCAGCCTGCGCGCCGGCGGGGTCAAGCCGTCGGACAAGGTGCACGTGGCCTACGGGTACGGCCTGTTCACCGGCGGACTCGGCGCTCACTACGGTGCAGAACGGCTCGGTTGCACCGTCATCCCGATGTCGGGCGGCATGACCGACCGTCAGATTCAACTCATCGAGGATTTCGAGCCCGACGCAATCATGGTCACCCCGTCCTACATGCTCACCATCGTCGACGCAATGATCAAGAAGGGCATCGATCCGTCGAAGACCTCGTTGCAGACCGGAGTGTTCGGTGCCGAGCCGTGGACCGAAGAGATGCGACGCGAGATCGAGAAGACCCTCGACATGGACGCCGTCGACATTTACGGCCTCTCCGAGGTCATGGGACCGGGAGTTGCGATGGAATGCGTCGAAACCAAGGACGGGCTGCACATCTGGGAGGATCATTTCTACCCGGAGGTCATCGATCCGGTGACCGGCGAGGTTCTACCCGACGGCGAGGAGGGCGAGTTGGTCTTCACATCGCTGTCCAAGGAAGCCATGCCGATCATTCGATACCGCACCCGCGACCTCACCCGCCTGCTGCCCGGCACCGCCCGCACGATGCGCCGCATGCAGAAGGTAACCGGCCGCACCGACGACATGATCATCCTGCGCGGCGTCAACCTGTTCCCGACGCAGATCGAAGAACTCATCCTGACGGTCCCCGTTCTCGCGCCGCAGTTCCAATGCGTCCTCGAGCGAGCAGGACGCATGGACTCGCTCACGGTTCTCGTCGAAGCCCGCCCCGATGTCGCCCACGAGGCACATTCCGTCGCCGCAGCGACATTGCGCAAACTCGTCAAAGACCGCATCGGCGTCAGCGTGAACGTCGACGTCCTGGCACCTGCGGCTCTGGAACGTTCCATCGGCAAGGCCCGCCGCCTGATCGACAACCGACCGCCTGCATGAGGTGACCTAGTTGGCAGAAGACTTCGAGCATTGGCGCGAATCCGTATCGACGGCGTTCGTGCCGCTCGATGCCGTCTCCACCGGGCTGTGCACATTCGAGGGCTCGTTGCGGTCCGCGACTCTGGGATCCCTGCAGCTCAGTGAAGTGGCGGGATGCGAGGTCGACGTGCGTCGCACCCGCGCGACGATCAGACGCGCGGACCCGGGACTCATCAAGGTCGGCATGCAGCTCAGCGGCCACGGCGTCGTAACCCAGCGGGGCCGCCAGGCGGTACTGGCACCGGGCGACTTCGCCGTGTACGACACCAGTGAAACCTATGACCTACATTTCGACGGCAACTTCTCGATGTTCGTGATCATGTTCCCCCGCGAGCGGCTGCGAATCGGGTCCCGGGAGCTCGCCGCCGTCACGGCTCGGCGGGTGCAGGGCAATCACGGCGTCGGCGCTCTCGTGTCGCCCTTTCTGTCAGGACTCCGACGCAACCTGGTCGACAACGACTTTCCTGCCACCCCGATGTTCGAGGATGCAGTGCTCGATCTGCTCGGGGCAGCACTCGACGAGAAGGCGCCGCGCGACGCGCAGGCCTCCACCCTGTTGATCGAAGCGAAGTCCCTCATCGAGGCCAACCTCGGCGATCCGGCGTTGTCGACCACGGTTATCGCTGCGCGGCTGCACATTTCGACGCGATACCTCCAGAAACTGTTCAAGGCTGACGGGTCGACAGTCGCCGGATTCATCCGGTCGCGCCGGCTCGAGAAGTGCCATCGCGACCTCGCTGATCCACGACTGCGCGCAGAGAGCATCGGCAATCTCTGCGCGCGGCACGGCTTCTTCGACTCCTCCGCGTTCTCCAGGCTGTTCCGGGAAACGTTCGGGATGTCACCCCGCGACTTCCGCGCGCACTGACACGCTGTGAGACGGGTCGATCCTGACAGCCCGGCTCGCTCCGATCGGCCAGGTTCAGGGTGTGCGTTTTGTGTCGGTGGAACCGCACAAAACGCACACCGGGGCACGAACTACAAAACGATGGTGACGACTTTCTCCTCGGTGTTGGCCTCGATACCGGCCCAACCGAGTTCGCGGCCCGTCCCGCTGGTTTTCATGCCGCCCCAGGGAAGCGCAGGGTCAATGGCGGCCCAGCCGTTCACCCATACCGCACCCGAGCGCACACGTGCGGCGAGTAGATGTGCGTGAGAGACGTCGCGGGTCCAGATGCTGGCGGCGAGGCCGTAGGCGGTGCCGTTGGCGATCGCGATGGCCTCGTCGGCGGTGTCGAACGGAATGACCGTGCCCACCGGGCCGAAGATCTCTTCCTGCGCAATTTTCATATCGTTGTTCGCATCCGCGAAGATCGTCGGTTCCACGAAGAATCCGTCGCCGTCCGGACGCCCACCGCCCGCGGCGACCCTGGCCCCGCCGTCACGACCGGCCTGGATGTAGCCGAGCACGCTGTCGCGCTGATTCGCATTGACCAGCGCACCCATCGTCGTCGACGGATCGAACGGGTCCCCTAACACCTGGGCCGATGCCGCGGCCGACAGCCCATCGACGACCTGCGAATACAACGACCGGTGGACCAGTACACGGGTACCTGCCGCGCACACCTGACCCTGGTTGAAGAACAGACCCATCGCGGTTCCGTTGATCGCCGCTTCGAGGTTCGCGTCCTCGAGAATGATCTGTGGCGACTTCCCACCGAGCTCGAGCGTGGTCCGCTTGAACGTATCCCCCGCCTTCTTCGCAATCATGCGTCCGACTCGCGGGCTGCCGGTGAAACTGATCTTGTCCACGTCGGGATGCCCGACGAGTGCATCGCCCGTCACCTCACCCAGTCCGGGCACGACGTTGACGACACCCGCGGGCACGCCCGCCTCGTCGATGAGACGTGCAAGGTGCAGGATCGAAAGCGGGGCATCCTCCGGCGGCTTGACCACGAGGGTGTTGCCTGCGGCCAAGGCCGGAGCCAACTTCCACGCGGCGATCATCAGCGGTGTATTCCACGGAACGATCGCGCCGATGACACCGACCGGCTCGCGCACGGTGTACGAGTGCGTGGGCTGCCCGAAGTACCCTGCGGTCGGAATGGTCGTGCCCTGAATCTTGTCGGCCCACCCGGCGAAATGACGGAAGGTCGCCGCAGCATTGGGGATGTCGAGCATCGCCGGCTGACCGACGGGTTTGCCGACATCGTGGGCCTCCAGACGTGCCAGGAGGTCACCGTCACGTTCGATGAGGTCAGCGATACGGTTGAGCAGCTTGCCTCGGACGACACCGGGGGTCGATCCCCACTCACCGTTCGATTGCGCACGCGCGGCACGAACAGCAGCGTCGACATCTGCCGCGGTGGCCGAGGCGACGTCGACCAGTGGCCGGCCTGTCGTCGGATTGATGTCGGTGAACGTGCCGCCGTCCGATGCACCCCGCCACGAGCCTGCGATAAACAATTCGGTGGCTGTGTCGTGTGGAAGAGACGTGCCGGTCTCGTGAACTGCAGTCATGGGTCGGTGCCTCTCAGTACAGGATCAGGCCGCGGACATTTTCGGCGTTGCGCATCGCCTCGTACCCGTCGTTCACCTGATCCAGTGTGTATGTGCGCGTGATCATCTCGTCGAGCTTGAGATGGCCCTCCATGTACAGGCGCAACAGGTGTGGGATGTCGAATCGGATGTTGGCGTTACCGAACCAAGCCCCCTTGAGGGTCTTGCGCATCGCCGTCAGATCGAACAGGGACAGCGAGACGTCGGTCTGAGTGAGGTCACCGACGGAAACGTTGACGCAGATACCGCCCTTCGCCACCAGGCTCATGGCCGGGGCGATGATTGCGCCGCTCGCGACGTCGATCGTGATCAAAACCTTGTCTGCCAGCGCTCCCCACGTCAGTTCTTCCACCAGTGGGAGTGCCTCGTCGATGTTCGCGGCGGTGTGGGTGGCACCGAAGACTTTGGCTTGATCGCGTTTGAACGGCGACGGATCGACGACAATCACGTGTCGCGCACCGGCAAGCGCAGCGCCCTGGACGGCTCCACAGCCGACACCGCCCATACCGAGAACGACAACGGTCTCGCCGGCGGACACGCCTGCTGCATACACAGCCGAGCCCCAACCGGTGGTCACACCGCACCCGACCAACGCAGCCTTGTCCAGAGGAATGTCATCGGTGATCTTGACGCACGACGCTTCGTTGACGACTGTCTGCGGTGCGAACGTGCCAAGGAGGCATTGGATCCCTGCATCCTGGCCGCGCACGTGATGGCGTGCGGTGCCGTCGCTGACCTGGTAGCCCCCGAGAAGATGGGCGCCGAGGTCGCAGATGCTGGACATGCCGGTAGCGCACGCTCGGCAACGACCGCACGCTGGAATGAAGCCGAGTGCAACGTGGTCGCCTACCCCGACAGATGTGACGCCCGGCCCGATTTCGATGACCACGCCTGCACCCTCGTGGCCGCCGATGAACGGGTACAGCCCCACCGGCACACTGCCGTCACGGACGTGTTCGTCGGAGTGGCACAGTCCCGACGCCGCCAATTCGACTTTTACTTCGCCGTGCTTCGGGGCGTCGAGAACCAAGTCCTCGATTTCCCAGGGGCGGCCGGCTTCCCAGAGAACTGCTGCTTGCAATGTCATTGCAGACCTTCTTTCGGAGTGTGTCCTGGGTCATAGCTTGGTCCGCGGGGGCGGTTCCCGACTTGTCGCTGGACGCACGATTGTTGTCGTTATGCGCACACGCGCATACGCGCTGGGATGCTCGATTCCTCCATCGCCGAGGACCGGTCGACGTGGTTTCGCCGTAGGCACTTCGAGGAGGACTCAGCGATGCCTACTGTCGTCACCGACGATGCTGTGACCCTGAGCTATATCGACGAGGGAACCGGCCCGGTCATCGTTCTGATTGCAGGGTTCTGTGCACCGGCGACCAGCTGGGCGTTGCAGACGGGTGCGGGCACGCCTCCAACATGGACAGGCCGCAGGAGTTCAACGGTGCCGTGCTCGGCTTCGTGCGCTCACTTCCCCAGTAGCTCGGCACTTCTGCGCAGCCGGAGCACCACCTGGAGATCCAGCGCCCTGTCGGGATCACGCCACTGGGTGCCGATGAGACGGTCGATCGCGTCGAGTCGTTGGTACAGCGTGTTGACGTGCACCCCGAGGTTCGACGCCGTGGCCGCATGGTGACGCCCGTGGGCGAGGTAGGCCGAGAGGGTGTCGACCAACGGCACGCCGCGTCTGCTCTGTTCGGCCATCAGTGGACCGATCTCGGCTTCGGTGAGCTCGTCGAGATGCTCGCGGGCCAAGTGGCTGAGCAATATTCGATAGATCCCGAGCCCCTTCGCCGACGACACTTCGCCGTCTCTCCCGAGGGTCATCAGGACATCGACGGTCTGTTGCGCTTCCCGGTATGCGCGGGCGACGGTAATCTTCATCCCTTGCTCATCACCCCACACGACGACCTCCCCGCCCGTGACCGCGCACAAGCCGCGTTCGCCGAGATCATCGATGCTGCAATCGAACTGGGCGGTACCGTCACCGGCGAGCACGGGTTCGGATTGCTCAAGATGGACGGACTCGTACAGGAACTGGATCCCACGGTTCTCGACATGCAGCGCGCGGTCAAGAAGGCCCTCGACCCACAGGGAATCTTCAACCCCGGCAAAGTCTTCCACCCCTGAGCCCGAGTGCGGCGGCTTGCAAGCCGCCGCCCTGCTGCGGCCTCACGGGTGAGCGTGCAGGGGCTTTCCGGCCAGCGCCAGGTGAGCTTCGCCGAAGGCCTCCGACTGCGTGGGGTGCGCGTGCACGAGATGCGCGACCTCTTCGGGGTAGGCGCCCCAGTTGACGACCAGCTGTGCTTCACCGATGAGCTCGCCGACGCGGGCGCCCACCATGTGAATTCCCACCACGGTACCGCCCGAACGCACCAGCTTGACACCCCCGGAGGCCCCGAGGATCTGACTCTTCCCATTGCCCGCGAGGTCGTAGACGGTAGCGTCGGCACTCCCGTGCTCCTCGGTGGCCTGCGCCTCGGTCAGACCGACGGACGCCACCTCCGGGTTGGAGTACGTGACCCGCGGGATATTGCTGTCCGGCACTGCCTTCGGTGCCATACCGGCGATCTGCTCGGCCACGAAGATGCCGTGCTGAAATCCTCGGTGCGCCAACTGTGGTCCTCGGACGATGTCGCCGACGGCGTACACGCCCTCCTCGCTCGTCTGCAGGGTGGAGTCCACCCGGACGAAGCCGGAATCGACCGTCACTTCGCCGAGATCGGACGTGTTCGGTCCCCGGCCGACGGCCACGAGCAGAACGTCGGCGTCGAGGGTTTCACCGGATTCGAGCGTCACGGTCACCCCGTCCGGCGTTTCCTTCACACCGGTGAAGGGCGACGAGGTTCTGGCGGTGATACCGCGCTTGCGGAAGGCGCGGGTCAGCTGCTTCGACGCCCACTCGTCCTCCCCGGCGATCAGCCGGGGCAGTGCTTCGACGATCGTGACGTTGGATCCGAACGATGCCCACACACTGGCGAATTCGACGCCGATGACGCCGCCGCCGAGCACGATGACCCGCGTCGGCACGGTGTCGAGGGTCAGCGCTCGGTCGCTGGTGAGCACTCTCGGTCCGAGTTCGATTCCGTCGAGCACCTTCGCATGAGACCCGGTCGCGAGCACCACCGAATTGCCGACGAAGCGGCGTCCGTCCACGTCGACTGTGTGGTCACCGACATAGGCGCCCGCGCCGCTGATCATGTCGATCTCGTGCGCGGCGACGAGCCCCTGCAAACCCCTGTACAACTTCGCGACGACGCCATCCTTGTAGGAGTGCACGCCGGCCATGTCGATGCCGTCGAACGTCGTTCGCACGCCCACCGACGCGCTCTCACGCGCGGTGTCGGCGACCTCGGCCGAGTGCAGCAGCGCCTTCGTCGGGATGCAGCCGCGATGCAAACATGTACCGCCGACCTTGTCCTTCTCGATCAGCGTCACCGACAGCCCGAGCTGCGCAGCCCGAAAAGCACACGCATAACCCCCGGAGCCGCCGCCCAGGATCACCACATCGCTCGTGCTCGCGCCGCCGCGCCTCACGCCAGAGCCACCAGGTTCAGCGGGTCGGACAGGATCGATGCGATGTCGGCCAAAAACCGCGATCCCTGTTCGCCATCGACCAGGCGGTGATCGAACGACAGGCTCAGTGTCGTCAGCGAACGCAACGCGATCTCACCCTCGAATTCCCATGGTTGGCGCCGAATCGCACCGAAGCACAGGATCGCTGCTTCGCCGGGGTTCAAAATGGGTGTGCCCGAATCTACGCCGAAGACACCGACATTGGTGATCGTGATGGTTCCGTCGGCCAGGTCGACGGGACCGGTCTTACCGTCCTTGGCCGTGGCCGTCAGCTGGGTGAGCGCCAAAGCAAGGTCTTTGAGCCCGAGGGTGTGCGCGTCCTTGATGTTCGGGACCATGAGCCCGCGCGGGGTCGCGGCCGCGATGCCGAGGTTGACGTATGCCTTGGTGACGATCTCCTGGTTCTGTTCGTCCCACTCCGAATTCAGGCTCGGGTTGGACCGCAGCGCGACGAGCAGAGCTTTTGCGACGAGCGCCAACGGCGTCAGCTTGATGTCACGGAAGTGCTTGCTCGCCTTCAGCTTCTCCATCAGTTCGACCGTCGGCGTGACGTCGACGGTGATGAACTCGGTGACGTGCGGTGCGGTGAACGCGCTCTGCACCATCGCCGCGGCGGTGTGCTTGCGCACGCCCTTGATGGGGGTACGGGTTTCGTTCCGAAACACCGACGGCACGGCAGCCGATTCGTTGGGAGTGGCAACGCCCCGACGCAGGAACGCCTCGACATCCGCGCGCGTCACCTCACCGTGACTGCCGGTGGCGGGCACGTCGGCCAGATCGATGCCCTCCTGGCGTGCGACGAACCGAACCGGCGGCGACGCAAGGGGCTTCGCAGCGGGCTGGGGCGTAGCAGCCTGGTTTGGTGCAGACTGGGGCGCTGCAGACTGGGACGATGATGGCTGAGTCGTTGATGGCTGAGTCGTTGATGAAGGCTGGGGCGCCTTACGATTCCCGCGGCGGCTGCGTCCCTCTCCCGCAACGCCGTAACCGACCAGCACGGGCACGCGCTCTTCGGCCTGCGCGGGCTCCTGCAGCACGACCTCCGGCGCAGGACCACCGTCTGTACCGATATCCGCAGCTGTGCCAATGTCCGCGGCTGTGCCAATATCACCAGCCGTACCAATATCACCAGCCGTACCAATATCGATGATGGGTGTTCCGACTTCGACGGTCGTGCCCGCTTCGGCGCGCAGGGCGGTGACGGTTCCCGCGTACGGGGACGGCAGTTCGACGGACGCTTTGGCGGTCTCGACCTCGGCGATCACCTGGTTCAGCTCGATGGTGTCACCCACCTTGACCAGCCAGGTGACCAGTTCAGCCTCGGTCAGCCCTTCCCCGAGGTCGGGGAGCCGGAAACTCTGTGTCATCGAAATGGGTTCCTATCGGGTTGTGAGGGTGCGGTCGACGGCGTCGAGGATGCGATCGGCGTCGGGGAGGAAGAACTCTTCGAGCTTCGACGCCGGGTAGGGGGTGGTGAATCCGCCGACGCGCTGGACGGGCGCCTCGAGGTGGTAGAAGCATTGATCCTGAACGCGTGCAGCGATTTCGGCGCCGATACCCATGAACGTCGCGGCCTCGTGGGTAACGACGAGCCGGCCCGTCTTGCGCACCGAGTTGCCGATGGTGTCCATGTCGAGGGGCGACAGCGAGCGAAGGTCGATGACCTCGATCGAACGGCCCTCCCCCGCTGCGATCTCCGCTGCCTGCAGTGCGGTGGCCACCAGGGGTCCGTAGGCGATCACGGTGGCGTCGGTGCCGACACGCACGACGCGAGCCTTGTGCAACGGGTAGGCGTCGTCGGTCGATGCGGTGACGTCGACCTCGCCCTTCGCCCAGTAGCGACGCTTCGGCTCGAAGAACAGCACGGGATCATCCGAGGCGATGGCTTGACGCAGCATCACGTTGGCGTCGGCAGCGTTGCTGCAGCTGACGACTCGCAGGCCCGCGGTCTGCGCGAAGTAGCCCTCGGGAGACTCCGAGTGATGTTCCACAGCACCGATTCCGCCGCCGTACGGCACGCGAATGGTGATGGGCATCTTGACGTTGCCACCGGTACGGTAGTGCAGCTTCGCGACCTGGCTTACGATCTGATCGAAGGCCGGGTAGATGAACCCGTCGAATTGAATCTCGACCACCGGCCGATAGCCGCGCATAGCGAGACCCACTGCGGTACCGACGATTCCGGATTCGGCGAGGGGTGTGTCGATGACGCGATTGGGCCCGAAGTCCTTCTGCAGGCCGTCGGTGATTCGGAAGACGCCGCCCAGTTTGCCGATGTCCTCACCGAGGAGAACGACTTTCGCGTCGTCTTCCATGGCCCGGCGAAGACCTGCGTTGAGCGCTTTGCCCAGCGGGAGAATTCTCGAAGGTTGTGCGCCCGGTGATTGTGCGGCCGGTGCGTCGAGTGTGGCGGTCATGGCTCAGGCTCCTTCGAATCCGGCGAGGTAGGTGGCGTAGGCGCCACGTTCTTCCTCGATCAGTGAATGCGGATCGGCATAGACGTTGTCGAACACCGACATCGCTTCCGGCTCGACGGTGCCGAGGCAACCGCTGCGCAGTGCTGCCGCGGTCTCGTCCGCGCGTGCCTTCACCCGCGCGCGCAGAGCATCGTCGAAGGCTCCTTCGCGCTCCAACAGTCGCTCCACGCGGTCGATCGGATCTTTCTGCTTCCACTCGTGGTCGAGGGCAGCGGGACGGTAG
>NZ_JBAWFH010000523.1:0-8375 GCF_049591685.1 Rhodococcus sp. (in: high G+C Gram-positive bacteria) | reverse complement strand
CGGTCTGTGGCCCGGGCTGCGTGACGCCTTCAAGTCGGGCTCGGCGGAGATCCCGTTCGAGGACCTGAAGGAGCGCATGCTCTTCATCGAGGCCATCGAAACGCAAAAGTGCTTCGATGAGGGTGTGCTGACAACGACGGCCGACGCCAACATCGGCTCGATCTTCGGCATCGGCTACCCAGCCTGGACCGGTGGTGTTCACCAGTACATCGTCGGCTACGAGGGTGGTCAGGCGGGATTCGTCGCGCGCGCCGACGAGCTCGCAGCCAAGTACGGCGAGCGCTTCACCGCGCCGGATTCGCTCCGCTAGATTCGCGTCACCACCAGTGGGTGGAAGTCCGGGCTCACGCCACTGGACTTCCACCCACTGGTTTTTGGCGTCTTCAGGCTCACATGCCGCGGTGGGCGATGAGTCTGTCGGCTCCGTCGGTGAATTGCTGACGCATCAACGTGGTGGCCGAGTCCACGTCGCCCGAGCGTAGGGCGTCGATCAGCTGTTCGTGGTTGAGGACGGCCGCGCGGCCCCACTCCGGATCCGCGGCGTACAGCCGGGTGGGGGTGTATCTGGTGGCGTTGTTCAGAAACCAGGCGAGCTTGTTCGCGCCCGTCAGCCGGTTCAGCACACGGTGAAACTCGAACTCGCTGGCCTCTACCTCCTCGGCCTGCCCCTTCTCGACGGCGGCGGCGAGGGATGCGTTGAACGATTCGAGCTCCGCGAGTACCGACTCGGTGATCTTCGGGGCTGCTCGCCGAACGAGCTCGACGGCTATTTGCCCCTGCAACCAGAAGATGTCGACGATGTCCTCGGCCGTGAGCGGAGACACCACGTATCCGCGGTGCGGGACGAGTTCGACCATCCCCTCGCCGCGCAAGGTCAACAGGGCCTCGCGAACCGGAGTGACGCTCACTCCCAGTTCGGCGGCGGTCTCGTCGAGTCGAATGAAGTCGCCGGGCCGCACCTCGCCGGACATCACGATGTGACGCACGTGATTGGCGACGTCCTCGCTCAGCTGCGGTCGGCGCCGAAGCGTGGGCGACGCGCCGACTCCCTCGGCGTTGGAGATTCGACGTCGTCCGGCCATGCAGGTCAGCCAATCACACGGTCGGTCCGAGGCGCTCGACGGACCGCATGACCGGTTCGGCGACGCGAGCCGCGACCGGGCCGAGTACGGCCATGAGCAGGACGTATGCAGTGGCCAGCGCTGCCAGTTCACCTTCGACGGCGCCTGCGGCCACGGCAAGTCCGGCGATGACGATCGAGAACTCGCCGCGCGCAACGAGCGCGGCGCCCGCACGGACGCGTCCGGGACGCCCGATACCTTGACGTTTCGCGGCCCACATTCCGGTGACGACCTTGGTGAAGGTGGTGACCACCGCGAGAATCACGGCCCAGCCCAGCACAGGCGGAATGGTCGCCGGGTCCGTCGCGAGACCGAACACGACGAAGAACATCGCGGCGAAGACGTCGCGCAGCGGTTCGAGAATGCGCGAGGCGTTGTCGGCGGTCGATCCGGAGATGGCGATACCGAGCAGGAACGCGCCGACGGCGGCCGACACCTGCAGTGCCGATGCCAGGCCGGCCACGAGTAGGGCCGCACCGAGAACCGTCAGGAGTACCACTTCCCGGCTGTGACTGTCGACGATGGCCGAGAGAAACCGGCCGTAGCGCAGTGCGACGACCAGCACGATGGTGACGACGAGCAGTGCGACGCCGAGCGCTTCGAGACCACCGAGGAAGCTCGCGCCGCTCAGAACCGTCGTTAGGATCGGCAGGTATACGGCCATCGCGAGGTCTTCGAATACGAGGATCGACAGGACGACCGGGGTTTCTCGGTTACCGAGACGACCGAGATCGGTGAGCACTTTCGCGATGATCCCGGACGACGAGATGTAGGTGACGCCTCCGAGTACGAAGGCCCCGACGCCTCCCCATCCGAGCAGCAACGCGACGACGGCTCCCGGAACGAAGTTGAGGACGATGTCGAGAACGCCTGCCATCCAAGATCGTTTCAGTCCGGTTACCAGCTCGGCTGCGGTGTATTCGAGTCCGAGCAGGAGCAGCAGGAGGATGACGCCGATTTCGCTGGCGAGTTCGCTGAACTCGTCGATGCCACCGAGGGGGATGAGTCCGCCGTTGCCGAAGCACAGACCACCGAGCAGGTAGAACGGGATGGGGGAGACGCCGATACGGCCGGCGAGTCGCGCGAGTAGTCCGAGGGCAAAGAAGACCGCGCCCAGCTCCACGAGAGCCAGCGCATGGTCGGCCATCGTCAGCCGCTACCGAGCAATTTGGTCGCGGCGTCGAGGCCCTCTGTGGTGCCGACGGCAACCAAGAGGTCGCCGCCCACCAGGGTGAAATCGGGGGTGGGTGACGGTTGCACCTGGCCTGCGCGCATGACGGCGACAACGGAAACGCCGGTCTTTGTGCGCATGGTGGTGTCGCCGAGGGTGCGGCCGTCGAATCGCGAGCCCACCCGAACGGGGAGCTGGCGGGTGTTGATTCCGGGGAGGTCTCGATGCTCTTCCCCGAGCTGAGCAATGAGTTGCGGCGTGCCGAGCAAATTGCCCAGCGCCGCCGCTTCCTCATTGCTCAAGGTGATGGACGCCTGTGTTGCATCGGGGTCGTCCTTGCGCGATACGATGAGTTCGTTCGCGCCGTCTTTGCGGGTGATGACCCCGATGCGGCGACCGGATGCGAGGGCGAAGTCCTTTCGCACCCCGATCCCGGGCAGCAGGGTCACTTCGACGTTCATTGGGGAATGCTAACCCCGTCGAGAGTCACCCGTGCCGCAGTCCTGCTTGTCGCAGGAGCTACTTATCAGGACGCGACAGCCGCCAGCAACGCTTCACGCTGGTTGGCGCCGAGTCCGCCGATGCGGCGCGTGTCTGCGATGGACAGCTGCTCGAGCAGCTGTGCGGCGCGCACCGAACCGACACCCGGAAGTGCCTTGATCAGGGCGGACACCTTGGTCTTCTTGACGATCTCGTCGTTCTCGGCCTTCGCGAGAACGTCAGCAACGCTGAGCTCGCCGGACTTGACGGCGGCCAGCAGCTTCGACCGGGCCGTGCGTGCCTCGGCAGCCTTGGCGAGAGCCGCGGTGCGCTGTTCCGGAGTCAATACTGGTAAAGCCATGGCCTGTTCTCCTCGATTGTGTTGACCCGTCGCTTTGGTGACATGGTCTTCGACCCTCTTGCATCGTGCATGGTGGCCCCGCCAATGTATCGGAACAACACGCATGTCATTCGTGGAGAGCCACCGTTCCTTCCCAGCCAGGCTACGTCCTTTGCGTTTCGGGGTGTGCCCCGACCAGCAGTTGGGTCGATCCAGGGGACCTGAGACCATCCGCCACGGACGTTCGGGGCGAGCGTCAGCGGGGGTCTGCGGAGGACAGCAGCCAGCGGTCGTCGACACGGGACAGTCCGATCAGCATGCGCGACGAGTCGACCCTGCCGTCCGGCACCGACAGGTTGCGCACGTCCTGGTCGAGGAACACTGCAACCACCGCGCGTTCGTCGTCGAGTTCGACGAGTCCCGCCGCCGTGACGGTTCCGGTCGCTCGGCCCTGCCCGGCCACCAGCAACTCCTGCAGTCGGGTGGAGACGTCGCGGTAGGTACCGGCGAACTCCTCCGTCGACGCGGCCGTCACTCGGTCGAGATTGGCAGTGGGGTCGTCGAAGTCGTAGGTCGCGAGGCCTTCCGCGTATTGCGTGGCCGAGGTCAGTGCGTCGGCGCGCAACTTCTCGGTCGTCCGGTTGCTCTGATGCTGGTAGCCCACCACAGCGATCGACAAGGCAAACGCCAGAACAGCCGCTGCAACAGCAACTTTGCGTAGCGTCACTTCGCTACCCCTTCCATCAGTTTCTTCCAATAGTCGAGTGCTTCGACACCGGTGGGTACGAGCAGTGGCTCGTCGGCGATCGGTGGGCCGGATACGTTGCCGGGTTCGGTGGCGCCCGAAAGTCCCAGATCGTTCGGTCGCGGCGCATTCTGCGAACCCCGTTGCGCGAGGGCCGGTCCCGGCGGGCAGTACAGGTTCAAGTTCGGCGCGCGAGGCGAGGTATCTCCGACAACCCGCCGCGGGGTGTCGTACCAGCAGGCCGGCCCCTGGGTGCCGACGAGGGTGAATGCCCCGCGGTCGCCGTCGACGATCGAGGTCAGCTCACCGAGGGTGTCCGGCAGCGCCGTGAGCAGTGCCGCCATGGCGGGGGTGCGATCGCCCAGGACCGTCGAGATCGACACCAGATTTGTCATCAGAGCGCCCACCGTTCCCCGCGTTTCGTCGAGCAGCTGCGACGTCCTGGCCAACGCTTCCGGAGAACGTTCCAAGAGGTAGATCAGTGTCGGTTCCTGCGCCAGAAGCTGGCCCGTGATGTCTCGTACCGCGGCGACCGACCCGGAGACTGTGTCGGCCTGCTCGGCCACCGCGCTCAGCAACGGCAAACCGGATTCGGTGATGCGGGCCAGAGCCGGAGCGCGAGCGTCGAGCATCCGCGTCAGCGTGTCGGCGTCGTCGAGGAGCGACGCCAGGGCCGGACCATTGTCGTCGAGTGCCGCCCCGAGGGTGTCGGTTACCTTTGTGACCGCGTCGGGATCGATGGACTCGGCGAGCGTCGAGACATCGACCAAGAGTTCGTCGAGTTGCTGCGGCCGATCTTCGGGCGGCAGCTCGATCGTGTCACCGTCGACCAAGTATCGTCCGTCGTCTTCGATCGGCACGATGTCCAACGTTTGAATGCCGAGCGCGCTGCTGTTCGTCACCTTCGCCGTGGACCCGACGGGTACTTGCGTGTCCGGGTCGAGCGAGAGGGTGAGGTCGACTCCGGAACCGTCCGCCGCTATCGAGATCCTGTCTACGGTCCCCACAGCGACCCCTCGATAGGTCACCCCGGCTCCCACGGCGAGATTCGTCGCGTCGGCTGTGGTCGCGTTCAGCTCGATCGCGCCGCGCAACGTCTGGGGGCCGATGACGTAACTCGCGCCGACGAATAACGCCACGACGGCGGTGACGACGAACAACGACAACGGGACGAGCAGAGGACGCCTCACGCTCCACCCCTGAGCAGCTCTTCCAGGGTCGCGGGGACGTCCGCGATCCGGCCGCCGGTGACGAGCTCGCCGACGGTTTCGGGTAGGTCCAGTGCGCCGTCGAACACCAGGTAGTCACCGTGGACTGCGCCGTTGAAACCGTCGATGAACTCGTTCATGTTGCGCAATGCCGGGGTGACGGAATCGTTGAAACCCTTGATCGACGACGTGACGTGGGCCAGTTCGTCGACACCAGTCGCGAGCTCGGAGTCGTTGTCGCCGAACAGCTTCTGCGCGTCGACGGAGAGGGCTGCGGTGTGCTCGACGAGAGCCGCTATGTGGTCACGCTGACGGACGAGCAGCTCCATCGTCGGAGCTGCCACCGTGAGGCCGCGGCTCAGTTGCTCGCGATTCGCAGCGAGGGTAGCCGACACCGAACCCGCCGCCGCCAGGATCCGATCGAAGTCTCCCTGGTGGGAACTGGCGGCCGCCAGTATGCGATCCGCCCGCTGCATCAGCGTTCGAACCTCGGGGCCGCGTCCACCGAACGCTGCGTTGGTCTCGGTCGCGATCGTTTCCAGTTGGTCGAGACCGCTGCCGTTCAATACGAGCCCCAATGTTGCGAGCGAAGTTTCGAGTTCCGGCCCGATCTCGGTGTCGTCGACGGTGTCTCCCTCGGTCAGCGATTCGCGTGACGGGTCCTGCGGAAGAATCAGCTTCACGTACGGCTCGCCCAGGGCGGAGGGGAGTTCGAGCGATGCGCTGACGTCGGCCGGAAGGGCGACCGACGAGGACAGACTCAGGCCCACCTGCGCGCCGGTGCCGTCGGTGCTCAGATCGTGGACCCGTCCGACGAGTTGCTGCCCGACCCGCACCTCGGTGCCGAGCCGAATGCGATCCGCCCTGGCGAACTCGGCGACGA
The DNA here is from genome assembly GCF_049591685.1 of Rhodococcus sp. (in: high G+C Gram-positive bacteria). Lineage (GTDB taxonomy): Bacteria > Actinomycetota > Actinomycetes > Mycobacteriales > Mycobacteriaceae > Rhodococcoides. The sequence goes on along the minus strand of NZ_JBAWFH010000523.1, from coordinate 2,427 downwards.
CGCGATAGTTTTCGCCGTCGGCCGAGCGTCCGACGGGTAGGTCCGCAAGTCCGACACCGCAGCCGGACAACAGCAGACAGGCGGCCACCGCCGACATCGCCTTCGCTGTTGTCGCGGCCTTCATCGTGGCGCTCCCATCACTTGCGGCAGGCCGAGCGGAGCGGTGTCCAACGGCAGCGGTATCGGGTTCGTGATGCCGGCGCCGGTGCAGATGGGCAAGGCCAACTCTCGGCACAGGGGAACCGCGACGGCGAACTGATCCAGATCCGTCGAAACGTTCAGGCGAATTCGGGCGCGTCGGTCCTCGCCGATCGCGTTGCCGATGTTCTGCATCATCAGTGGGAGCACGTCCATTAATTCTGCGAACTGGGCTTCGTTCGCAGCGAACGAGTCGGTGAGCAGGCGTGTGTTGTCCAGGACGGCCCGCAAATCCGCCCCGCGCTCGATCAACAGGCGGTCCAACTGGTCGAACATGGATTTCAGCCCGGCGATCGGCTCGGCGATGTCGAGGTCTTGCCGTTCGATCTCCTGGCCGAGTTCGGACAGTGATCCGGTGATGGACGCGACCGCGCCCTCTCGTGCGGCGAGCGCGGCAATCAGGCGGTCGACGTTCTCGATCAACAGCCCGACTTCGTCGCTGCTCCCACCGACGACGGCTGTGGCCTGAGAAATATCACGGATCGCGTCTCCCATTGCAGGTCCGAGACCCTCGGTGCTGTCGGCCACCACATCGAGTGCGGCGCCGAGGTTTCCTTGTTCGGGTCCGAGGGCCGCGGCGATGGTGCCGATGCTCTGGAGCAACTGATCCCAGTTGATCGGCGATCGGCTGCGTTCGATGGGAATGACGTTGTCGCCGAGCGTGGGCCCACCGGTGTAGGCGGGGCCGAGTTCGACGAACCGATCGCTGATGACCGAGGGGTTCATGACGTAGGCCCCCGCGTCGGCGGGTATGTCGACGTCCGAGGAGATGGTCATGCTGACGCGGACGGCTGTGCCCCTGGGTTCGACGGATTGCACGGAACCCACGGGGACGCCGAGCACGTGGACGGGGCTACCCGGATAGATACCGTTGACGTATGCGAAGTCGGCCTCGACGGTCGCGCCGTCGTCGGTAGCCACGAAAACGAACCAACCACCCATGATCAGCGCGAGGGCGGCCAGTGCGCCGATGATCTTCACGGGCTGCATCCTGTCTGAATACCCAACGCGCACAACAGGTTGTCGGGCAGTGGCCCGGCGGGTGCCGACACGTCGACCCAATTGCCGTTGCCGGTGGCGTCGGTGACGGCGCGAAGACCGGCGGGAAGTGTCCCGAGCAGTGCGTCGATGTTTTCACCGTTGCGTGCAAGAGTGTCGGTGACCGACCGCATGTTCGCGATCAGCTGGTCGAGTTGGTCTTCGTTGTCGGTCAGGAATGTCGACGCCGCCTCGACGATGGTGCGGAGATCCGTCACCAGCCGTCCGAGCGCCGTCCGCCTGTCCGCGAGGGTGTCGAGAACGAGCTGGGCATTGCCGACCAGCATCCCGAGCGAATCGCTCTCTGCGGCAATGGAAATCGAGAGTACCTTCGACGTTTCCAGCAGGTTTCCGATGTGTTCGTCGTTGCGGGCAAGCATCGACGACGCCGCGCTGACGCCGGTGAGCGCGTCGGCGACGACAGTCCGGTCGCTGGGCAGCGTTTCGCGGAGTGTGCGCACCATCGACTCCAGTGCAGGAACGTCGAGATGGTCCGCAGTTGCGTTCACTTCGGCGCCGATTTCGTCGAGCGAATAGGGCACCGAGGTGCGGTCGAGAGGAATGGTGCGATCCGGGCCGACCTCACCGGAGCCATCGGGAACGATATCGAGATAGCGCTTGCCCAGGATTGTGCGCAGCTTGACGGCGGCACGAGTTCGATCGCCGAGCGGTTGGCCGTCGTCCAGGCGGAACCGGATGTTCACGTGATTTCCGGCCAGTTCGACGGCGTCCACGCGGCCGGCGGGAACCCCGGCCAGAAACACTGGATCGGATTCGGTCAGCCCACCGGCGTTCTCGAAGTGCGCGGTGTACGAGTGGGTTCTGATCACGTACCAGGCGTGGGGGATTGTCACTGCAGCGAGAATTGCGGTGCAGACCAGTGTGATTCCGATGAGGCCGAGTTTGACGGTGTTCATCGGCACATCTCCGTGTGCGCGGCGCCGAAGATGTTGGATTCGCTGTCGCCGACCTTCACCGTGAAGTTGCAGGTGTAGAGGTTGAGCCAGCCGCCGTAGTCGCCGAGGTGGTTGATGGATCTGGCGAGCTGCGGCAACACGGTCATGGTGCGGTCGAACTCCGCGGTGTTCGGGATCCACGCGTCCGTCATGGCGACCGAGTCCGCGACGGCGGTGTCGAGGGGTTGTGCGGCGCTCGTCATGAGGGAGGCCAATGCGTCGATCGAGCGTGAGC
>NZ_JBAWFH010000522.1:0-3297 GCF_049591685.1 Rhodococcus sp. (in: high G+C Gram-positive bacteria) | reverse complement strand
GCCACGGACTGCACGGTCGGGATGACCTCGTCGTGACTCGTGGCGAATCCGCGGTCGGCGGCCTGTTCGATCTCCGCTCGCGTCCGCGCCGGCACTTCGACGGGCCACTCCCGCGACGGTAGGGCGGAGAGGATTGCCTTGCTCGGTGCCCCGACGATGATGGAATGCCGGGCACCCGGTCGCTGCGCGACGGAGGCGATGGCATGTCGCGGCTCGACGCTCGCGAGGGTGATGCACTCGTCCCGGTCGAGGACCGCGAGAAAGCAGGTGATGCCGAGCTCGTTTGCGACGGCGGTGAGTTCCGGCAGCGCCTCGGTCTGGAGATCGTGTGAGACGGCTCCTGCCAGTGCCGCCATCCGGGCTCCGAGAGCGGCGCGTCCGGCCCCGTCGCGTACCGCGAGTCCGTGGTCTTCGAGCGTGCGCAGCAGTCGGTATGCGATCGAGCGGTGCACCCCGAGTCCGGTCGCGAGATCCTCGATCGCCAATGGATTGCGCGCGTCGGCGAGCATCTCCAGGATCCGGATACCCCGGCTCAGCGTCTGCGATGCGGGCGCTGATGTCGCCTCCGGGGTCATCGTGATCTCCTCTGTTCTTGCGGCGTCCCGGAACCGGCGGTACGCTCTGTTCAATAGTAGAACAGAGTGTTCGAATATAGAATAGTCCGTTTCGCCGGATTCATCCCGCCCTGAATGACCTCGACGCCGCAGTCCGAGGAAGGATCACTGACGATGCAGTTCCACCACCACGGTTATGTCTCCACCGACCCGAGGATCGTGCCCGCGTCGGGGGTCGGAGTCGATCGTCCCGACGACCTACCGGATGAGATCGATGTGCTGATCGTCGGGTCGGGCCCGGCCGGGATGCTGCTCGCCGCACAGCTGTCGCAGTATCCCGACGTCACAACCCGACTCGTCGAACGGCGCCCTGGCCGACTCGCGATCGGTCAGGCGGACGGGATCCAGGCCCGCAGCGTCGAGACATTCCAGGCCTTCGGCTTCGCCGGACGCATCACGGCGGAGGCCTATCAGATCAGCGAGATGAACTTCTGGGCCCCTGACCAGGCAGACAAGAGCCGAATCGTGCGCACCGCCCGCGCAAAGGACGACCCGCACGGCATCAGCGAGTTCCCGCACCTCATCGTGAACCAGGCGCGCGTGCTCGATTACTTCGCCGAGGTCGCGGCGATCTCGCCCGCTCGGATCGCGCCCGACTACGGCATCGAGTTCGTCGGCCTGACGGTCGGTGAAGGCGAGTACCCGGTCGAAGTGACGCTCCGGCACACCGATGGCCCCCCCGACGGCGAAGAGCGGACCGTTCGTGCGAAGTACGTGGTCGGCTGCGACGGCGCTCGCAGTCGCGTGCGCGAGGCCATCGGCCGCGAGCACCTCGGCGGGCAGTCCAAGCATGCGTGGGGCGTGATGGACGCGTTGGCGGTCACCGACTTCCCCGACATCCGCGTCAAGTGCGCCATCCAGTCCGAGGCCGGCAGCATCCTGCTCATTCCCCGTGAGGGCGGCTACCTCTTCCGGATGTACGTCGACCTGGGCGAGGTACCGGAGGGCGATAACGGCAAGGTACGCTCGACGCCCGTCGAGACGATCATCGCCAAGGCGAACGCCATCGTCGCACCCTACGCACTCGACGTGAAGAACGTCGCCTGGTGGTCGGTGTACGAGGTCGGCCACCGGGTCACTGACAAGTTCGATGACGTCGAGGTGGGAGGGGAGCGCGATCCGCACGTGTTCATCTGCGGCGATGCCTGCCACACCCACAGTGCGAAGGCCGGTCAGGGGATGAACGTGTCGATGCAGGACGGCTTCAACCTCGGATGGAAGCTCGGCTCCGTCCTCACCGGGCGCGCGCCGGCATCCCTGCTCTCGACGTACTCGGCCGAGCGGCAGGTCATCGCGCAGAACCTCATCGACTTCGACCGCGAGTGGTCGGGGCTGATGGCCCGCAAGCCAGAGGAGTTCGAGAGCCCCGAGGAGCTGGCCGAGTTCTACACGCGCACCGCCGAGTTCCCGGCCGGCTTCATGACCCAGTACGTCCCATCGATGATCGTCGGCGACTCCGACCACCAGTCGCTGGCGACCGGGTTCCCCGTCGGGAAGCGGTTCAAGTCCGAGCAGGTCGTGCGCATCGGGGATGCGGTGCCCGCCCACCTCGGCCATCACGCCAGGGCCGACGGGCGCTGGCGCATCTATGCTTTCGCCGATCGCGACGGTAGCGCGGTACGGGAATGGGCGAGCTGGCTGAGTGAGTCCGAGGATTCGCCGTTGCGCGCATACACGCCGACCGCGAGCGACCCCGACAGTGTCTTCGACGTGAAGGTGGTCTACCCACGGGCGCACAGCGAGATCGAGATCCCCGACATCCCCGCGGTCTTCCTGCCGCGGGTCGGACCGTTCGAGCTCGTCGACTACGAGAAGATCTATGCCGTCCACCCGGACGTCGACATCTTTGTATCCCGCGGAATCGACGCTGGCGGTGCGGTCGTGGTCGTGCGGCCCGACCAGTACGTCGCGCAGGTGCTGCCGTTCTCGGCGACGGGCGCGTTGACGGACTTCTTCGCCCAGCACATGATCCCCGTGACCGACAAGGTGATTGCGTGAGCAGCGACGACACTCGGATCGCGTTCCGCTTCCTCTCCGAGCCGGACATGATCGCCGCCGGCGTGACGGACATGCCCGCGTGCGTCGATGCGATGGAGGAGACGCTCCGCCTCGTCGACGCCGGCGATTACCGGATGGGCGGTCCGGACGGCAACTCCCACGGGTCGATGCTCACGTTCCCGACGGAGTCCGAGCATGAGGGCATGCCGCTCGACGGTCCGCATCGGCGCATGATGGCGATGCCCGCCTACCTCGGCGGATCGTTCCAGACTGCCGGTTGCAAGTGGTACGGCTCGAATCTCGCAAACCGTGAACGGGGTCTGCCGCGTTCGATCCTGATGTTCACGCTCAGCGACAAGGACACCGGCGCGCCGCTGGCGTACATGTCCGCAAACCTCCTCAGTGCATACCGGACCGGTGCCGTGCCCGGCGTCGGCGCCCGCTACCTCGCTCGCGAGGATGCGCGCAGCCTCGGAGTGGTGGCGCCGGGCGTCATGAACCGCACGACGCTCGAGGCCTTCGTCGCCGTCCGACCCGAACTCGACACCCTCAAGATCGCGGGCCGCAGCCAGGCCGGCATCGACGGCTTCGTGCAGTGGGTGCGCAAGGACTACCCGCAGTTCACCTCGATCACGGTCGTCTCCAGCGTGGAGGATGCGGTGCGCGACAGTGACCTGGTCACCGT
>NZ_JBAWFH010000521.1:0-1772 GCF_049591685.1 Rhodococcus sp. (in: high G+C Gram-positive bacteria) | reverse complement strand
CGCTCGGGCCGTCCGGGTGACATCGGCGTTTCGCACGACCGTCGGATTGCCGGGGACGCTGTGCACGCGGCTACAGCCGAATCATACGACGGACGACCCGAGGGGCATTGCGGCGGCGACGCTCGACGGTCTGCTCCTGGGGTCGGGTGATGCAGTCATCGGCATCAACCCGGCCACCGATTCTCCGCACGCCACATCGGATCTGCTCCACCTCCTCGACGACATCCGGCAGCGGTTCGACATTCCGACGCAGTCGTGTGTGCTCTCGCACGTGACGACGACGATGGATTTGATCGAGAAAGGTGCGCCGGTCGATCTGGTGTTCCAATCGGTTGCCGGCACCGAAGGCGCCAATTCCGGGTTCGGCGTGCACGTGTCGTTGCTTCGCGAAGCCAACGAGGCAGGTCGTTCGCTGCGTCGTGGCACGGTCGGCGACAACGTGATGTACCTCGAGACGGGTCAGGGATCTGCACTCAGCGCAGGTGCGCATCTCGGCGTCGGGGGCAAACCCGTCGACCAGCAAACGCTGGAGGCAAGGGCGTACGCGGTGTGCCGGGACCTCGAACCGATGCTCGTCAACACCGTCGTCGGTTTCATCGGCCCCGAGTACCTCTACGACGGCAAACAGATCATTCGCGCCGGCCTCGAGGACCACTTCTGCGGCAAACTTCTCGGACTTCCGATGGGCGTCGACGTCTGCTACACCAATCACGCCGAAGCCGATCAGGACGACATGGACACGTTGCTGACGCTGCTCGGTGCCGCAGGCGCTGCCTTCGTCATCGCGGTGCCGGGCGCCGACGACGTCATGCTCGGCTATCAGAGCCTGAGCTTCCACGACGTCCTTTATGCCCGGCAGGTTCTCGGCCTAACCCCCGCGCCCGAATTCGCGGCATGGCTGGACCGCCTCGGCATGGTCGACGCCCAGGGCCGCATCCTCGAGGTCGACGCGTCGGGGTCGCCGCTGCGTGCGCTGACGGGGGCGCGATGAGCGAGGTCGAGTCGGCGTCGTTCTGGGAGGAGCTGCGGCTCAGCACTCAGGCGCGGATCGGGCTGGGGCGCACGGGCGACTCGCTGCCCACACGTCGGGTGTTGGAGCTGAGGTCTGCCCACGCGGCGGCGCGCGATGCAGTGCACATGCCGCTCGATATCGACGGTTTCGCGGCAGCGGTCGAGCAGGTGGGCATCGGTGCACCGGCCGTTGTCACCTCGAAGGCGTCCTCGCGCGCGGAGTATCTCCGGCGCCCGGATCTCGGGCGCTCGCCCGACGATCTCTCTTCTGTTCCGACGGGGAGCTTCGACGTCGGGTTCGTGCTCGGCGACGGGTTGTCCCCGCGGGCACTGATGGATCACGGCGCTGCGATGCTCGATGCCCTGGCCGCCGAGCTGGGGGAGTTGTATTCCCTTGCGCCACCGGTGATTGCCACGCAGGCACGAGTCGCGCTGGGTGATCACATCGCCGAGGCGATGGGTGTGCACACTGTCGTCGTTCTGATCGGTGAGCGTCCAGGTCTGTCGGTGGCGGACAGTCTCGGGATCTACCTGACGCATCGGCCGGCGCCGGGGAAGTCCGATGCCGATCGCAACTGCATCTCCAACATCCACCCACCCGAAGGTCTCGGCTACCAGCAGTCCGCGAAGATCGTTGCCGGCCTCGTCGCGGGTGCCCGTAGGTTGGGTCGATCGGGTGTGGCGTTGAAGGATACGTCGAGGGCAGATGTACTGCAGGCCTCCGAGGCGCTCACGATCGAGCCGTAGGGGTCACGCACCCC
>NZ_JBAWFH010000520.1:0-2031 GCF_049591685.1 Rhodococcus sp. (in: high G+C Gram-positive bacteria) | reverse complement strand
GTCGAAATGCCGCACACCCGCGTCGAGTGCAGCAACGGCGTTGGCGATGCCGGTTCCGCGCGTGTTGTGGAGGTGCGCGACGATGTCGATTTCGGGAAACTCGCGAACCAGGCGTCCGAAGAGTGAGGCGGTCGTCCGTGGGTCCGCCACGCCGGTGGTGTCGCCGACGGTGACGAGTTCGGCTCCGAGTTGCGCGAAACGGGCCACATCGGCGACGACGACGTCGGGGTCGACCCATCCTTGGAATGGGCAACCGAACGCCACCGAGACAACTCCGACCAAGGTGAACTTGCCGTCGGCGAGCGCCGTCATCTCTTCGACTCGGCGCCACTGCTCGTCTCGGCTGCTGCGGAGGTTACGCTGCGAGTGAGATTCGGTAGCCGAGACCAGGAAGCTCAATTCGTCTGCCGGAGTTCCGGTTTCGTAATCCGCCAAGGCGCGCTCGACCGCCCTCGGGTTGGGGCAGGTCGCCTTGTACGTGACACCATCTCGACGGGGTGCAGTTCGCAACACCTCGCTCACGTCACTGAAAGCAGGTATTCGCAGTGGGTGGCTGTAACTACTGGCTTCGATCCGGGGGAAGCCTACGTCGACGAAGCGACCGAGGAGGTCGATCTTTGTATCGGTGGGAATGAACTCGGACTCGTGTTGCAACCCGTCACGGGCGAAGCACTCGCATAGAACGACGCTGTCGGCCATCATTTTCCTGCCTTTCCAGTCAGGAAGAGAATGGCTCATGCTGTTGATAAAGTCAACACCTAGGCCGGTGGTCAATCGGGCTGCACGTGTTGTTCTTCCTCTTCGATCACTCGGGCCAGGCCGGTGAGCGTTGCGAGGGCACGTTCGAGTGCCCGGAGATCCTTTGGGCCGAGGTGACGGCGGATACGGCGGTCGCGTTCGTTTGCTTCGGCTATCAAACCGCGGTACATCTTCGCACCGTCGTCCGTAAGCGCGAGCTGGGTGGTACGACCCGCACCGAGGCTCTTCGTCACCAAGCCTCGGTGGTAGAGGCCGGAGACCACGCGCGACATCTGGGCCTTGTCCAAGCCGGCCCGGCGGGCCAGGGAATTCAACGTGGCCGGGGTCTGGACGCCGAGGAGTGCAAGTGTTCGCCACTCGGCAAGTGAGACATCGAATCGACGCCGATATCGGACCGCAGCACTCCGCGAGAGCGACCCGCTCGCGCGAGACAGGCGATAAGACAGCAATTCCGTGATCACGACGTCGCCGTGCGGGAGCTCCAAATTCGCAGCACTCTGGTCGGGTATGGGCTCATGATCGCTACGTGTCATCGGAAAATCCTCCCGTCGGCGGCAGAGAGTTCCGCCCGCCCGTAGGGTACCGGCCCGCGAAGCGCGCATCGCGCCGTATCGGACATCGAACGCAAAAGGCCGGCCAGGTGTTGACAAAATCAACAGTTGCGTCGCACACTTCTCGAACGCGGACCGCGTGAGCTCAGTCACCGGACCTCTGTCACGGTGGCCTGGACCGCTCGAGCGTGACCGTTCATCTACTTTCATTCGATCCAAAGGAGCCGAACCGTGGAACGACGCAAGAGCAAACAAGCGGCCGCGGACGTGGCCGACGTGCAGCCCCCACTGGACACGATGCGCGACAGCTTGTATCGCCGCATCGCATTGCGAGTGATGCCTCTGCTGGTCATCTGCTACATCGTCAGCTTCATCGACCGGACCAATATCGGCATCGCACAGGTCGGACTGAAGCGTGATCTTGGTTTCAGCGCCTCTGCATACGGCCTCGGCGTAGCCCTGTTCTTCGTCGGGTTCATCCTGTTCGAGGTCCCGAGCAACGCCATGCTGCAGCGTATCGGCGCGCGAGCGACACTCACCAGAATCATGGTCACCTGGGGACTCGTCACCGTCGGCACCATGTTCGTGTGGGACGAAACCTCGTTCTACGTCATGCGGTTCTTGCTCGGCGTCGCCGAGGCAGGCTTTTTCCCAGGCGCCTTGTTCTATCTGGCGCAGTGGTTTCCGTCGGCACGGCGAACACGGATGACCGCGACGTTCT
>NZ_JBAWFH010000519.1:0-7979 GCF_049591685.1 Rhodococcus sp. (in: high G+C Gram-positive bacteria) | reverse complement strand
GGCATAGACGGTGTTCTTCTGAGTGTCGGTGGCGACGACGTGGCTGTTGTCACCCTCCGTGTGTGCCGCTTCGAGGTCACCTCGCAGCTGCGAGGTCACGCTCACGTCGGTGATGTGGTGGCGCGGTGTGTCCCGGTCGATGCGGACGAGTCTGCATTCCGCTTTGCCGTACTGGTTGGCTCCGAGCACGATGGTCATCTTTAGCTCCCTCGATAGGTTGTGAAGGCAAACGGGCTGAGGAGAAGTGGTACGTGGTAATGCGCTGCGTCGGCGGTCACTTCGAAGACGATGTCGACGGTGGGGTAGAACGTGTCGACACCGCGGCCTGCGAAGTAGTCACCCGAACCGAAGGTGAGTCGGTACTTACCCATGGGCAGCGTCGTGGGTCCGAGATCGGCGATGCGGCCCTGTTCATCGGTGATTCCGTCGGCAACGATCGTGTCTTCGTCCACACGGAGCGTCACCGAAACACCCTGGGCCGGAGTACCGTTCGATGCATCCAGAACGTGCGTACTGAGCATGCTGCGTTCAGACATCGGCAAAGGCCTTCTCGACCCTCAGTGCGGCGATCTCACGCAATTGCTGTTCGACGGTGCGCAGTTCGGTCTCGGGGTCGTTGGCCAACCGCTCGTCCAGGGCCGCCAGAATCGCCGAAGCGTCACGGCCTGCGGCGCGAACGAGAAAGACGCGACCGAAGCGTCGCTCGTACGCGATGTTGCCACTGCGAATCCGGCGCAGGGTGTCCGCTTCGGTGACGTCGACACCGGCTTGCTCGGTGCGCGCATGAGCGGCGTGCTCGTCGTCTCCGGCCGGCCGCTCGCCGATACGTGGGTGAACTTGCAGAGCCCGGTCGATCTCCGACGCAGTCAACGGTGCGGCGGCCGAGAACACGGCCGCCCGTATGGCGTCGTCGTCCGCGAACGGTCGCAGATCCGCGAAGGCGGTGTACCACCGGGGAATGTCCAGGCAAGGCTGCAGACGACGGCGACACTCGGCGTCCGATGCGGCGTTGATCCGCAGGACTAGCTCTGATTCCGTATCGTGAAATGCCGATTCCATATTTAAAGCGTGACACCCGTCACAACAGGTGTCAATAGATCAGCCGACGTCAATTCGAACCCACCATGTTGCGTTGATATACAGCATCTTTCGCATGGTGGAATTCGAACGCCCAAAGTCGACCACGGTTGACAGCTGCGAGTGCAACACGTCACACTCGAAACGTTCATGGAATTGTTATTCCGCATTCCGGACTTTGTTCACGCTCGAATGAGAGGAGCCTCCTCGATGACGGAACTCTTTTGCAACGGCGGCGCGATGCGAGGCGGAGGCCTGCACCACAATGTGTCCGCCCACCCCTTCGTCGGCACCGCCAGAACCACACCCATCTATCGCTTCTACTCGATACGGGACGAGTTTCCCGGGCTGATCTTGGACGAATCCGCAGGTGCCGCCATCGAAGGCGAGCTGTACGACATTCCTCTCGACGAGATCAGGACCGCGTTCCTCCCCGACGAGCCGCCGGAACTCGAGCTCACTGTCGTTGCGCTCGAGGACGGTCGTTCGGTGCTCGGTGTCGGGCTGCGGCCGGGGGTGGTCGAGCACCAGGCCGAGGAGCTGACAGACATCACCCACACCGGTAGTTGGCGGCTCTATCGCGGACTTCCGACCCCCTGATCGAAGAGAGGACACCATGTACAGAGGCACGTTCACCGTCAACTGCTCGATTCTGTTCACCGACGCTCCCCTGCTGCAGCGCCCACAGCTCGCCAAGGAGTCCGGCTTCGATTCCATCGAATTCTGGTGGCCCTTCGATTCACCGGTCCCGTCGGATGTCGACGTGGAGCGGTTCGTTTCCGCGGTCCGCGACGCAGGTGTGCAACTGACCGGGCTGAACTTCGCAGCCGGCGACATGCCTGCCGGCGACCGCGGAATTCTGTCGGACCCCAGGCAAGCCGGCAGTTTCCGCGACAACATCGATGTCACGATCGGCATCGGCGAGAAGCTCGGCACAAAGGCGTTCAATGCCCTGTACGGCAACCGCATCGACGACATCGATCCGCTCGAACAGGACGCCGTAGCGACGGAGAACCTTGCCGCCGCCGGCCGCGCGGCCCTCCGCATCGGCGGCGTCGTCCTCGTCGAACCTGTCAGCGGCGCCCCCGCGTACCCGCTGAAGCGCGCTTCCGACGCCGTCGCGGTCATCCAGCGGGTAGCTCGCGAGCACGATGTGCACAACCTCCGGTTGCTCGCCGACCTGTACCACCTCGCCGTCAACGGGGACGAAATCGCGGCCGTTGTCGACGAACACGTGAACCTGATCGGGCACGTACAGATCGCCGACTCCCCAGGGCGCGGAGAACCCGGCACGGGCCAGATCGATCTACAAAGCCACCTCGCACAACTCGCAGACAACGGTTACGACGGCCTCGTCGGCATCGAGTACAAGGCCACCCGCCCGGACACCTTCTCCTGGATAGATTCAGGTCATTCCGCAGGCTCCACTCCCGGGATGAATTCTCTCTCCCGAACCAGCACGACGTAAAGGAATCTCATGAGCACGATTGCATTCATCGGCCTCGGGATCATGGGCAGCCCCATGTCCGTTCACCTCGCGAAGGCAGGCCACCAGGTCGTCGGCTTCAACCTGACGCCGGACCGAACGGGGCCCCTCGTCGAAGCGGGCGGTACGGCCGCCGACTCCATTGCGAAGGCCGTGGCCGACGCCGACGTCGTCGCCGTCATGGTTCCGGATTCTCCCGACGTGCAGGACGTCCTCACGGGTAGGGACGGTGTGTTCGACAACGCGCGACGCGATGCGTTGATCATCGACTTCTCGAGCATCCGTCCCGACGTGACCGCCACGCTCGCCGAAGAGGCAGCAGCACGCGACTTCCGGCTGATCGACGCACCGGTGTCGGGCGGTCAGGCAGGAGCCGAGAACGCCGCCCTGTCCATCATGGTCGGCGGAAGCGCGGAGAACTTCGAGGCCGCGAAGCCTGTCCTCGAAGTGGTCGGCAAAACCGTCGTCCACGTCGGTCCCAACGGGTCCGGTCAGACGGTCAAGGCCGCGAACCAGCTCATCGTGGCAGGCAACATTCAGGTGCTCGCCGAGGCCATCGCGTTCCTCGAGGCCTACGGAGTCGACCTGGCTGCGGCTGTGAAGGTTCTCGGCGGCGGCCTCGCGGGCTCTGCCGTGCTCGACCAGAAAGCTCAGAAGATGCTCGACCGGCAGTTCGAACCGGGTTTCCGAATCGATCTGCATCACAAGGACCTCGGCATCGTCACCTCCGCAGCGCGAGAAGCGGGTGTGGTCGTTCCGATGGGCGCAGTACTCGCGCAACTCATGGCGTCGGCGCGCGCCAACGGAGACGGCGGACTCGATCATTCGGCCCTGTACCGCGGGGTCGCACGTCTAGCAGGAACGAGCAACTGACATGGCCAAGATGCGTGCAGCCGATGCTGCCGTCAAGATCCTCGAACTCGAAGGGGCGACAACCGCGTTCGGTCTACCCGGCGCCGCAATCAACCCGTTCTACGCCGCGATGCGTGACCACGGCGGCATTCGCCACGTCCTCGCCCGCCACGTCGAGGGTGCCTCGCACATGGCCGAGGGATTCACCCGCTCAGCCGCGGGCAATATCGGAATCTGTATCGGAACGTCCGGACCCGCCGGTACCGACATGATCACCGGCCTGTATTCGGCGATGGCCGACTCCATTCCGATTCTCGCCATCACCGGCCAGGCACCCGTCGCTCGCCTGCACAAGGAGGACTTTCAGGCGGTCGACATCGCAGCCATTGCCGGACCGGTCACCAAGATGGCGATGACCGTCCTCGAACCGGCTCAGGTGCCCGGCGCGTTCGCACAGGCGTTTCACCTGATGCGCTCGGGGCGGCCCGGACCCGTTCTCATCGATCTACCCATCGACGTTCAGCTCGCCGAGATCGATTTCGACCCGGACACCTACCAACCTCTCCCGGTGCACCGACCGTTCTGCTCCCGCGCCCAGGCGGAGAAGGCCATCGACATGTTGGTCGCCTCCGAACGGCCCTTGATCGTGGCGGGCGGCGGCATCATCAATGCCGATGCTTCGGACCTGCTCGTCGAACTCGCGGAATTGCTCGATGTGCCGGTCGTTCCGACGCTGATGGGGTGGGGAACCATCCCCGACGATCACCGACTCGCCGCAGGAATGGTGGGGCTGCAGACCGCGCACCGTTACGGGAACGCGACGATGCTCGCATCGGACTTCGTCCTGGGCATCGGGAACCGGTGGGCCAACCGCCACACCGGTGGACTCGACACGTACCGCAAGGGTCGCACCTTCATCCACGTCGATATCGAACCGACGCAAATCGGACGCGTGTTCGCACCCGACTACGGCATCATCTCCGACGCGAAGGCGGCACTCGAGCAGTTCGTCGCCGTCGCCGAGGAGCGGAAAGCTGCAGGTACCCTGCGCGACCTGTCGAGCTGGGTGGACGACTGCGCCACCCGCAAGCGAACCATGCACCGTCGCACTCACTTCGACAACGTGCCGATCAAGCCGCAACGCGTCTACGAGGAGATGAACAAGGTCTTCGGCCGTGACACCCGGTACATCAGCACTATCGGACTTTCTCAGATCGCGGGTGGCCAGTTCTTGCACGTGTTCTCGCCGCGTAACTGGATCAACTGTGGGCAGGCCGGACCGTTGGGGTGGACAATCCCTGCTGCCCTCGGCGCCGTCGCAGCCGACCCGACCACCGACGTCGTAGCGCTGTCGGGCGACTACGACTTCCAATTCATGATCGAAGAACTCGCCGTGGGCGCCCAGTTCAACCTGCCCTACGTGCACGTGGTGGTGAACAACTCGTACCTCGGATTGATCCGTCAGGCTCAGCGCGCGTTCGACATGGACTTCTGTGTGCAGCTCGGCTTCGACAACATCAATACCCAGGAAGCCCAGGACACGCAACCAGGCATCCCGAAGGGTTACGGCGTCGATCACGTTCGCGTCGCAGAGGGGTTGGGCTGCAAAGCGTTACGTGTCACCGAGCCGGATCTGATCGGCGAAGCTCTCGTCCGCGCCCGGACGCTTGCCTCCGAGCACAAGGTCCCGGTGGTCGTCGAGATCATTCTCGAGCGTGTCACGAATATTTCGATGGGAACCGAAATCGACAACGTCGGCGAATTCGAAGAACTCGCCGAGACATCCGCCGACGCGCCCACCGCGCTTCTGTTGTTGGACTAGACATGACGAAAATCCTGTTGTCGCCCGACAAGTTCAAGGGCTCGCTGACGGCGGTGGAGGTTGCCGACGCCCTGGCCGCCGGTCTGCTCTCGGCGGATCCGTCGCTCGTCGTCGAATCGCTTCCGGTTGCCGACGGCGGTGACGGCACCGTCGCCGCCGTCGTTGCAGCAGGATGGGAATCCGTTGCCCTGTCGTGCGTCGGACCCACCGGAGCCGCTACCCGAACCACCTACGCTCGGCGGGGTTCTTCGGCCGTCGCGGAGTTGGCATCCGCAGTCGGATTGCAATTGCAGAGCCGTCTCGATCCTCTCGACGCGAGCACGTACGGACTCGGAACCGTCGTTGCCCACGCGCTCGATCACGGCGCCGATCATGTGGTTCTCGGTCTCGGCGGTAGCGCGTCCACCGATGGAGGCGCCGGGATGTTGCAAGCGCTGGGCGCCCGCATTCTCGACGCAGGCGGCAACGACGTTCCGCGGGGTGGCGGCGCACTGCGCGGAGCAGTTCGACTCGACACCTCGAACATGCACCCGGCCCTGCGACGCGCCCGCATCCAACTCGCGTGCGACGTGGACAACCCGTTGCTCGGTCCGACGGGCGCAGCGTCCGTGTACGGACCTCAGAAGGGAGCGGGCCCACAGGACGTGCGGTATCTCGAACACGCGATGCGTCAGTGGGCGCATGTCGTGCGATCGGCGATCAGACGAGATCTCAGCGTGGTGGCCGGTGCAGGGGCGGCGGGCGGCACCGGCTTCGGCCTGCTTGCCGTACTCGGCGCCGACATTCGTCCGGGCATCGACACCGTCCTCGACCTGATCGAGTTCCATCGCCGCTTGGCTTCTGCCGACCTCGTCGTCACGGGTGAAGGGTCGCTCGACGAGCAGTCGTTGCACGGCAAGGCGCCGATCGGCGTCGCGTCGGCCGCCCGAAGCGCCGGCGTTCCAGTGGTCACGGTGTCGGGGCGGCAAACGGTCGATGCCGCCGCGCTGCGAATGTTCGGAATCGTCGACTCGTACGCGCTCACCGATCTCGAACCCGATCCCGCTGTCTCGATGCGCGACGCGGCCGACCTGCTGCACCGCGTCGGCGAATTCATCGCGCTGTCACGCTCACCTTTCGAAGAAGGAGTTTCATGAACACATCCGACGCCGCTGCCCCCGCTTTCACCGCACTCACCGACCTCGCTTCCCGTGCTCTGGGAGGTAGTGTCTCCGCGGCCAACGACGAACTCTTCGCACAGCGCGAGAACCTGATTCGGCCCGAGGCGCCCTTCTTCGACCCCGACGAATTCGGGCACAAGGGCAAGGTATACGACGGGTGGGAGACCCGCAGACGACGCGACGAAGGTGGTCACGATTGGGCCGTGGTCCGCCTGGCAGCCCCCGGCATCGTGGAGGGCGTCGTCGTCGACACCGCTTACTTCACGGGCAACTACCCGCCGTTCGTGTCGGTGGAAGCAGCGTTCGTCGAGGGCTACCCGCCGATCGACGAAGTGCTGAAGGCAGATTGGCAGACCATCGTTGCCAAGGCACCCGCCGAAGGCGATACGGCCAACTTCTACGAGGTCGACGATCGGCACCGCTGGACCCACGTTCGGCTGTCGATCTATCCCGACGGCGGCGTGGCCAGGTTCCGAGTCCACGGCCGGGTGGCTGCGGACCCACGTTTTCTCGGGGGCACCGTCGATCTGCTCGCGGCCGAGAACGGTGCGCGACTCACCGAGTGCTCGGATGCCTTCTACTCATCCCCGGCCAATATCATCCTGCCCGGCCGCGCCCGAAACATGGGCGAGGGATGGGAGAACTCGAGGCGCCGGGGAGGCGGCAACGACTTCGCTGTGTTCGAACTGGCAGCACCGGGCGTTCCGCGGTACGTGGAGATCGACACGAGCTACTACGTCGGTAACGCTCCCGGGTGGGTTCGCTTGAGCGCTATCGATTCTCGGCGCCGGCACACCGCAGATCACACTGCGTGGACGGAAATCTTCCCCCGAACGGCAGTGCAACCGGACACCCGCCATCGCTACGCGCTCGACTCGGGCGATGCGTACACACACCTACGGCTCGACGTTTATCCGGACGGTGGCTTGTCGAGACTGCGCCTGTTCGGTGAGCTGGATGCAGACGCACGCGAGCACGCCGATCGGGCTTGGAAGGCGTCGTTACCTCTGCCGGTGGAGAAGCGGCAGTGACGAGTGAGACCGTCGACCTGTTGATCAGGGCGCCGCGGGCGATCGTCGACGGACGCGAGTGCGCGGTGTCGGTCGGCGTCCGCGGTGGCCGGATCGTCTCTCTGGACGCCTACGACGCGAAAGAGGTCGTTCAACTCGGAACCGATGAGGTACTGCTGCCCGGACTGGTCGACACCCATGTGCACGTCAACGAGCCGGGACGCACCGAGTGGGAGGGCTTCGCCAGCGCCACTCGCGCCGCCGCTGCAGGCGGGATCACGACGCTGGTCGACATGCCGCTCAACAGTATTCCTCCGACGATCGATGTTGCGGCGCTCGACGTGAAACGGCGCATCGCCGCGGAAAAATCGGTTGTCGACGTCGGTTTCTGGGGTGGTGCAATTCCTGGCAACCTGGATCAACTGCGCCCCCTGCACGATGCAGGGGTGTTCGGGTTCAAGTGCTTCCTGCTGCACTCCGGGGTCGACGAGTTCCCTCCCCTGTCGTTGCCGGAACTCGAGAAGGCGCTCATCGAGATTGCATCGTTCGACGGGTTGATGATCGTGCACGCC
>NZ_JBAWFH010000518.1:0-3162 GCF_049591685.1 Rhodococcus sp. (in: high G+C Gram-positive bacteria) | reverse complement strand
ACGTTGCGCGTCGCCTCCGAAGCCGCGGCGTCGGCCGTGCTCGACGAGCGCGATGCCCGGCTCCGAAGCCTCGATCAACAGGCGCGGCCACTGCTCGCCCGCATCGTCGACGGCCCCGAAATCTCGTCCGACGAGCGGCTCGTGTGCGAACTGCTCGAAGCTGAGCTACGCGATTCGCTGCGCGCCCGAGGCCTCGTCGACGATCGCCTGTCGCACGCCGCCAGGTCGGCCCGCAGCAGAGGCGTTCAAGTGGTTCTGCTCGACGACCGCGGTGACGACGCCCTCGACCCTGCCGTCCGCACAGAACTCGCAGCGTCCGTCGCAGACCGACTCGATGCACTGGACACCGGAGCTGCGACGGCCCGACTGCTCCCGGCCGGCCGGACCCATCTCGCCAGCATGCTCGTCGACGACGACAGCACCCACCGCATCGAATACGACCACGACGGGCGACCCACCGATGCTGCGACGAGTGCCGACTGAACCGTCTCGTGTGTCGCGCCCGACACATCCCACTCCGAGTGCTCCGCGGCATCCGGTTATGGTGCAAGGCGAGTGAGCGCCCACCACCGGGCCGCCAACAGCAAAGGGGTGCACGTCAGTGGAGATTTCGGGAACAGCAGCGTTGGTCACAGGAGGCGCGTCCGGTCTGGGTGCCGCAACAGCCAAGCGTCTCGCCGACGCCGGAGCCACAGTCTTCGGACTCGACCTCGCACAGTCCATCGAACGCGCAGGTGACAGCGTCCCCGACGGCGTCACCCTCATCGCAGCCGACGTCACCAGCGAAGAAGAGGTCGAAGCAGCCCTCGACAAGATCACCGAAGCGGGCGTGCCGCTGCGCATCGTCGTCAACTGCGCCGGTGTCGGCTGGGCAGGACGCATCCTGTCGAAGAAGGGCCCACACGACCTCGAACTGTTCCGCACGGTCATCACCATCAACCTGCTCGGCACGTTCAACGTGATGCGGCTCGCCGCGAACCGCATGCAGTCACTCTCGACCGTCGACGACGCAGGCCAGCGCGGCGTCGTCATCAACACCGCATCCGTCGCAGCATTCGAAGGACAGATCGGGCAGATCGCCTACACCGCGTCCAAAGGCGGCGTGCACGCGATGACGATCACCGCAGCTCGCGACCTCGCGCAGGTCGGCATCCGTGTCAATACCATCGCCCCCGGCATCGTCGACACCCCCATGCTCGCCGGCGTCACCGACGAATACCGCAAGGGCCTCGAAGCCAGCGTCACCTTCCCCTCGCGACTCGCCCAGCCCTCCGAATACGCCCAGCTGGTGCAAATGATCGCCGAACACGACTACCTCAACGGCGAAACCATCCGCATGGACGGTGCCATCCGCATGGCGCCGCGGTAGTCGCTCCGCCCACCCTGTCCGCATCGATGGCCCACAGCAACGGCTAGACGGCTGCGAAGTGACATCGATGCGGTAAGGGTGGGCCAGGCAGTGCCGATGCGGTAAGGGTGGGCCAGGCGAGTGCCGATGTAGCCGCTGAAACTCGGGCGCCGGAACTCGGGCGCTGAAACTCAGGGTTGGAGCTCAGACGCTGGGACGGACTCGGAGCGATTCCATGGTCGGGATTTCGAGTTCGGCTCGGTCGCTCATCCATTCGCGCAGGACCTTGGTGGCTTGGACGTCGTCTTCGTTGTAGACGAGGAGCCGTGTGCGCTGGTCGAGGTCGGGCTCGGTGTCGTAGCCGACGGCGTCGCGGTACCAGCCCATGGACGCTTCACCTCCGGCTTCGGCGTCGCGCCAGGTGAACCCGGCGATGGGTGCGATCTTTTTCAGGCCTTTGCCGTTGGGGCAGATGAATTGGTCGCTGACAGCTTGGTAGATGTCGACCCATTGTTCGCTGTCGATGAATTCGCGGATTTCGGCTTCGGTGGGTATTCCGGGGAGGCCGGCGAAGCGTCGCGCCGAGTCGAGCAGCCACTTGTCTTCGGCAGATCGCGAATAACAGTATGCGGCAAAGGTTTTGCCCTGGGCGGCAGCGTCGGCGCGGGTATCCATGAGCCATCCCCAGAAGTCGGCGAACGAACGCCCTTCGTCGACGGTGGGCAGGGGTTCCCAGGTGACGAATCCGCGGTAAACCGGGGCGGGCCCACCTTTTTCGGTGAGCAGCGTGCCCCACAGGTAGGCACCGTGTTCCTGGTAGCTCTCCATGTCCACGTCGACTTCGACGTCGGCGCGGTGGACCGTGATCATTTCGGTGCGACGAAGTAGCGGAACG
This sequence comes from Rhodococcus sp. (in: high G+C Gram-positive bacteria), assembly GCF_049591685.1. GTDB lineage: Bacteria > Actinomycetota > Actinomycetes > Mycobacteriales > Mycobacteriaceae > Rhodococcoides. The sequence continues at coordinate 919 of NZ_JBAWFH010000518.1, read as the reverse complement.
TTTGCGCGCCAGGCGGTGGCAGCGGCGACGGCGTCGGCGAAACTTCCGAACGGCCAGTCCTCCGGTTCGGGGCCGGACCAGTCGGCGAGCTCGTCGATGGTGAACACGCCCTGCGCGCGCAGAACCTCGGCGCGCATCCCCGACGCCACCAGCGAGACGTCTCGATTGGCGGCCAGCTGCGGTTGGCAGTCGCTCCACCACGAACAGGATCGACATTCGCTCACCTGCGAGGGCACGGTGAAGCTCTCGCCGCGGGCGATGGCGAGGCGGTCTGCGAAGCGCGAGTCGTATTCGTCGAACGCCGCGGACAGGTCGTGCACGAGGATGCATTCGGCGCGGTACCCGATGGCTCCGCCGACGGCGCTGGGTGAGGCGAACCCTTCGTGCTGAAGCATGCGGTGCAGGTGGGCGAGCCGTAGTTGATCACGGAGCTGACTGCGCACCTTGCGGGTTTCGTCGACAACGGGCTTCCACTCGGTGAACGAGGTGGTGACAGCGCCGCGGCCCGGGTCGGTGACCTTGTGGTTGACGACGATGATCGGGATGTAGCCTGCGCCTTCCGGGTCCAGCACCAGCAGTTCACTTCGGCCGCGTCGGCCGGTATCGCGTTCGGCGGGCAGGACCGCGTTCCAGATCCACTTCTCGCCTCGGCGGCATGCGGCCATCGTGCGCTCCGACGCCGTCCGCGGATCGGTACCCTCGATCTCGACCCAGCCGTCCACCTCGGCGGCCAACTGCGCGCGGATCGACTCACGGTGCGTCTGTGCAGCCTCACGCCGTTGCCGAACGCCCGGATTCTCGGGTTCGCTTCGCAACAACGCGGAGTACGCGGTGTCCAGGTACAGCCTGTGCCGACAGCGAGTGAGGGAACCTGCGTCGATAAGTACCGACCGCTCCCCCGCGACCGGCTTCGCGGCCG
>NZ_JBAWFH010000517.1:0-12353 GCF_049591685.1 Rhodococcus sp. (in: high G+C Gram-positive bacteria) | reverse complement strand
ACCGAGGTCGGCGGACTTCGTGACCGCGATCTGGGCGGTCGCCAGAACCGGGGCCGGTTACCTCCCCATCGACCCGACGCAACCGGCGGCCCGCGTCCGGGAAATCCTCACCCACGCGCAGCCGGTCGTCGGCATCGGCGCCGAGGGATTCGGGCATCCCGGGGAGCACTGGCTGACGATCCCCGGCGCTGCGACGCCCACGGTCGCGCACCAGGCAGACCACGCGCCGCAGCACGCAACCGTCGACGACACCGCCTACGTCATCTACACCTCCGGATCGACCGGCGCGCCCAAGGGCGTGCGGGTGACGCACCGGGGTATCGCCGACCTCGCCACGAGTCAGCGTGAATTGTTCGACGTGACACCCGAGTCGCGCGTATTGCAGTTCGCATCACCGAGTTTCGACGCATCGCTGTTCGAGCTTCTCCTCGCGTTCGGGTCCGGTGCCGCGGCCGTGATCGTCCCCGCCGACGTCTACGCGGGACGCGAACTCGAGAGCTTCGTCGACGGGCACGGCGTCACGCATGCCTGCCTGACGCCGACGGTGCTGCAGGTCACCGACCCCGCCGCCGTGCCGTCGCTCGAGGTCGTCATCATGGCCGGTGAGGCCGTCAATTCAGCTCTGCTGCAACGGTGGTCGCACGGGCGCACGGTATTCAACGCCTACGGCCCCACCGAGGCGACCATCATGGGCACCTGCACCCGCTCGCACGATCACGCCGGCCCCGTCACCATCGGGGGACCGGTGCGCGGCTTCGACGCCGTGGTGCTCGACGGCCGCCTCCGGCCCGTCGGCGACAACGTGGTGGGGGAGCTGTACCTCGGCGGCAACGGACTCGCGGAGGGCTACCTCCGGCAACCGGGACTGACCGCGTCGCGATTCGTCGCGAACCCGTTCGCTGACGAAAGACTCTACCGCACCGGCGATCTCGTCCGCTGGGTCGACCGCGCCGGCGCCCGCGAACTCGAGTACGTCGGACGCGTCGACTCTCAGGTCAAGATCCGCGGCCACCGCGTCGAACTCGCCGAGGTGGAAGCCGCACTGCTGCGCCACCCCGGCGTCGAACAGGCCTGCGTCGTCGGCCACGGAGGAGCACTCGCCGGGTACATCGTCGGAACCGCGTCACCGCGATCCGCCCGCGACTCGCTGACCCGGACGGTGCCCGCCTACATGGTCCCCAGCACCGTGACCACGGTCGACGCCCTCCCGATCACGTTGTCCGGCAAGGTCGACACCGGTCGACTACCGACGCCGTCGGTGCCGACGGATGCGCAGGTCGCGCCGTCGACGACGCTCGAACACCTCGTCCGGGATGCCTTCAGTGATGTGCTTGCCGTGCCCGCCGACCGCATCGGCGTCGACGACAACTTCTTCGACCTCGGCGGCCACTCGCTGTCGGTCGTACAGGTAATGGACGCGCTCGGTACCGGACGCGGCCGCCCCGTCCCCGTCGGATGGCTGCTGATGCACCCGACGGTCGCGACCCTCGCGGGCAGGCTCGAGGCGGGCGATACCGACTCGGGAGGCGTCTTCGACGTGCTTCTGCCGTTGCGGGCGGAAGGCGTCGGCGCCCCGGTGTTCTGCGTGCACCCGGCTATCGGCATTGCGTGGAGCTACCTTTCGCTGCTCGGAGAGACCGACCGACCCGTGTACGGCCTGCAGATCCCAGGGATCGCGAGTGGGGAACGCGCGCCCACCTCGATCGACGAGCTCGCCGACCGCTACGTCCTCGAAATTCGCGGCGTGCAGGCGAACGGCCCCTATCACCTGCTCGGATGGTCGCTGGGCGGCGTCATCGCCCACGCCGTCGCCACCCGGCTGCAGGCCGACGGCGAGGAGATCGCGCTGCTCGCCCTCGTCGACGCGCAGCTCGCCGCCCCCGCCGAGGCGGCAGAGTTCGGCGTGGACGATCTCGCGCGCCAACTTGGGGTGACGGGACACTCGTTCGACGAGATCGTGGCCCGGTTGCGCACAACGAGAAGCGAATTGGACTTCCTGACGCCCGACCACCTCCGCAGGATGTACGAACCCGTCACGCAGGCGGCGGGCTGGGTCGACGCCTACGAGGTGCCGGTGTTCAAGGGCGAGATCGTCTACCTCGCCGCACGCGGATCGCGCGGCGCGGAACACTGGAAGAACTTCGTCGACGGCGACATCTCGGTGCGCCGGGTGGACGCGGAACACGAACACATGCTGGGTGAAGAAGGCGCCCGCGCACTGGGTCGGGTACTCGGTAGCACTTCTGTCACGGAGGGCGTGGCCTTATGAACAAGAAATTGGAACCGTACGTCGACAACGTGCAGGCGCACTACGACCTGTCGGACGAATTCTTCGAACTGTTCCTCGACGACACCATGACCTACAGCTGCGCTTACTTCGAGCGGGAGCACATGACGCTCGAGGAGGCACAGATCGCGAAGATCGATCTGGCGCTCGGCAAGCTCGACCTGCAACCCGGTATGACTCTGCTCGACATCGGCTGTGGCTGGGGCGCTCTCGCGAAACGAGCAGCCGAAAAGTACGGCGTCGACGTCATCGGCCTGACGCTCAGCCGGAACCAGTACGAACACGCACGCACGACGGTGGCGGGCCTCCCCGGCGTCGAAATCCGGCTTCAGGGCTGGGAGGAATTCGACCAGCCCGTCGACCGGATCGTCAGCATCGGAGCCTTCGAGCACTTTCGGCGCCAGCGCTACACGGCATTCTTCGACAGGTGCCGGAAAGTGCTGGCCCGCGACGGCCGAATGTTGTTGCACACCATCGTGATGCGCCCCCTTGCCGAGGTGATGGCCAGCGGAGTGGTGTTCACCCGCGAGGACGCGCACTTCGTTCGGTTCATCATGCGCGAGATCTTCCCGGGCGGGCAACTGGCCCAATCCGACATGGTCGTGTCCAAAGCCGCCGACGCCGGGTTCGCGCTCGAACGCGAGCAGGCACTCGGCCCGCACTACGCCAAGACACTCGACGAGTGGACGAGACGGTTGGAAGCGCGACGCGACGAGGCAATTGCCTTGTCCTCGCTGGAGAATTACGACCGCTACATCCACTACCTCACCGGCTGTTCGTTCAGGTTCAAGGACGGGCGCATCAACGTCGTCCAATTCACGCTGACGCCGGGGACCGTGCCATGAGATGACGAGCCGAACGGTCCTGAGCACGAAACTTTTCAGACAAGCGTTGCAAAGAAATTAGGGAGCCCACAATGGAAATACAGGACTACCTTCAGATCCTGCGAACACGATGGATGGTCATCGTCGTCACCGTTGCAGTCGCGGTGCTGGGCGCACTCGCGGTCTCGCTCCTCACGACACCGACCTACCAGTCGGCCAGCCGGGTGTTCGTCTCCACCTCCGGTGGATCGACCGTGAGCGAGACGTACCAGGGCAACCTGTTCTCACAGCAGCGCGTCGCCTCGTACTCCGAACTCGTCACCGGTGAGACGCTCGCCGGCCGCACCATCGACGAGCTCGGCCTCGACATGACTCCGGCGGAGCTCGCCTCCATGGTGACCGCGACATCGACGCCCGACACCGTGCTGCTGGACATCGTCGTCACCGACGAGTCGCCCGCAGAGGCCCGCGACATCGCGAACTCCCTCGCGACGCAGCTGACCACCCTCGTCCGCGAACTCGAAACACCCGAGGACGGCGGCGCACCCGCAGCCGGCGTGCGATTGGTCGAACAGGCGAAAGAGTCGTCGACGCCCGTCAGCCCGAAAACCACCCGCAACCTCGCCCTCGGCGCGGCGGTCGGCCTGCTCCTCGGTATCGCCCTCGCCGTCCTGCGTGACCGCCTCGACAACAGCATCAAAACCCGAGCCAAGCTCGAAGCCGCAGCCAAGACGCCGCTCGTCGGCACGCTGCCGTTCGACAAGACGCTCAAGGACACCTCGATCGTGGAATTCGGTGCAGCGCACTCGCCCAGCGCCGAAGCGTTCCGCGAACTCCGCACCAACCTGCAGTTCCTCGAGGTCGACCACCCGCCGCGCGTCATCGTCGTCACCAGCGCCGTTCCGGCGGAAGGCAAGACCACCGTCGCAATCAACCTCGCCCTCGCACTCGCCGAGGCAGGCCACCACGTCGCCCTCGTCGAAGGCGACCTCCGCCGACCCCGCGTGTCCAAGTACCTCGGACTCATCGGCTCCGTCGGACTCTCCACCGTCCTCGCGGGCCAGGCAGACATCTCCGACGTGCTGCAGCCCAGCAGCTACGAAGGCCTCGAAGTGCTCGCATCCGGGCCGCTGCCGCCGAACCCGTCGGAACTCCTCGGCTCGGAAGCATCACGCCGCGTCATCGACGAGCTCCGTAGCCGCTTCGACTACGTCATCATCGACGGTGCCCCGCTGCTCCCGGTGACGGACTCCGCGCTTCTGACCACGCACAGCGACGGCGCACTCGTCGTCGCACGCTTCGGCCACACCAGCGAAAGCGAGGTAACCCGGGCCGTTGGGAACCTCGAGAAGATCGGCGCGCACATCCTCGGCGCCGTGTTCACAATGATGCCGTCCGGCCGCAAGGGCGGCGACAACTACTCGTACTACTACGAGACGGACAAGTCGATCCCGCGCCAGACACCGAACCCCGTCACCCCGGGATCCGTCGCACACTGGGATGCGCCAGCAACCCCGACTGCTGCGACGCCGCCTGCATCCGGGGTGGCGCCTTACGGCTCGGCGCAGCCTTCGCCGCGGCCGTCGACCGTGTCGACCCAGAAGCCGGAGGGTGCGCCGTTCAACGGTTCGGCGCCGGTGTCGCGGAGGTACAAGGAATGAGGGCGCTTGCGGTCGTCGGTGCCGCTGCCTTCGGGATCGCGCTGGCATCGGCAGCACCAGCGGGGGCGGCACCGACCGCAGTGGTCGGGCCCGGCACCGGATACGTCACCACCGGCGGCATCGACGACCTGACGGCCTGCTCGTTCGCGGCAGTGGGCTACGACAATGCAGGACGACTCGTCGGCCTCACCGCCGGGCACTGCATCCTCGCACCCGGACTGCCCGTCACCCTGATCGGAAACCCCGGAGCCGGACCCGTCGGAACCACCGTCTCCGGTCACTGGGGACCGGACTACGGCGTCATCCGACTCGACCCGGCCAAGGTGATCCCCGTGTCGTCGACGGGTGGGGTGACCGTCACCGGAATCGGACCCGCAACCGTCGGAGCACCCGTCTGCAAGAGCGGCGCCGCCACCGGCACCACCTGCGGAACCGTCCTCGACGTCCGACCCGACACCGACGTCGTCACCGCGGCCCCGACGCTGTGGGCTGACTCCGGCGGACCACTCGTGAGTGGAACGACGCTCGTCGGTATCGCCAGCCACGCCGACACCGTCCCCGTCATCGGACCGACGGTGTTCGCATCGGCGGCGGAGTCGCTCGCCCGACTGGGCGCCGGCGGCGGAGTGGGCGCCGGGTTCCGGCCGGTGTAGTCAGGCGACGTCCGGCACGGCCTTGGCGATCAGCTCCTCCGCCTCGGCCGCGGTGGCCGCATAGCTGACGTTGCCGAAGCGGTGCAGGTAGTCGCCGTAGATCGACGACACCTTCTTGTTCGCGTTGTCGAGGGCGACCACCCGCTTGCCCATCATCGCGGCGAGCACCGCGGCATGGCGCCTGTCGGCTAGGACGACGGGCGCATGGTTCAGAATGCGCTGCGCCGAACGGATATTGAGCGACGCCAGCATCGGATACGATTTTTTCAACACGGATGATTTTTTCAACACGGATACAGCCACGGCACGGTGCCCGGCTTGGTGAGCGCGATCCTGGTCGGATACCGAATAATGTTCCAGCGTCTTTGCTCGGCCTTTTCAAGGCCCCAATCGAACTCGACGGAGTTGCGCCCCGTGTCTACGGAGCCGTGATCGACGCCCTCGGAGTCCTTGCGCATCAACCTGACCACACCGGCACCCGAGCCGCCCGGGTGCTCGGCGATCTCCGCACCGAACGCCAAGTCGGGCAGTACTCGACGGTGTTGTCCGGGAAAGCTTTCAGAGTCTTCTGGTACGAAAGGTTTTCGCGAATCAGCAGGGTGAGGTTGGCGTCGCTCCCGTAATCGATGTTTGCGGGAGCACGACGATCTTGCTATCGGGATTGGCTGCGATCACTCGCTCGCGAAACTTCTGGTGCCATGGCCATCTATCGCCGAAGTTGCCGCCGCCGCGGAGGAAGATAGTGCCTGTGCCGATCTTCTTGCGCAGCAGTGCTTGGTTGTGGGAATACACGTCGCTCTCGTAGAAGATTCCAGCGCCCAGTTGCTTCAGGTACGCGACTTCCCCTGGCTAACTCAAAGAGTCGCCGCGTTTTGGTATCCAGAGAAGCCGAGAAGAGCGACCCGCTCGCCGGGCGTCGTATGCCTGCGCAGGACCGCGGGCGTCTCGCGGCGAATCGATTACAGCGGTTCCGACGTCATGCGCTCATCATGCCCTGCAACTTCGATGTTCGTGCCGGTCAGGCTCGGGGGTCGAAGATGTCCTCGATCGTGCACCCGAAAGCCTCGGCGAGACGGAAGGCGACCGGCAAGCTCGGGTCGTAACGTTCCTTCTCGATCGAGATGACCGTCAAACGCGTGACCTCGATCCGCTCGGCCAATTCGGCCTGGGACCAACCCGATTCGATGCGCCGGCGTCGTACATCGTTTTTCACGCCGACAGCATCTTGCGACGCGCGAGCGCGTATCGCACCGTGCACGAGGCGGCCGCGAACAGCAGGAGCGTCAGCAGCAGCAGGTCGGCGGGTACATCCCTGCGCGTGAGGGACACCGCAGCGAGTCCGACGCCGATGACAACGATGAGATCGGTTGCCGTACCGCTCAAAGCGGCACTGAGCCAACGGGATTCGACATCGTCGTCGGACAGTTCCGGCTCGGGCCTGGCGGGTGCGACGCAGAGCAGCCACCCCGCGGCCACTCCGACTGGCAGGGTGCAGAGGCCGAAGACCAGGGCGGACAGGGCGGGTGCGACGGGCGACAGCCAGCCGGCTAGCGCCGCCATGACGGCCGCGATCGCGACACCGGTGATGCAGGCAAGGATCCAGCGACGCGTCATGACATCTCCTGATGTATAGGCGGCTATACGTATAGCGGACTATACATCAAGGATGCAGGCGGCTCAGCGGCCTTCGTCTCGCGGCGGACGCGCCTCGAGGAACATCTGCAGGAACGACGACGTACCCGCGCCGGACGAACCGCCGGAGTCCGCGCTGAGTTCGACGGACTCCGACGATTGGTCGGAACCCGGGTGCTGCTGAATCGTCATGACGAGACACCGGGCTCCGGCATCGTGTCGACGATCAACGCCCCCGCCCCGAGAACGTCGAGAATCATGCGGACGGGGCGCGTCGGAGCGAAGACGCGAACGCTGCGGTCCGTCGACGATGCCGCGTCGATCACGGCGGTAGCAGCTCCTGAATACATGAACGACACCGCAGCGAGGTCGACGACGACATCGGCCCCGCCCGACAACAGCTCATCGAGGGTGTCGATCAGATCGAAGCGCGCCGTCATGTCCAGATCGCCGGAAGCGCGGAGTACAGCGAAGGTGGGCGAGTACGACTCGACGTCGATCGAAAACGGAGGTACCTCATCCAGCGTCGCCGCCGTTGCGTCGACGAAAAGCGGGTGTGCTGCTGTGATCATCCTTTACTCCCATGCGTCCGAAGTCCCCTGTGCTTCTGTGGACAACTCTGTCAGGGGAACATCTCTTCGTCGGAATGGTTTCATCACAGCAATGTGACCGATTGGTAACGGAACGGTCACGCCGCCTCGGGGAGAATGGCCGTCACCCGGATCTCGACGCGCATGCCCGGCGCGCCCAGAGCCGCGACCCCGATCTCCGTCCAGATGGGTGCTCGATCGCCCATCCGCAGCCTCATTTGCTCGACCATCACCCGTCCGGTGAGTTCGCCGATGAACCCCGTCGAAGTCTCCGGGATGTGGAACGAATCGAGCGCGACGACATCCGACCATGACGCGCCCGCGACGGCGAGCGTCCGCTCCACATTGTCGAACGCCTTGACGATCTCCTCCTCGAGGTCGGCCGGGAAGTTGATTTCGTCGTCCCACCCGCCCTGACCCGAGATGTCGACGCGGTTGCCGACCCGGAGTGCCTGGCTGTAGCGCAGGTTCTCGAGCATGTAGTCGCCGTAGCCGGGGGTGACGAAGAATTCCGGTGCGTTCATGGTGCTTGCCTCTCGCTTGATAACTTCATCCTTGAAGCAAAAGTAGCATGTTCACTTCACGCTTGAAGCGTCGATTGCGTCGGTAGGGTGTCCGCATGGCACCGGACGACGACGAGCTGTGGCTGAACCCGGCCGAAAAAGCCGCGTGGACAGGACTCGTATCCCTCGTCCTACTGATGCCAGGCCGCCTCGAAGCCCCGCTTCAGCAGAAGTCCGGCATCACACTCTTCGAGTACCTGACCCTCAGCCACATCTCCGAAGCACCCGAACTACGCCTCCGCATGAGCCAGCTCGCCTACCTCACCAACGGCTCACTCTCCCGGTTGTCCAACGTGGTCAAACGATTCGAACAACGAGGCTGGGTCGAACGCTCACCCGACCCCGACGACGGCCGCTACACCATGGCCGCACTCACCCCCGCAGGCTACGAAGTAGTCGAAGCCGCCGCACCCACCCACGTCCGCGCAGTCCGGCAATACGTACTCGACCCGCTGACGGAAGAAGACAAAACAGCCCTCGCCCGGATTTCGGAGAAGCTCAAAATCCGGCCGGAGGACCTGGCCTGAGCTGTGCTGTGGCCCATGGTGCATGGCGGGTCGCTGGCCGGGGTGCCGGTTCGCTGGCCGGGGTGCCGGCATCGATGTGCCGTGGCAACGGCTAGACGGTTGGAATGTGACATCGATGCGGGGTGGGGGCGGTGCGTCAGGTGTCGAGCTGGGCGTCGACGAGGTCTTTTGCGTCCTTCAGGCCCAGCCCGTCGTGCTTCTCGCGCAACGACTTGATGGCCATGATGCGGCTGTCGGTGGAGGCTATCGACGCGCGGACATCGTCGGGCGGAACCGTCGCGGGGTCGAGCGGTTGGCGCAGGGGTTTCGGTCGAAGCCAGTCCACGAGCACGACGGCGCTGGCAACGGCGAACAATATCGACAGCCAACTGCCCTCGACGATGCCGTTGACCAGCGTGAATAAGGCGCAGGCGGCCACGACGACGGCGACGATGCGTCGTAAAATTGCGCGTTTACCGGTAGACATCCGACGAGCTTAACGAACCGGCCGCTCAGAGCCGTCCGGTCGCTGCGACCAATGCGAGCGCGGTGAGCACCGCCAACACCAGCGCTACGACGCCGGCGACCTGCACCGGATGGCTCGAGCCGGGTGGACGAGGGGTGCTGTTTCTTCGGATCTTCACCCATGGATTGTGCAGTAAGAGCGACTGAGTTTGCTCGGGGGCCAGAAATCTTACCGAAGTTGTTATTCGCATAGTGCAACGTGTCACACGGTTGGTTTTGTGTCGAGGCCGGCGGCGTCGCGAACCTGCTCCGCCATCAGCCGCGCCGAGTCCGCGGTCGGGTGAACTCCGTCGAACGTCGACCCAGGCTGTCGCAGCGTCGCGGCAAAATCGACGACCGGCACGCCGCGCTCCGCAGCAAGAGAGCGGATTGCGTCGTTCATCAGCTCGCCCGACGCGGACCGGGCAGGCGGCACCGTCGCGAGGATGACCGTCTCGACATCGCTCGCGCGGTCCAGGATCGCCCGCAGGTTCACGATCGTTTCCTCCAGCGGGATGGATCTCGCCTGGTCGTTGGTACCCCCGTTGACCACCAGAACATCCGGGGCCGCTGCCAAGGCGTCGCCCACGCGTCCGGCGATCTGCGCGGTTGTCTGCCCCGTCTTACCGGCGTTGAGGCCGTTGGCGGCGGGTGCGTCACCACCACATACGAGGTGCGAATACCACGACGTGTCACCGTAAATCCCCCAGGCGACGGCTGAATTGCCCTCCGCAATGGAGTCTCCCAACGCGACGAGCCGCGGACCCTCGTTGCTGGTGGACCAACCGAAGCACTGCGCGTTCCAGACGTACAGCGCAGGCGTTTTGAGCGGTCCGACGACCAGAACGGCAGCGACCGCGGCGGTCACACCCGCGGACAGCAACAACCTACGACGGGTCCGAGTCACCCGTGCATTGTGCAGTACGGACAGTGCTACCTCGAGCTACCCGTGGACGGGAGCCGGTCGGGAATGATCTGCAGGCCCGGCGGTGGGCAGAAGGTGCGATCGCAGAGGTCGAACATCGGCCCCGGCGCGTCCGGATTGACGAACGTCATCCCATCCGGCGAGGTGCACGACACCGCACCGCAGATCGTCCCCAACGGGAATCCGTATGAATCCAACGGCGCAGCCGGCGGAACCACCGGATCTACCTGCCGAGGTGCCTGCGGTTGGGTGTACGGGGTCGGGGTGTATCGGGGTTGAACATCCTGGGGTTCGGTGTACTGCGGTTCGATATACAAGGGCTCGGGGCTGTACGCAGGAGGCCCCGGCTCGACGGCAGCAGGTGGGGCAGGATCCACCGACGCGACCGTGCTCGGCGGAACGAGGGTCGGCGTGTTGGTCGAGGTGGATGCCTTCGACGGTGAGGCGCTGGTCGCGGTGACGGAGACGGGTGCGTCGTCGTCGCCTCCGGAACATCCCGCTGCGAACAGGGCGACGGCCATCGTGAACACGACCGCAGCGATCGGACGGCGTCGGCGGCAACCGTCGACACTGTTCGAACGGTCCGGCATCTGTCCTCCATGGCCCTCGCTCGAGCAATACGGCCCCGCCAACGAGACCAAGCGTCACGGTACCCGATGGCGGCTGCCGAAAGAGCGTGCGCACATGCTGTGGCGCCCGCGAGATTCGGGCCGGATGCATTGCTTTGCAAGCGTTTACAGGCCCACCCGCCGGTTCGAGCCGGGTCGCAGACCTTCGCGCCCAATCAGCGTCGGCCGCGGTGGACGCGTCGGCGGTATCCGTCGTACGATCATTCGGCCCGCGAACGATGTATCGAGGACGGCCAGAATCATGCGCAGCTTGAAATTCACACTGTCGGTCTTCGGGCTGTTCGCCGGCGCCGTCGTAGGATACGTGTGGATCTACGCGGCGTCGCAGCCGGTGCGCGTCAACTACGCCTTCGTGGTGGGGCGATACGACCCGGGGGTCCTGCAGGTTCTGCGTGAGTACCTTCCGCTGATCGCGCCGGTTCTCGGTGCCCTGATCGGCTGGATCGTCGCAACAATTCTGGCGCGCGCGGGATGGCGCATGACTCGCGGCCGATAGCTGCGCGACGGGCGTCGGCGATTGTGGGCTCATCGGCGGCCCGACCGGTTTACGATTTCGCTCTGTCGTGTCGAATCGGGTCTGCGGGAGGAACGAGAAATGAAGCTCGACAACGTTGTCGCCGTCCTTCCCGTCGAAGAATTCGACGCCGCCCGACTCTGGTACGAATCGCTGCTGGGGCGGGCACCCGACATGGAACCCATGGACGACACGGCCGAGTGGCAGATCGCCGAGAACGCCTGGATCCAGGTCAGCGTCAACCCCGCCACCGCAGGTAAAACCGGCGTCGTCCTCGGCGTCGCCGACCTCGACGCCCACATGGGCGACCTACGCGATGCAGGCATCGACGTCGGGGACATCGTCGAATATCCGGGTGTGGTGAAGACACTCGACGTCGACGACCCGGCGGGCAACACAATTACGTTCGTGCAGGACCTGCAGGTCTGACGGATGATCTGACCACGACGGCGCCTGCCGCGCACGCGATGACCGCGATGCCGCCGACGGCCGTCTGCCACGTCAGGACCTCGCCCAGCAGCAGAGCCGCCCAGCAAATCGTCATGACGGGCTGCACCAGTTGCACCTGACTGACCCTGGCCATCGGCCCGATCGACAGGCCCCGGTACCACGCGAAGAAGCCGAGGAACATGCTGACGGCGGAGAGGTAGCCGAACGCGGCCCAGGCGAGAGGCGTCCCCGTGGGTGTCTGCAGCGCCATCGAGATGCCCGCCAGGACAACCATCACCGGCGACGCGACGACCAGAGCCCACGAGACGGTCTGCCACGCCCCGAGTTCGCCGGCCAGCAGCCCGCCCTCTGCGTAACCGATAGCGGCGGCGATCACCGCGCCGAACAGCAGCAGATCCGACCAGTGCAGAGCGAGCGAGCCACCCCCCGACCCGAGGGCGAACACGACCGCGGATACAGCCCCGACCGCAGCTGCCACCCAGAACGCCGTCGGTGGTCGCTCGCGGGTGCGGATGACGGCGACCGCTGCCGTCGCCGCCGGAAGCAAGCCGATGACCACGGCGCCGTGACCCGCAGGAGCGGTCTGCAGCGCGAACGACGTCAACAGCGGGAACC
>NZ_JBAWFH010000516.1:0-1522 GCF_049591685.1 Rhodococcus sp. (in: high G+C Gram-positive bacteria) | reverse complement strand
GTGCACGTCCCAGTAGGTGGCCGCGCCCTTCCACTCGCAATGCGTCGACCGAGCGGCCGACGCCGTGAGCGCACCGGGCGCGACGTCGTCACGCGGGACGTACCAGGTCGGCGGATGGCTCGTTTCCAATACCCGCCACGCGTCCCTGGTCTCGGCCACGAGCACGCCATGGAACCGCACGGTGATCAAGCGCGTCGAATGTTCGAGCAGCGGCGGGCGGGGGTAATCCCAGACGGATTCCTGCCCGGAGCCTGGTTTCTGCGGTGTTACCTCGGTCATCTTCTCGATAGTGCCACGCCTCACGGCGCATCCACAGGGAACAGGTCTTCTGCACGATCGTCGTCGAGAATCCACCGGTCCACATCGGCGAGCGGGTCCCTCATATCCGCAAGGTCGGCCATGCTCACGGTCGGCGAAGCAGTGGCGGTCGGCGAAGCAGTGGCGGTCGGCGAAGCAGTGGCAGGCGACGAAACAGTGGCGGTCGGCGAAGCAGTGGCGGTCGGCGAAGTGGCGTTGGCCGTCGCAGCCGGGGTCGCGGTATACGCCGGCTCGGCAACGGGCGTCGGGGTTGCGGCAGGTTCGAGGGCCGGGGCAGCCTCGAGAAGCTTCTGAACTGCGGCGGTGTTCGTCGTAGACCGATGTTCGCGGGTATCGGGCCCACGTCCGGGATCCGGCTCGGGCCGCTCAGCTGGATGCACCGTCGGGATCCTCACGAGGATGCCGAGCCCGTGGGTGGCGGCGAGAAGGCTGACGGGGGCCACCGTGGCGATAGCGGCGGACAGGGCCGGGTACAACGTGCCTGCCTGAGAGATGAAGGCATGCAACGCATTAGCGCCGATACTGACCAGTGCCGCGATGACGAGGACAGCCCAGAAGAAGCGGCGGCCACTGCTCTGCTGATCGAACTGCGCCAACGCGATGACCGAGATGGTGGCCTGCAGGATGGTGCCGTCGACGATGACCGGCCACAGCCACGACAGATTACGTGGCACACCGGCCATGGTGGCCAGATCCCACAGCGCCGCGAAGCTCAGCACGAACGAAGCGATACCGATGACCGTGGTGATGACGACTGCACTGACGAGTGTCGCTCGCAGGACCTTGTTCATAGGTCGACATCGTGCACGAGTGCACCGACACGAATCCGATCGTCGGCCGATCGGCGGTCAGGCCAGCTGAGCTTCGCTGCGGTAGTGATCGGCGCGGTCGTGGGCGGACATGCCGCCCCAGACGCCGTACGGCTCGTTGGTCGAGAGCGCGTGGGAGCGGCACTGCGCCAGCACCGGGCACCGTGCGCAGACGTCCTTGGCCTGGCGTTCCCGCACTGCCCTTGCCCTGCCGCGCTCCCCCTCCGGATGGAAGAACACCGAGGAGTCGAACCCGCGACACAATCCGTGAAGCTGCCAATCCCACACTTCGGCGCACGGTACGGGCAGTTCGACGGGCCTGGACGGCACACCTCTCACCATGGTGTCTCCTCACATGCGTTCGCGGCCGGCTTGTGACCCGCTCGGTACGCAGC
>NZ_JBAWFH010000515.1:0-1815 GCF_049591685.1 Rhodococcus sp. (in: high G+C Gram-positive bacteria) | reverse complement strand
GTATACGCCCCTGCAGTACAGCTCCGACAGCGAAGCGTTCGTCGGGCTCGTCGGTGCGAACCTCGACGACGACCTCACCTTTGACGCCGTGCGACCTTGCCACACGACCGACAACGAGCTCCATGCGTACTTCTACTGGTCGGTGTCGACGACGTCGACGCGAATCCCGCGCCCACCGATACCGGACACGAGCGTGCGCAGTGCGGTGGCCGTACGACCTCCGCGACCGATCACCTTGCCGAGGTCGTCGGGATGCACGTGCACCTCGACGGTACGACCGCGGCGACCGGTGATCATGTCGACGCGAACGTCGTCAGGATTGGCGACGATGCCGCGAACGAGATGTTCGACGGCGTCGGCGACAACGGCACTCACTTCTCAGCAGCCTCGGCGGCCGGCGCCTCTGCCGTCTCGGTGGCGGCGTCGGACGCTGCAGCGTCGGAGGATGCAGCGGTATCGGCCTTTGCCGACTTCTTCTTCTTGGCCGTGGTGGCGTCGCCCATCGGCTCGGCGTCGGCCTGAGCAAGCGCAGCGTTGAACAGGTCGAGCTTGGACGGCTTGGGCTCGGCGAAGCGGAGGGTTCCCTCGGCACCGGGGAGGCCCTTGAACTTCTGCCAGTCGCCGGTGATCTTGAGCAGGGCCTCGACGGGCTCGGTCGGCTGTGCACCGACGCCCAGCCAGTACTGAGCGCGCTCCGAGTTGATGTCGATGATACTGGGGTCCTGCTTGGGCTCGTACGTGCCGATGGTCTCGATCGCACGGCCGTTACGGCGGGTGCGAGCGTCGGAAATGACGACGCGGTAGTGCGGGGTGCGGATCTTACCGATACGCATGAGCTTGATCTTGACAGCCATGAATGGAGCCTTTCGAAGTGGTCACGGCGCAATTCTGCGGTGCGCATGGGTTGCGCACCCGGTTTTGCGTTGAAGGGGTGTTGTGACCGCCGTACGGTACGTAACCGGTGGACGGGCGAACAGCAGCCTATTGTGCCAGACGATGGCCGCGAGAAGTTAATCGCCCGTACCCGACCGGCTCACGCAACGATCAGAACCGCGAGGGCGGGAAGGGTGTTGTTGACGGAATGGGCCGTCGTGGACGCTGTGACAGATCCCGATCGCATGCGGGCCATGCCTATGGCGATGCCGCCCCACAGCAGAACCACGAACCTCCACCCCTCGCGGTGCCACAGCGCGAACAGCACAGCGGTGATCACCAGGATCACCCAGCGATTGCCCAGCCAAGAGAACGCGGTCGGCGCCACGCGGCGTTCGAGCGCCCCCCAGAGCATTCCGCGGAACATGATCTCTTCGCAGAACGGTGCCCCCAACCAGATCCAGAGGGCGAGGACGATTTTCCACGGCATCGGCACATCGGGCAGCCCACCGAGGGGCGCCTGGTCCGACAGGTCCGTCTGGGACAGCACGACGAGGGCCAGGAGGAAGCCGCCTCCGAGAGCAGCCGAACCCCAGGCAACGCCGGTTTTGAACTGGCCACCGAACTCCGATACCGAAGTCGGCAGTCCGAAGTCCACGACCGGACCATTGCCGCGATACCAGCTGAACGCCAGAGACAACGTGAGGGCCAGCACGCTCGGAACCATGATGGCGAAGACAAAAAATCCCGGCACATCCGTGTTCAGAAGGAAGGGAAGCGTCAGGAACCCGGCAAGGTTGAGAAGCAGTACCGCAGCAGTCGCGGGTATTCCCCATCGTTGCCCCGGGCGTCTGCGTGCCGCCGCGACTTCCGCACGCCAGTGGGACTGCGACAACCCCGCGTCGACGTGGTGAACGGCGTTCATCGGAGCCATCCCCGACC
>NZ_JBAWFH010000514.1:0-11498 GCF_049591685.1 Rhodococcus sp. (in: high G+C Gram-positive bacteria) | reverse complement strand
GTCGGGTGCTGCCCTCAGTGGTGCTCGGCCTTCGGTACGAGGAATGTCCTGGCGGGGGGCCTGCGGGCTCTGCTCTCGGCGAACTGCCGAACGCCCGGTCTCGGATCTGCCGGACTCCCTCCCCTCGGGCTCGGATCGCGCGGCGGGTGTTTCGGGGCGGCGACGCTGCGTGGTCTGCTGGCCGCGGGAGTGGCCCTGCGTTCTGCGCGCCACGGGCGGAAGTACGTGGAGCATTCCGGACAGTCGTGCCACGGCGTCGATCGCGGCATCCCATTCGCGGCCGGAGCTGCCGAGAGGCAGCGAGCCCAGGGTCCAATCGTTCTCGCTCCACAGCAGCGACAGGCTCGCGGGGACGGACTCGGTGAACGCAGCCATACGTTGGTCGCAGACCCGACGGGCAACCTCGACGTTCGTCGCAAACACCACGCGCGGCCCGATGGCTCCGAGCAGTTCCATGTCCGGTTCCCGTGGCGGCGGCGTCCCCTTGAGGCGCAGATCGATGTCGACGTCGGAACCGACGGGCCGCTGTACCGCGACGATGGTGGCCGCTTCCTCGACATCGAACAGCACGAACCGCTCGCCGCGGCGAACTCCGCGGACGATGTCCAATCCCGTCGTGTGTTCCGGTTTCGCGAGCACTGCGCGGCTGAACTGCAGAACGAGCTCGTCGTCGGCGGCGGTGTAGGTGTAGCCCTGCGCCTTCGCCCACATCTGTCGAACGCGGCCGTGCTGATCACGCCGCGACCGATCGATATAGAGGAGCGCAACCGCTCCGAGAAGAGCGATCGCTGCAAGTCCGAACCACATAGCCGTCATCGGGGGCCAGCTTATAGCTTCCGGAGTGGAGCTTGCGGAACGACCCGAGGGCACAGGAGTGGAGCTTGCGGAACGACCTAGCCGCCGAGATCCGGTGTTTCGACGATGACGTCGGCGGTGATGGTGCCGTCTTGCATCGGACTGCCGTTGACGACGACGAGTGAGCCGACTCTCAGGGATGCCACATCGAATCCGGACAGCGACAGGATTTGAGTCTGGGGTGTGACCACGATGGTGACGGGTGCGCCGTCGATTCCTTCGAGGGAGAGGGTGGTTCCGTCGATCGCGGTGATGGTTCCGATGGCCGCACCTGCCCCGCCGAGGATTTCGGGGATTCCGCCGGGGACGAGTCCTCCGGGAGTTGTCGGGGGGACGAGCGGCGATTGGCTGGGCGGAAGGGTCGGCAGTGGTGCCAGGCTGGTGCTCGGCGGACGGATCGCTGTCGTACTCGGCTCGGGCTTCTGATTGGTCACGAACAGCACTCCGGCGAGCACCACTACAGCGAGCGCGGCCATGGCCACGGCCGCGAAGATCCACTTCTTGGACGATCCACCTGGTGTGGGATCGCCCTCGGCACCGGGTGCGCCGGGCGGACCTGCCTGATCGTAGGGCTGAGCGGCCGTATACGGCTGGCCGGCCGCGTACTGATTGTTGGCCGCCTGGTGCTGGTTCGGATCGTAGGGCGGCAGAGCCTGCGTGGGGTTCGGCTGCTGGCCGTACTGGCCGTACTGCCCCTGTCCGTACTGCCCTTGTCCGTACTGCCCTTGTCCATACTGCCCTTGTCCGTACTGCCCTTGTCCATGGGGCTGCTGTCCGTACTGCTGCTGGGGGTAGCCGTATTGCTGAGTCGGCTGGTCGGGGTACGGCTGCGAGTCCGGATATTGCTGGTACCCCTGCGACCCTGGGTATTGCTGGGTCGGGAACTGCTGAGTCGCATTCTGCTGATTCGGGTACTGCTGCTGGTCCGGGTACTGCTGCTGGTCCGGGTACTGCTGCTGGTCCGGGTAACGATGCTGGTCCGGGTACTGCTGCCAGGCTTCGGTGGGCTGATCGCCGTCCGGCCGGTCGGTCGGCGGGTTGGGTGTGCCGTCCTCCCACGGCCGATCCCCGGTCCTTTCGCGCGGATCCTCCGGATTGCTCATGGTGTCGAGGGTACGTCCACAACGAGGCCCACCGGCGGACTGCCGGTGGGCCTCGCGACGCTGGGCCTCGTTGCCCGAGACCTAGCCCAGGATCAGGCTGTCGCCGCCCGGTGACACATTGACCGGGACGACATCGCCGTCGCGGATGTCACCTGCGAGCAACAGCTTCGCGAGTTGGTCACCGATGGCCTGCTGGATCAGCCTGCGCAGCGGACGAGCGCCGTACATGGGGTCGTATCCGCGTACTGCGAGCCACAATTTCGCGGGCGAGGACACGTCGAGGGTCAACCTGCGGGCCGCGAGCCGCGAGGCCAGCAGGTTCAACTGAATGTCGACGATCGACTCCAGCTGGTTCTCGTCGAGCGAATCGAACACCACGACGTCGTCGAGCCGGTTGACGAACTCCGGCTTGAACGCGCGCCGGACTGCGTCCATCACCTGGTCCTTTGCGCCTCCGGCTCCCAGGTTGGAGGTCAGGATCAGGATGGTGTTCCGGAAGTCGACGGTGCGGCCCTGACCGTCGGTCAGCCTGCCCTCGTCGAGGACGGCGAGCAGGATGTCGAACACGTCGGGGTGGGCTTTCTCGACTTCGTCGAACAGCACCACGGTGTACGGGCGTCGCCGGACGGCTTCGGTGAGCTGGCCACCCGCTTCGTATCCGACGTAGCCCGGAGGAGCACCGACGAGTCTCGCGACGGCGTGTTTCTCGCTGTACTCGCTCATGTCGATCCGAACCATCGCGCGCTCGTCGTCGAAGAGGAAGTCCGCGAGCGACTTCGCGAGCTCGGTCTTGCCGACGCCGGTCGGACCCAGGAACAGGAACGATCCGGTGGGACGGTTTGGGTCTGCCACTCCGGCGCGTGCTCGACGGACGGCGTCGGACACCGCCTGCACAGCTTCGCGCTGGCCGACGACACGCTTGCCGATCTCGTCCTCCATGCGCAGGAGTTTCTCGGTCTCTCCTTCGAGCATGCGACCCGCCGGGATTCCGGTCCAGGCAGCAACGACATCTGCGACGTCGTCCGGTCCGACCTCTTCCTTGAGCATGACGTCGTCCTGGGCGGGGCTATCGTCGGTCTTCTGCGCGAGCTCTTTTTCCAGGGCAGGGATGCGGCCGTAGCGCAGCTCGGCTGCCTTACCCAGATCGCCGTCTCGTTCGGCGCGCTCGGATTCACCGCGCAGTGTCTCGAGTTGCTCTTTCAGCACTCGCACCGAGTCGATGGCGTTCTTCTCGTTCTGCCACCGGGTGCTGAGCTGATTGAGCTTTTCGCGGCCGTCGGCGAGCTCGGCACGCAGCTTTTCGAGGCGTGCCTTGGACGCATCGTCGGTCTCCTTCTCGAGCGCCATCTCCTCGATTTCGAGACGCCGAACCGAACGCTCCACCTCGTCGATCTCGACGGGACGCGAGTCGATCTCCATTCGCAGGCGCGACGCCGCCTCGTCAACCAGGTCGATTGCCTTGTCCGGGAGAAACCTCGACGTGATGTAGCGGTCGGACAGCGTGGCCGCCGACACCAGTGCGGAGTCGGTGATGCGGACGCCGTGGTGCACCTCGTAGCGCTCCTTGAGGCCGCGGAGAATGCCGACGGTGTCCTCGACCGACGGCTCGCCGACGTAGACCTGCTGGAATCGACGCTCTAGTGCCGCGTCCTTCTCGATGTACTTGCGGTATTCCTCGAGGGTGGTGGCGCCGACGAGTCGGAGTTCACCGCGGGCAAGCATCGGTTTGATCATGTTGCCGGCGTCCATCGCCGACTCGCCGGTGGCGCCTGCACCGACAATGGTGTGCAGCTCGTCGATGAAGGTGATCACCTGTCCGGCCGAGTTCTTGATGTCGTCGAGGACGGCCTTGAGTCGCTCCTCGAATTCGCCGCGGTACTTGGCGCCGGCCACCATCGAGCCGAGGTCGAGGGACACCACGGTCTTACCCCGCAGGCTTTCCGGAACGTCGCCGGCGATGATGCGCTGCGCCAGACCTTCGACGATGGCCGTCTTGCCTACGCCGGGCTCACCGATGAGAACGGGGTTGTTCTTGGTCCGCCTCGAAAGAACCTGTACGACGCGCCTGATTTCCGTGTCACGCCCGATGACGGGGTCGAGTTCACCTTCGCGAGCGCGAGCCGTCAGGTCGGTGCTGTACTTCTCGAGCGCCTGGTAGGTGCTCTCGGGGTCTGCACTGGTGACGCGCGCGCTGCCGCGGACCGTCTGGAATGCGTCGCGCAATTCGTTGGGGCCTGCCCCGTGGCCGGTGAGCATCTTGGCGATATCACTGTCGCCGGTGGCGAGGCCGACCATCAGGTGCTCG
The DNA here is from genome assembly GCF_049591685.1 of Rhodococcus sp. (in: high G+C Gram-positive bacteria). GTDB lineage: Bacteria > Actinomycetota > Actinomycetes > Mycobacteriales > Mycobacteriaceae > Rhodococcoides. The sequence goes on along the minus strand of NZ_JBAWFH010000514.1, from coordinate 7,235 downwards.
GTGGAGACGAACTCGTCGTCGAGCTCCGTTGCGAGACCCTGGGCCGTGGTGATCGCAGCGAGGGCTTCGCGGCCGAGTTGCGGCGTGGTGGTGGAACCCGTGGCGGAGGGCAACCGATCGACCAGCTTCTGCGCTTCACCGCGCACCGTCGCGGGATCGACGCCGACTGCCTTCAACAGGGGTGAGGCGATGCCGTCGGTCTGATCGAGCAACGCCACCAACAGATGCGCCGGACGGATGTCCGGGTTTCCGGCCGCGGATGCGGCCTGCAGGGCTGCACTGAGTGCGGCCTGCGTCTTCGTGGTGGGGGTGAAACTGTCCACCGGTCACCTTCTCTCTCTCGTCGTTCATCTCGAACGGGAACAGTTCGAGTGTCGCTCGGTACAACGATACGGAAGTTGAGTCTGTTCCGCTCAACTTGAATTGGTCCGGAAACTTCGGTAGCCAGTGGTGATCGATCGGGTTACCCTCGATCGGTCCATTAAGGAACCGTCAGACCGCGACGGAGGTCGATCATTGCTAGATGAGCGAACGATCTCCCTGGTTCGTGCCGGTTTCAAGTCCGTATTGGCCGTGGAGAACGGCCCCGAGCTTCTCGCGCGTTCCTTCTACGCGCAGCTCTTCGTCGCGCATCCCGAGTACCGGACTTTCTTCCCCGCGTCGATGAACCAGCAGCGCGACCACTTCGTTCGCGCCCTGGCTCACGTGTTCGACAACCTCGACAGAACCGACCGGGTCGAGCCGTTCCTCGCTCAGTTGGGCCGCGACCACCGCAAGCACGGGATCGACGGTTCACACCTCCGCGCCGGTGCCGAAGCATTGGTTGCGGCTTTTCGCACATTCGTCGGCAACGAGGTATGGACCGACGAGGTAGAGGATGCATGGCACGAGAGCTTGGCATCGGTCACCGACAACATGGCCGTCGGAGCAGACTCCGAGGAGCTTCCTCCGTATTGGGGTGCCACCATCGTCGAACACCAACGAGTGCTGGACGACCTGGCCGTCATCCGGTTGCAACTGGACGAGGGGATCCATTATTTCCCGGGCCAATACGTCAGCGTGCAGATTCCGCAGCGGCCGAAACTCTGGCGCTACCTCTCCCCTGCCATTCCGTGTAACCCGCAGGGCGAGATCGAGTTTCATGTTCGACGCGTGTCGGGCGGGTGGGTCAGTCCCGCCATGGTGACGGAGTCGGTGGTCGGCGACCGGTGGGCGGTCAGTCCTCCGCTCGGCGGTCTGCAGGTGGACCGGACGAGTCCCGAGGACGTACTGATGATCGCCGGTGGCACCGGCCTGGCCCCACTGCGCGCGCAGATCATGGACATGACTCGGCGCAGCACCAACCCGCGCGTGCATCTCTTCGTGAGCGGCACGTACCCGCGCGACCTGTACGACGCGCACACGCTGTGGCAGCTTTCGCTGTCCAACCCGTGGTTGACGGTCGTTCCGGTCACCGAGGAGGACGAGGACCCGTGGTGGCATTCCGGTCCGACGCAGGAATTGCCCTTCGGAATGCACCACAGATTGCACGGGCCCATCGGCAAGGTTGTCGCACAGTTCGGTTCGTGGGCCGACCGTCAGATCCAGATCTGCGGTTCACCGTCGATGGTGCGCACCACGCTGTATGCGCTGCGCAAGGTCGGCACACCGATGGATCGGATCCAGCACGATCCGCTCTAGATGTTCCTTCGCCCCTGCCAGTACGGATCGCGCAGTCTGCGCTTGTACAGCTTGCCGTTCGGGTCTCGCGGTAGCTCGTCGGTGTAGTCCACCGATTTCGGCAGCTTGAACTTCGCCAGGCGCTCGCGGGCGAACGCCATGATCTCCTCGGTCAACGCCTCGCCGGGTTCGACACCAGGTTCCGGTTGCACCACCGCCTTGATCTCTTCACCCCAATCGGCATGCGGCACACCGAAGACCGCGACGTCGGCAACCTTGGGGTGCGTGATGATCTCTCCCTCGATCTCGGCCGGATAGATGTTGACGCCTCCGGAGATGATCATGTCCGATTTGCGGTCGCACAGGAACAGGTAGCCGTCCTCGTCGAGGTAGCCGATGTCGCCGAGCGTGAACAGGTCTCCGACGCGGGACTCCTCGGTTTTCTTCCTGTCGTGGTGGTATTCGAAGCTGGACCCACCCATCCGCATGTACACCTGGCCGGGCTCCCCGGCCGGCAGCTCGGTGCCGTCGTCGGCGAGAACCTTGACCACAGAGTTCGGCCAGGCGGTGCCGACCGAACCGGGTTTACGCAGCCATTCCGCTCCGGAAATGACGGTTCCGCCCCCTTCGGTCGCCGCGTAGTACTCGGTGACGACCGGGCCCCACCAGTCGAGCATTCGGCGTTTGACTTCGAGCGGGCACGGCGCGGCGCCGTGAATCATCACCCGCAGCGACGACACGTCGTATTTGTTTCGGATGTCTTCGTCGAGCGCGAGCAGTCGATGAAACTGCGTCGGCACCATGTGACTGTGCGTGACGCGGTGGCGATCGATCAGCGCGAGCATCTCCTCCGGATCCCACCGATCCATCAGGACCACCCTGTGGCCCAATTGAATCGAGATGGCGACGAAGTTCAGTACCGCCGTGTGATAGAGCGGCGACCCACAGATGTGGACGTGGTCGTCGAACGGCCGGATATCGAAGATCGCGAAGAAACCACTCGAGGCGAGGGGCACCTGATCGGGATCTGCACCCGTCAGCGGGCGGCGTACACCCTTGGGCTTGCCCGTGGTTCCCGACGTGTACAGCATCGGGCCACCTGCAGTGCGGGTTTCGGGGCGCTCGTCCGAGTTACCGAGGTCGTGCAGGGGTGTGAATCCGTCGATGTGCCCGACACAGAAGGCGTGCTCGACGCCGGAATCGACGGCGGCAACGCGGGCGGCGTCGGCGAATCGGCTCGATGCCACAAGGGCTTTCGCCTCACTGTCCCTAAGGATGTAGGCGACTTCGGGTCCAGTCAGATGCCAGTTGACCGCGACGATGTACAGCCCCGTCTGGAACGCCGCGAAGTAGAACGCGACGAGATCGGCGCTGTTGTGCAGCATCATCACGACGCTGTCACCCGGCCGCAGACCGAGATCCTGCAGACCGCGGCCGTACCTGTTGGCGTCGGAGACCAACTGCCCATAGGTTCGGGCTTGCCCGTCCGGGTCGACGAGTGCGATTCGATCGGGCTCCTCGGAGGCTATGTTCCAGAGCCCACCGGTGCGCGTTTCAGTCTGCTGTTGGACCGTCATGCCGTTCAATCTAGAACGTGTTCTACTCAATGAGCAAGGACTTCAGCTCACGCACCTGATCGACATCGCGAGCAGTCACCAGCAGCATCGTGACGCCCGCATCCGCCCACCGTGCCACCTCGCTGCGAACGCGGGCGGCGTCGCCGACGATCATCGTCTCCGCGACCATCTCGTCGGGCACCACGGCGGCAGCCTCTTCCTTCCGGCCCGCCTGGAACAACCGCCCGATCTCGGCCACCTCGGCGTCGTAACCCATGCGCCGATAGACCTGCGCGTGGAAGTTGAGCTCCGGGGCACCCATCCCGCCCACATACAAGGCAATAGTGGGCTTGAGCTGCGCCAGCGTAGCTGCCCGGTCGTCGGTCAGCACGACCTGACACGTGGCCGCAACCTCGAAATCCTCCCGGGTGCGGCGCGCGCCCGGCCGAGCGAACCCCTCGTCGAGCCACTCGTCGTACATCGGGGCCAGCCGCGGCGAGTAGTAGATCGCGAGCCACCCGTCGGCGATCTCGGCAGTAAGTGCGATGTTCTTCGGGCCTTCGGCACCCAGCCAGATCGGCAGGTCGGCGCGCAATGGATGGGTGATCGGTTTGAGTGCCTTGCCCAGCCCGGTGCCGCCTGCAGGCAACCGATAGTGCGGCCCGTCGCTGGTGACAGGCGCTTCCCGGGCGAGCACCTGCCGGACGATATCGACGTATTCGCGGGTGCGGGCGAGCGGTTTCGCGAACGGTTGCCCGTACCAACCCTCGACCACCTGGGGTCCGGAAACCCCGAGGCCGAGAATGGCGCGGCCACCGCTGAGATGGTCCAACGTGAGTGCGTGCATCGCGCAGTTCGTCGGCGTTCGGGCCGACAACTGTGCAACGGACGTGCCCAACCTGACGTTCGACGTCCGTGCACCCCACCACGCGAGAGGGGTGAACGCGTCCGACCCCCAGGACTCGGCCGAGAAGATGGCGTCGAACCCTGCGGCCTCCGCTGCATCGACCAGTTCTCCGGTGCCGACGGGCGGCTGCGCACCCCAGTAGCCGAGCTGTAATCCGAGCTTCATCACGAGCCTTCCGTCGGGCGGTCTTGCCACCATAATAAGAACCTGTTCTACTCAGGGTGTGACTATGGTGAACACACCACTCAGCGCACCTCTGAACAACGCCTTCGACTACACCCGCTCCGTCGGGCCGACGATCGGCGCTTTTCTGACGGGTCTGCGACGCAAACAGATCATCGGCGGACGAGGCAGCGACGGACGCGTGTACGTACCACCTCCCGAATATGATTCGCTCACAAAGGAACCCGTCACCGACTTCGTCGACGTCGGTTCGTCCGGCACGGTGGTCTCGTGGTCCTGGGTCGCGGCGCCGTACGAGGGTCAACCTCTCGATCACCCCTTCGCCTTCGCGTTGATCCGACTCGACGGAGCGGACACCGCGCTGCTGCATGCGGTCGACGCCGGTGACGCCGACGCCATGTCGACCGGAATGCGGGTGTCGGCTCGATGGGCCGAGAAGCGCGTCGGCGACATTCACGACATCGAGTGTTTCGTTCCCGGCGACACGGAGGCCGAACCCGAGAGCGCTGCCGGCGAACCCGTCACGATGATCACCACCCCGGTCAGGCTCGAGTACACGCACTCCGCGTCGGCCGAGGAGAGTTACTACCTGCGTGGTCTCGCCGAAGGCAAGATCATCGGCGGCCGAACCGATGCGAAGGGCAAGGTCTACGTTCCTCCGCGGGGCGCGGACCCCACCGATGGTCGACCGACCACCGAGCAGATCGAACTCCCCGACCGCGGCGTGGTGACGACGTACTGCATCGTCAACGTTCCTTTTCTGGGGCAACGGATCACGCCGCCGTACATCGCCGCGTACGTGTTGCTCGACGGCGCCGACATCGCGTTTCTGCACCTCATTCTCGAATGCACGCCGGACGAGATCCGGATGGGCATGCGCGTCGAAGCGAAGTGGAAACCTCGCGAGGAGTGGGGTTACACCCTCGAGAACATCGAGTACTTCCGGCCGACGGGCGAACCCGACGCCGAGTACGACACCTACAAGCACCACCTCTGAGGGGCGGGACATGACCGACATTGCAGTGGTGGGCTTCGCGCAGGCACCCAACGTGGCCGAGACACCGGGCACGACGAACGGCGTGGAAATGCTGGTGCCCTGTTTTCAGCAGTTGTACTCCGAGCTCGGAATCGAAAAGTCCGACATCGACTTCTGGTGCTCGGGGTCCTCCGACTACCTCGCCGGGCGGGCCTTCTCCTTCATCTCGGCCATCGACTCCATCGGCGCCGTGCCGCCGATTCACGAGTCGCACGTCGAAATGGATGCTGCGTGGGCACTGTACGAGGCGTGGATAAAGCTGATGACGGGTGAGGCGGAGACAGCTTTGGTCTACGGCTTCGGCAAGTCCTCGGCCGGAACGTTGGCAAAAGTACTGGCGATGCAGCTGGACCCGTACCTGGTGGCGCCGCTGTGGCCGGACTCGTTGTCACTGGCAGGCATTCAGGCACGGGCCGGCATCGACGCAGGCAAGTGGGACGAGCGAGCGATGGCCGAGGTCGCCGCTCGCAACCGCGCGAACGCGCACCCGCTCGCTCAGCTGACAGCCGCCGTCGACGTCGAGGAACTACTGAGCTCCGACTACATCGCCGACCCGCTTCGGGCGCACGACCTCGCTCCCGTCACCGACGGTGCATCGGCAATCGTCCTCGCCGTGGGCGACCGCGCACGGTCGCTGCGCGAGAACCCGGCATGGATTTCCGGTATCGAACATCTCGTCGACTCCCCCAACTTCGGCGCACGTGACCTCACGACGGCACCGTCGGCCTACAACGCCGCATTGAAGGCGTCGGGCGGCGACCTCGCGAGTATCACGGCCGCCGAACTGCATGCACCGTTCACCCATCAGGAAATCATTCTCTCCGAATGGCTTTCCGGCGACACGACGGTCAACCCGTCCGGCGGCACCCTCGTCGGCAATCCGATGTTCTCGGCCGGGCTCGAACGAATCGGGCACGCAGCCTCCCGAATCTTCGACGGCAAGGACGCGCGCGTGCTCGCACACGCTACGAGCGGTCCACTGCTGCAACAGAATCTCGTCGCGGTCATGGAGGGCAGATAGGTGGGCAAGCACCCAGCCGCGGTGCTCGGCACCGGGCAGACGCACTACGTCGCCAAGCGTCACGACGTCTCGATGTCCGGGATGCTGCGTGAGGCGATCGACCGCGCGATGGTCGACGCCGAGGTGACCTGGGACGACATCGACGCAGTCGTCGTCGGCAAGGCCCCCGACCTGTTCGAGGGCGTCATGATGCCGGAGCTGTTCATGGCCGACGCCCTGGGCGCCACCGGTAAGCCGCTGCTACGCGTGCACACCGCGGGGTCCGTCGGCGGCTCGACCGCCGTGGTGGCGTCGACGCTGGTGCAGTCGGGGGTGCACCGACGCGTGCTCGCGGTCGCCTGGGAGAAGCAGTCGGAGAGCAATGCCATGTGGGCGTTGTCCATCCCGGTGCCGTTCAACATGCCGGTCGGCGCAGGCGCCGGTGGCTACTTCGCACCGCACGTGCGGTCGTACATTCGACGCTCCAACGCTCCCGAACACATCGGCGCCATGGTCGCCGTCAAGGATCGATTGAACGGTTCGAAGAACCCCTACGCCCATCTGAGACAACCCGACATCACCTTCGAGTCGGTGCAGGCGTCGCAGATGCTGTGGGATCCAATCCGATACGACGAGACATGCCCGTCCTCCGACGGTGCCTGCGCCATCGTCATCGGCGACGAGGACACCGCACGTGCCCGCGAGGCCGACGGCAAAACCGTCGCATGGATTCACGGCACCGCGATGCGAACCGAGCCGACGACGTTCTCGGGGCGCGACCAGGTAAATCCCCAGGCCGGCCGTGATGCCGCCGCCGCGCTGTGGAAGGCGTCGGGCATCAGCGATCCACTCGAGCAGATAGACGTCGCCGAGATCTACGTTCCGTTCTCGTGG